>JBBDSM010000169.1:0-17331 GCA_040904945.1 Gemmatimonadota bacterium
GCCACTGCCGGTTCAGGTCGAATCCGTAGTGGTTCGCACGCTGGCTCGTCCACAGATCGTGCCCCGCGTGGTCTCCGTTCCGGACGACCGTCTCCGACGTGAAGCTCAGCGAGTGATCGATGCGGCGCGCGTGCCCGTCGGGGTTCAGGGCGGCGACGATGAGCAGCACGCTGTTGTCCAGGACGCGGTCCATCTCGGGTCCCTGTCCCGCCGCCATGTGGTGGAGGAGTGGTGCGGAAGCCTCCAGGCCCGCCGCTTCCGCTCCGTGGACCCCGAATCCGAGCCATACGACGACGGGCAGGTCGCCGTCCGTGCCCCCCGCATCGCCGGCGCTCGCCGCGAGGTGCCGGGCCTGGATCTCGTCCAGGCGCGCGTGGTTCCCCGGCGAGGTCACCGTGAGCCGCACGATGGGCCGGCCCTCCACCGAGTGGCCGAGGGTGTCCATGGCGACCCGATCCGAGCTTGCGGTGATCTCCTCGAAGTACGAGATGATCTGGCCGTAGCGGACGGGCCGCTCGCCCAGCTCATGGCCGAACGCTTCCGCTGGGGTGACGACATCGGGGCTGTAGGTGATCCGGTCGGGCATGAACCCGGCGGACGCCTGGGCGGTGATGCCGGTCGGGACGGCGAGAAGGAGCGTCAGAAGGGTCAATCGGAGCATGGATGTTCTCGTGGCTCGTGGCGTGGCTGGGGGCGTCGGCGAAGCTCGTGTTGGGCCGACTCACCCCGGATAGAAAAGCCTGCGGGATGCCGAGGCAAGCTCCGGCGCTCGACACGGTTTGGCCGAAAGCAGCTCCACTTTACGCTTACCCCGACATAGAGCCTTCCTCGCGATTCTCGTGGCCACAGGTTCAGTCGTGCGCCGAACTCATCTGACAACCCGCTTTCTTCTGGCGAGCGCCACCGTGCTCGCTGGGTTCGTCGCGTGCGGAGATTCGAGTACCGGTCCCGAGGACCCGGGGGAGATCGCGCCTCCGGTGCTCGGCGATGTGGCCTTTACCCCCGACTCCGTGGATGTCTCGACGGATACCGCGACGGTGGAGGCTTCGGTGCAGGGCGAGAGTGGGTACGCGGTGGACTCTGCGACCGTCGTGCTGGCCAGCCCCTCGGGCGCGGATCGCGTCCGCTGCCTGGCACGCAAGCCCGACGAAGGGAACGCTCTCGACGGAGTCTGGCGCTGCTCGCTCCTGATCCCGCCGGGTGTGGAGCGGGGAACGTGGCTGCCGGATTCGGTAGGGATCTTCTCCAATGAAGGGGCGGCAGGAACGCGGATATGGACCGGGGACGACCTCACGCCCTTCGGAGTCGAGCTGATCGTGACCTGGCGGGACTCGGCGGACGTCACCGTACGCGTGGTCGAGGAGCTCACCCTCGGCGACGCGGCAGGCACATCGTTTCCCGACATCCTCGACGTGCGTGTCGAAGAGGCCCTCTCGCTTACCGAGACGGTTCGCGCCGATTCGGTGAGCATGTTGGATATCGTCGTCTCTGAGAGTCTCACGCTGAGCGACGCGGTGGTGACCGAGGAGGCGGCCACGGTCCTCATCACGGCGCCCGACGCGGGCACCACCGTGCAGGAGGGTGGTTCCATTGTCTTCATGGCTTCGGCGTCGGACGCGGATGGCACGGACGTCAGCGGCCAGATCGCATGGAGCTCGAATCTGGACGGTCCGTTGGGGACCGGCCCGTCCATCAGCGCCGTCCTTTCTCCAGGCGCTCACACCGTGACGGCCGCGGTGGCGATCTCCGGTGGCGGAACCGTGTCGGCCACGGTCACGGTGGGTGTGGGCACCCTATCCGCCGGCACGCTCTACGGCGTCGACTCCGGTACCGACGCGCTCCACCGGATCGAACCTGTGACGGGCGGCTCGGTCCAGATCGGGACCAGACTCGGCTCCAGCTTCGACACCCCGGTGGCGATGGCGATCATGCCCGCCTCCGAGGAGGTCCTGGTCTGGAACAACTCTCCCTCCCGCGAGCTGGTGTCCGTGGACATCTGTACCGGGGAGGGGACTTCCCTCGGAAGCTACTCGAGCGTGAATCAGATCGGGGCCCTCGCCGCACGGGCGGACGGCGTCCTCTTCGGCTTCACCGACGACCAGCTCTTTCGGATCGACATGGGCGAGGCCGGACGGCCGCTCACCATCGTGCGGGACGGGTTGCCCGTCCGGGTCGGAGGCGCTGACTTCACACCGGACGGTCGGCTGTTCGGCTTCGAGCTGACCATCGACCTGTTCGTGCGGCTGGTCGAGATCGACCCCGCGAACGGGGACGTCCTCCAGTCGATGCAGATCACGGACCCGTCGGGCCTGCCGGTTTCCGTGGGTGTCGCGGGATCGCTGACCTGGAACCCCGCGACCGGAGCCTTCCTGGCCAGCAGCATCCGGGGCTACGACGGGATCGGCGAAGCGCTCTTCGACCTTTCTCCCGCCGGGATCGCCACCAATCCCCGGGCTCAGAGCGGCGCGGGTGATCAGGGGATGGGCTTCCGGTCCATCCCGGCCTGCGCGGGCTCGCCGCCGACACTGTCCATCGAAGCGCCTGGGGACGGGGCCGTCTACCAGGAGGGAGCGCGGGTGTACTTCGAAGGACTGGCGACGGATCCGGAGGACGGCTCCCTCTTCGCCATCCGATGGTTCTCCGACCTCGACGGATTCTTGAGCTCGGGGTCCAACGTCTCCTGGCTCCTGAGTCCGGGAGCCCATGAGATCACCGCCGCCGTCATGGATTCGGACGGAAATTCAGACCTGGCCACCATCACCGTCGTGATGGGCTCCACGCCCGTCGAGGTGACGGTCAACGAAGCGATCTCCGTCGAGGATGGGCCGGGATTCGAGGTCCCGCCGGATGAGCCTTTAGGCTCGCCCATCCTGCTTCGCGTGGAGGAGTCGATCGGTGTCAGTGACGGGGGCGGATCCGCCCCCGAGGGGGGAGGGTGAAGCCAGCACGTATTCAGCACAGATCATCCAGCAACAAATCGTCCAGAGGAGACATTATGAGGAAGCTACGATACGCAACGGTGCTCATGGCCGCCCTTCTTACCGCCCCCGGGATCGTCGCGGCTCAGGAGGCGCCCGTGGAGGGAATCCAGGTCCATGGCGAGTGGACCGTGGAGATATGGGACGGAGATGCCCTCGTGGAGCGTCACGAGTTCCGCAACGCGCTGACGTCCGGAGGGGCAGAGCGACTCCTCAGCGTCATGGCCGGAGCCCAGAGCGCCGGATCCTGGCTCATCGGGCTGGACGCCGAGTTCGAGTCATCGGGTGGAACGGTGACGTGTACTCTCTTCGAGCAGTATGCTCAGGGGGGATGTTTCCCGGTGGTGTCGGGTGACCAGGTCACGTTGCCGACCACCGGCGAGAATGCAGGGGCCCTGGTCGTGGAGTCGACGCGCAGCAATGACGACGGCTCCTTGACCATCAGCGGCGTGGCTACCGGGCTTCAGCGCTGCGCCAACTCGGTGACACCTGAGGCATGCACTCAGGAGACGCCTTCCTGGGGCCTCATCACCGAGCGGACGCTGGACACTCCGGTGACGGCGACGGCGGGGCAGGAGGTCAGGATCCAGGTGGTGATCTCCCTGAGCTGACGGTCGCGGTCGACGTGGCCCGACCCGTGGCTCCCACTCGTCTCCCTGCCCCACTCAGCGAGCAGTGATCCTGTCGAGCGCTTCGCTCACCCGCCTGAACAGCGCGTGCTCGGTCATGCCGGCGGCACGCAGCGCCTCGGCGGACTCGAGTAGCAGCGCCCTCGCCTCGTCCGTGCGCTGCTGACGGTCGCGGAGCTCGGCCATGCTGACCGCCCAGACCACGCGCCGCATGTCGGTCGCGTCGTAGGAGACGGCATGCCGCGCACCGACCTGCTCGAGCAGACGCTCGGCTTCGTCGAGGCTGCCCTGGTCCATGCGCAGGCGGCCCATCTCCTCCAACATGACCGTGGTCAGGCGACTTTCCATGCCGTAGGCGGCCGCGGTGTGCTCGATAGCCCACTCGAGATGCGGCTCCGCTTCGTCGGGGAACCCGGCAGCCCGGAGTGCCCGCGCCAGGTTGTGTCGGGTCATGGGGATGATGACGTGCTCTTCACCGAGCACCCGGATCCTCGTGCTGACCACGTCGCGTTGAATCGCGAGTGCCTCCGAGGGCTCTCCCAGCTCGAGGTGGATCGATGCGAGGGTCTCGGTAGCGTAGGTGCTCGTCAGATGGTCCGGGCCGAAGATGGCGGACGTCAGCTCAGCCGCCTTGCTCGCCGGCTCGAGCGCTTCGCGGTAGCGCCCCTCCCGCACCATCGAGGACGCGAGGTCTTCATAAGCGTGCGCCACGACCGGAGTCGTGTCCGGGTAGGCGGCGTGGGCGTAGTCGAGCTTCTCCTCGGCCAGCCGCTGCGCCCGCTCGTAGCTCAGATCCCCCATCGCCAGATGGAATATCCTGTCCAGCGCCGACAGGGTGATCTCGTCAGGGGCGTCTTCGAGCGCCCGCACCCGGTCGAGCCAACGGTCGGACGCCCTAAGCGCCGCCTCCCCTTCGCCCTCCAGGAAGAGCGCCGTCGAGATCATCATCAGATCTCGCAGGTGTTCGTTGGAAAGCGTGTCACCCAACGCGGCCCGTGACCGAGTCGTGCCTTCGAGCACTGCGATGCCGTCGGTATGGCGTCCTGCGTTGACCAGGCTGTACCCGAGCATCGATTCCAGAGACAGGCGGTCCGAGGGTGGGATCACCTGAGCGTCCAGCGACGCCTGCAAGAACGCCACGGCCTCGCCGTGAAGATCGAGATCGCTGTAGGCCTGACCCACAGCCGCGACCAGCCGCGTGTAGACTTCGGGGCTCTCCCAGGAGCCCGTCAGCACCAGGTCGGCTCCCTGGTCGAGCAACTCGCGGGCCGGGGTCTCGGCCCGGCCGCCTTCGTAGGGGTCCGTGGCGCCGAAGAGGCCCACTACGAAGTCGGTCACCGACTGAGCCGTGCGTGCTTCGAGCTGGGCTCGGCTCCGTTCCTGCTCCAGCGCGGTGTTGTGGCGGAGCACCGTGGTCACGTACCCGGCCCCGGACAGAACGACCAGCGCCGCGGCGGGACCCACCCATCGGTGGCGCCCCAGAAACTTCCGCGTACGGTAGATCGCGCCCGCCGGGCGTGCCTCCACCGGATGCCCCGACAGATACCGTTGCACGTCGTCGATCATCGCTCCGGCCGACCGGTATCGCCGCTCGGGGTCGGCGTCGGTCGCTTTCAACACGATGCTCTCGAGCTCACCGGTGAGCGCTCGAGTCAGGGCGTCGGGCGTCGTGGACCGGGCGGCCGCGATCTCTTGCAGGCGCGCCTCGCTCGTTCGGCGCAACACGGTGCTCGGGTGGGGTGTGAGGGCGTCGACCTCGCGCGGCATGCGTGCGCGTGGCGACGCATCCGGATCATCGAAGGGCGAGACGCCCGTGAGGAGGCGGAAAAGCAGCACTCCGAGCTGGAATACGTCCGACGCCGTCGTGACGGGTGCGCCCGTCATCTGCTCCGGGCTGGCGTACTCCGGGGTCATGAGACGGACGCCGGTGCGGGTCCTGTGTTCGGGCGCGGGCCATTGCCCCGGGTCGAGGAGCTTCGCGATGCCGAAGTCGAGCAGCTTGGCGGTCCCCTCCGCCGTGACGAGAATGTTCGAGGGCTTGATGTCCCTGTGGATCACGAGGCTGCGGTGGGCGTGCGCCACCGCTTCGCCGACCTGAACGAACAGCCGAAGCCTCTCGTCGATGGCGATCTTTGCCTCGTCGCAGTAGTCCGTGACCGGCAGGCCGTCGACGTGCTCCATCACCAGATACGGCTGGCCGTCGGGGGTCGCGCCGCCGTCGAGCAGCCGCCCGACGTTGGGGTGGGATAGCGACGACAGGATCTGCCGCTCGGCTCGGAAGCGCGCGAGCACGTCCTCGGTGTCCAGGCCACGCCTTATGACCTTCACCGCCACCTGCTGGCTCCAGGCGCCGTCGGACCGCTCCCCGAGGTAGACCGACGCCATTCCGCCTCGCGCGATACGGCGGATCAGACGATAGGGACCGAGCTCCTGGCCGCTCCGGTCCAACTCCTCCGGTGGCGCGCCGTCCGACATCGCCAGCGCGTCTTCCAACGTTCCGATCGATCGTGTGTCGAGCGGCCCCTCCAGAAAGCCTTCCGCAGCGTGGTCTGCCGCGAGAAGCCGTCGTACTTCCCGTCGGACGTCTTCGTTGTCGGTCGACTCGGCGAGAAGTGCCTCGCGTTCGGTCGGTGGCAGATCCAGGGCCTGGCTGAAGAGCGCGTCGATCTCTGCCCAATGAGCCTGCGCTGGCCGAGCATACCCGCGGCGACCCTCGTCCGGATCCCGCTCTCCTTCGCTCACGGACGGAGCGCGTCGTAGAGGTACGCGCGAGCCCTGCGCCAGTCCCGTGTGGCGGTACGGACGGACACACCCATGGCTTCTGCTGTTTCCTCCATGCTCATGCCCCCGAAGAAGCGACACTCGACGACCTGCTCGAGCCTTGGATCGTGCTGGGCCAGCTTCTCGAGCACGTCGTTGAGCTCGAGCACGTCGAGGACACCCTGCTCCTCTCCAGCGTGCTCGTCGTGCAGCGTCACCGGGACGGCTCCTCCCCCCCGCTTGCTCGCCCGCTTCAGGCGCGCGTAGTCGATGAGGATGTGACGCATGACCTTACTGGCTACAGCGAAGAAATGGACGCGGTCGCGCCATTCCGGTTGCTCCCCTTCGACCAGGCGCACGTAGGCTTCGTGCACGACCGCGGTGGTGTTGAGCGTGTGTCCTTTCCGTTCCAGGCTGATCCGCCTGTGCGCGATCGCGCGTAAGTCGTCGTAGATGAGCGGGACCAGTCGGTTCAGCGCCGAAGCGTCGCCACTCCCTGCGGACACCAGGAGTCGCGTGATTTCCGGGTCAGGCGCGCCAGAGCGCATTCTGTGCGAAGCTCCCGAGATTGGAGACATGCTGCGGGCGCACGCCCAACGTGGCGTGCAGGCAATTCAAGCACGATGGCTCGGAGGGTGCAACCCGGATGCCCAGAGCGCTCTCGCGCCGTTATCATTCGTCCCGATTCGTCCGACCCTCGTGCCGCCGAACCCTAGCTAGAACCGTGACGACCCACTCCAAGCCTGACCGTGCCAAAGTCGAGCAATGGAACCGCATCCTCGAGTCGTACCGAGGTCCCGATACCCGCCGGAGCGTCGTCCAGCTCGTCACGACGGCCGGTGGCTTCGCCCTGTTCTGGTATGCCGCGTTCCAGAGTCTGCAGGTCGGCTACTGGCTGACCCTCCTGCTCACGGTCCCCGCCGCCGGCTTCCTCATGCGGCTGTTCATGATCCAGCACGACTGCGGGCACGGGTCGTTCTTCCACTCGCGCCGCGCGCGCGATTGGGTCGGTAGGTCCATCGGCGTGCTCCTCCTCACCCCGTACGACTACTGGAAGCGCACCCACGCGCATCACCACGCGCACTCCGGCGACCTCGACTTCCGTGGGTTCGGCGACATCCAGACGCACACCGTCGCGGAGTACATGTCGTGGCCGCGGGCCAAGCGGCTCCGCTACCGCATGTACCGGAATCCACTGGTGCTCTTCGTCGTCGGGCCGATCTACCAGTTCCTCGTAAAGCATCGGTATCCAGCGGATATCCCACGGAATTGGAAAGCAGCGTGGCGGAGCATCTGGTGGACCAACGCGGCCCTGGTAGGCATAGGCGTGCTCGTGTGGTCAACGATCGGATTCGAGCGCTTCCTGCTCGTGCAGTTCCCGATCTGGTTGTTCGCCACCAGCGCCGGCATCTGGCTGTTCTACGTGCAGCACCAGTTCGAGCATACCTATTGGGACCGTCATGACACGTGGGACTACTACGACGCGTCGCTCTACGGGAGCTCGTACCTCGTGCTACCGAAGCCGCTCCAGTGGATCACCGCCAGCATCGGTGTGCACCACGTGCACCACATGAGCCCGCGCATTCCGAACTACCGTCTCCAGCAGGTTCACGACGAGAATCCCGAGTTTCACGTCGTGACGAAGGTACGACCGGCGGATACGCTGCACCTCCTCGGTCGTGCGCTTTGGGACGAACAAAACCGACGCCTGATCAGCTTTCGTGAGCTCGGCCGCATGCGAAGGCGGGCCCGGGTGGCGGTACGGCGGCGGCGGCGCACGGACAAGGCGGCGTAGAAGCGCCGCCTTGGCCCGCTACGGCTTGCGGAAGTGGAAGATGCCCCAAGCCAGATGACCCCGGCGCCCTCCCTCGATCCAGTGCCCCAAGCCGGCCTTCATGCGCTCGATATACTCGGGCGAGATCGCATCCGCGATCTCGGACTCACGAGCGACGGTCTCTTCCAGGACCCGGCTGTAATGCCTCTGGAGTTGTTCGGTCGCGTCCTCGAAGTCCACGAACTCCATGCCGAGCGAAGTGGCTTCGGAGCGGTAGAAGCCGGGCGAGCCCAGCGTCTCGAGGTGGATGCGATCCAGGATCGGCTCCAGGACACCCTCGGGACAGTCGTCGGCCTGCATCGGGTCGGTGAAAATGAAGTGACCCCCCGATTTCAGCACCCTAGCGGTTTCCGCGAGCACCTTCGGACGGTTTCCACTGTGCAGAATCGCGTCCTGGGACCATACGACGTCGAAGCTGTCGTCGTCGTACGGGATGTCCTCGAAGCTGCCGTCCACGACGTCGATGCGGTCGTCCAATCCGTCGGCGATGTTCAACGTCCGGTTCCGATCGTTCTCGGCTTCGCTCAGGTTGAGCGCCGTCACGTGGCATCCGAACCGCTGAACCAGGTACCTCGCCGCGCCGCCGTAGCCCGCTCCGAGATCCAGGACCCGTGAGTCGGCCGTGAGCGTGTCGGCCAGCCGGTTCGCCATCTGCTCGACGGTGCGTCGGCTCGCGTCCCGGATGGGCTCGTCGTCGGACCGGTACCACCCGATGTGGATGTCTTCACCACCCCAGATCATCGAGTAGAAGTTGTCCGCGTCTTCGCTGTTGTAGTACTCACGGGCCGTGTCGACGGCGGTCGAGTATCCGTCACTCATGGCCATCGCCTTCCGATTCGGGTGCGAGCGAGTCATAGGATTTCTGCGCGACGTGAATGAAGAAATCCGGCTTCTCGTCCTTGTAGGTCTCCTGGAAGTCCCCGTACGTATCGATGCGCTGGAAGCCGACTTCTTGCATCAGCCGACGTACGTAATCCCGACGAAGGGGGAACATGTTGAGATGGTACGAAGACCCGTCGGGGAAGTCGTACCGGAAGCGGGCCAGCCCCTCGTCCATGTGCTCCGGCTCGGCGCGAACGCTCTCACCGCAGTAGTAGTAGGTGTGCTTGCTCGAGAACCCTTCGTCGAGGATGCGGTCGTAGTTGCGCTGATCGAGAATCAGGATCCCGTCGTGCTTGAGCATCGCATAGTACTCGGCGAGGGCCTTGCGGCGATCGCGTTCGGAGAACATGTGCGTGAACGAGTTGCCCAGGCAGATGATCGCATCGTATTCGCCGTGTACGTCACGGTTCAACCAGCGCCAGTCCGCTTGCACCGCCCGCAGTACGTATCCGTGTCGGATAGCGTTCTCGAACGCCTGGACGAGCATTTCCTGACTGCCGTCGGCGCTTACGACCTCGAAGCCCGCGTCGAGCAGACGGACGGAGTGAAAGCCCGTGCCCGTGGCGACATCGAGCACCTTTGTGACGTCGTGCTCCCGGAGCACGTCGATGAAGAAGTCGCCTTCCGACTCGGCTCGACTCTCCCAGTCGATGAGCTCATCCCACTTCTGGACGAAGCTCTTGACGTATTCCTGGGGGTAGTTGTCGGTCGCCCGCGTCTCCACGGGGTTCTCACCGAACTCTTGCCGGGAGGGGGGACTGGCGGTTCGGGTCATGGACGGTTTTTGAATGGACATCAATATCCTTGATTGGAGCTTGGGGTCGCGGAACGATGCGACATCGAGTCACGACGAAGTGGTCGGGCCGATGGACGACCGAAGGCACGACTCGCGAGGGGAGTCGCACGTGCAGGGCGCGATCTACTCCCATCTCTCAGCTCGGATAGGAGAATCAACTGCCCTCATGGACCAAAGGTCAAGGTAGGGCGGGCGTCGCGCCCGGACAAGCCGGACACGAGGGCGTGGTGAACGGGGTGGCCGCGTCAGTCCGTTGCTGCCGCCGCGCTCGCGCCGCCGGATCCCGCCCGAGCCAGATCACTTCCCGCCGGCTTCTGATACGCCCTCAGGCCGAACTCGGGCATGATCGCGAACAGATGGTCGAAGATGTCCGACTGGATGCTCTCGTAGTTGGCCCACACGGTGTCGTTCGTAAAGCAGTAGAGCTCGAGCGGGAGCCCTTCGGGACCGGGCTGCAGTTGGCGCACCAGCAGGGTCATCTCCGGATGCACCTTCGGATGGTTCTTCAGGTAGTGCAGCACGTACGCACGGAACGTCCCGACGTTGGTGAGCCGCCTACGTTCCGGGATCACCCGCTCGTCGGGCGGTCGGCGCGCGTTCGCCTCGGCCAGCTCCTTCCGCTTCTCCTGCATGTAGCCCGAAAGAAACTCGTACCGACCCAGCCTCTCGATCTCTTCGTCGGTCAGGAAGCGGACGGAGGTCACGTCGATGTGCAGCGGCCGCTTGATCCTGCGCCCGCCGCTCTCCTGCATCCCCCGCCAGTTCCGGAACGATTCAGAGATGAACTTGTGCGTGGGAATGGTCGTGTAGGTCTTGTCCCAGTTCTGGATCTTAACCGTGTGCAGGGCGATGTCGACGACGTCGCCGTCGGCGTGGGCCTGAGGCATCTCGACCCAGTCGCCGATGCGGATCATGTCGTTGGACATGATCTGCACGCTGGCCACCAGCGAGAGGATCGTGTCGCGGAAGACGAGGAGCAGAACCGCAGTGAGCGCGCCCAGCCCGGACAGGAAGATGATGGGTGAGCGATCGGCCAGGATCGACACGATCAGGATACCGGTCGCCACGTAGACGAAGATCGCCAGCACCTGCAGGTAGCCCTTGATGGGCCGGTTGTTCGCCTCTGCGTACGTCTCGCGGTAGATGTCGTCGATGGCCGAGAGGAAGCCGCCGAAGGCCAGGGCGCCGGTAAGCGCCATATACGCGGCGGCCACCCGCCGAACCAGGAAGTAGGCTACGCCCAGGATCTCCGGATCCGTGCCGGCCGCCGCCTCGGCTGGACCAATGCCCAACGCGACGCCGATGCCGTGGTAGACCACGAGGGCGGGCGCGAGGTGAGCGAGTCGGTCGAAGACCCGGCGGTCCATGAGCCGGTCGTCCCAAGTGGACCTGGTGTGCTTCGTGACGCGCTTGATCACCGCGATGAAGACGCGCCGCGTGGCCGTGTTCGCCGCCCAGGCGAGCACAGCCAGGATCGTGAGGGCGCCGATCAGTCCCAGCCAGGGATGCTGCGTGAGGGTGTCTTCCATGCCAGGCATAACGGGCCGAAGGAGGCCGTCCGTCAAGTCCTCGCCGATCATGCGCTAGGCGCACCACAATGGTGCAGTACACGGTCGTCCTGTACCAGAATTGCGGCCACGGTGTTACCAGGCGGCCCTCAACGATCGTGGTGCTCACGTGCAAAACATTGATGGGTATGTATTTACATGTGTTCGTGCTCTTTGGCGCGCCGGTTGCATGAAGAGGGTGTGCGGAGCCGGAATCGCTCCGGCTCCTCGACCCACGAACTTCGGACAACCCCTATGAAGACCCAGATCTCACAACCGGTGGCCCAGCGATCGCCTCGGGCCCGAACCGCCCTCGTGACCTTGCTCGCGGCAGCGTCCCTCGGAGCCTGCGACGATGGGCTCGGAGTGAACGGCCCGGGCAACGTGTCCGTCGCCTTCAGCACGGCCGATGTCTCCACCGCATCCACCACTCCAGCATCCGTGCCGGCGGGTTCCCCGCTTCGTCAGGTCACCCTGGACGGCACGAACGGCACGCTCGTCCTCGACGAGGTCTACATGATCGTCGACGAGGTCGAGCTCGACACCGTGGACGACGATTGCGACGACGGTTCCGATGACGACGGTTCCGACGACGACGGGATCTCCTGCGCCGACTTCGAGGTTGGGCCGCGCCTCGTGGCGCTCCCCCTGGACGGCGCGCCCGTGACGGCCTTCGAGGCGACGGTGGCGCCCGGCCGGTACGACGAGCTCGAGTTCGAGATCGAGCATCTCGACGACGACGATGACGATCGCGCCCGCAACGAGGCGCTCCGCGCCGAGATCCTCGCGCTGATTCCCGACTGGCCCGACAAGGCGAGCATCTATGTGACCGGCACCTTCCAGGCCGACGGCGCCGACCCTGTTGCGTTTCGGGTCTTCGTCGACGCGGAGATCGAGATCGAGATGGACCTCTCTCCGCCACTCGAGGTCGGGGACGACGGGGTGGGGGACCGCGAGCTCGTCGTCGACGTGCGGCCCGACCTCTGGTTCGGGAACGGGCAGGGCGGCGTGATCGACCTGACCGCGTGGGACTACGATGACACGGGCCGAATCCTCGAACTCGAGATCGAGATCGAGGATGGCTTCATCGAGGTCGAGTTCGACGACTGACGCGTCGGGGCCATCCGGGTCCGCACATAGCGGCCGGAGCCGGAACACCGATACTCGAGGGGGTGGCGCGGCGCGCCACCCCCTCGCTCGTCATGCGTCGCGCGTCAGGTACAACACCTCGTCCCCGGGCCGAAGCTCCAGATCGGAGTGCACCGGATCTGCCTCGCCGCCACTGAAGACCACCAGCGACAGCGTGTCCGCGATGAGCGCGCCCGACATCATGACGCTCGCGATGCGCGTGTCGAGCAGGCGGAGATCCACGAGGATCCGCGACTTGGTCGTGAGCGAAGTCACGCCCGCCGCGATCCCGACGAAAACGCCGCCGAGCGGCGTGCCGCCGAAGTGCAGAACCACGAAGTACGCCATGACGAACGGCGTGATGAAGCCGCCGATCGCCGCCAGGAACCCTCCCCACGAGGCTTTCCCGAGCTCCTTCGGCTCGATCTCCATGCCGACGTAGAGCATCATGAGCAGAATGCCCACCTCCGCCAACACGGCGAGGGCCGGGTCTCCGGTGAGAAGACCCAGAATCGGCGGACCGAGCAGGATGCCGATCAGCAGCGATGCGCATCGCGAGGGCGCCGCCCGTCCACGCGGCGAGGAGGACGAACAGCAAGTTGGCGAGGTTCAGATCCATGGCTCAGCGCGACCGGACCAGCACCCACTCCTCCTGCGGGGGAACGAGCCACCGTGCCCCATCTTCCGTCACGACGGCCATCTCTTCGACCGAGATGAGCTTGGTCGGCCGGTCCGGATCGACCGCCGGGAAGCCATCGCCCGCGGGGCCGTCCAGGTACCACGAAAAGAAGCCGTCGAACGCGAATACCTGCCCGGGGAGCAGGGGTCTCAGCGCCTGGGGGGAGGGCGACCGGCCCCGTTGTGCCCCACCGATGGATGGCCCCACGTCGTGCGCCCAGTAGCCGACCGGGTGTCCCGTGTTCCAGTAGACGTCGAGGGACCCGGCTTCGTCCATGACCTCGCGTTGGGCGCGGTCCACGTCCATCCCGGTAGCGCCTGGACGCATCGCCTCGAATGCGGCTCGGCTCCCCGCCTTTGCTGCCTCCCAGTACCGCTGCATGTGCTCGGGCGGAGCCGATTCCCCCGGTCCGAGCACGTATGCGAAGCGTTGGATGTCGGACACCCACATGTCCCAGACGCGGATGCCGAAGTCCGTCTGGATCACGTCGCCCGGCTGAATGACGCGGTCGGTGGCGTGCGAGTGTCCGCGGTCGGGCCCGGAGTTGACGTTCGGGTTCTGGGCCGGCGACCAGCCATCGCCCACCCCGAGCTGCGCCATGCGACGCTTCAGGAACTGGGCGACGTCGGCGTCGGTCGTCTCGCCGGGGATGATGCGCGCGTAGGCTTCGAGCTCGAGCGCCGCGGTGATCTCGGCCGCACGGCTGAGGATCTCGACCTCGCGGTCG
The DNA here is from genome assembly GCA_040904945.1 of Gemmatimonadota bacterium. Lineage (GTDB taxonomy): Bacteria > Gemmatimonadota > Gemmatimonadetes > Longimicrobiales > Gaopeijiaceae > JAWLHJ01. The sequence goes on from JBBDSM010000169.1 coordinate 13,961, forward strand.
GTCTTCACCGAGAGCCACTGGATGACGAGCTCCTCGGACGACACGACCCGGTTCAAGTAGTCTGGCCCCAACGCCTGGGCGAACTCCTGCCACTGCGTGTGGGTGAGTCCGTCGGCCACCGCCAGCCCGGAACTGTTCACCGCGATGGTGGACGGACTCCGAGCGCGTAACTCGCGCGCGGCGGCCTCGAACGCCGTCTCGCCCGAGAGGACGGCCACGCTGTCCAGCAGCCCTACGTCACGGAGCGCGGTCGCCTCGCCCCCCGGAGAGAACGCCAGGGCATGGACGCCGACGGCGCCGTCCGGGCCCGCGGGCTCCCGGAAGAAGAGGAACGCCGCGAGGCCTCCCGCGTTCTCGGCGCCCACGTGGTGCGCGAGCGGATCGTTGTTGTTCTCCCGCGCGAACAGGACCCATGCGCCCACCTCCGCGCGCTCCATCGCCGGCCCGAGCAGGTCGCGGATTCGCTCCTCGCGGATCTCGGCCCAGGGGTGTTCGTCGGGCGGGAAGGGTAGGCCGGGTCCGTCCCAGGCGCGCGGCGCGTCGAAGGCCGGTGGGCCGAGCGGGAGGCCCTCGGCGGCGGCGGCCGGATCGAAGGGATCGACGGAAGGCGCCCCCGCGTCCCCGCACGCGGCCAGGAAGACGGTCGCCACGGGCAGGAGTATCGTCGCCGTGGCCACGAGGAAGCCGCCCCGCCCGGGGGCGTCGTCGCTACCCCCGCGGCATGGACGCATGGCTCGATTGGACCGACGCATCGTGATCTCCTGGGTTTGCGTGTCTACCTGTCAGGCCTGCCGCCTGCCATGCCCCCCTACGGCCAGGGAAGGTAAAGCTCGATGACCCCGGTGCGGAGCGCCGGCACCTCGCCCAGGGTCAGGTACCGCTCGATCTCGCGCCGGGCACGGTCCCGCTGCGCCTGCTCCTCGGCGTCCTGGCCCGGCGCCGCGGCGAGGGCCTCGGCCAGCGTGGCCAGATGCCGCTCCGCGGCGTTCTTCACCTCGGACGTCACGTCGTCGTCGGCGACCAGGGTGAAGATCCCGTCCAGCACGGCGCGCTCCGTCCCCCGCAGGTAGGCCCGCTCGGTCACCGCGGCCGGCCGGGTCCGTCCCCAGGTCGCGTCGACCAGCGTGCCGAGAAGCTCGTCGAGCGACAACTGCGCCCCGTCCCGCGCGTGGAACGCGGCCACGCGAGCCACCCGCTCGGGGTGCAGCACGTTGTCCACCACTTCCTGGGAGAAGCTTCTCGCGATGGCCTGCGCGTCGAGGGCCGGCCCACCCGGTGACGGGATCCACGGAACGAGCTCGTCGTACCCTTCGGGGATCGGGGGGATGAGGTCCACGATCCGCTCCGGCACCGCGATCTCCTCGGGTGCGAGCACCGCCACGATCCGGTCGAGCGCTCTACGCTGCTCGGCGGCGTCGATCACCTCGCGCGGCGTCTGGCCGTCGCCCCGGAGCGCGTGGGTGAACCACATGCCGCCGATGTACTTCACCACCGCCTCCACCTGATAGCGGTGGTGCAGATAGGCGTGCGCCAGCCGGTGGTTGAGCCACGCCATCGGCTCGCCGGGGCGGATAGCCCGCTCGTCGAAGTGCTCGAGAATGACCCGCCGGACGGCCACGCTCCGCTCGAGCGCCTCGAACGGCTCGTCGCCCTCCCACCACATGTGCGAATCCGGCTGAGAGCCCGCGAGGTCGCGCGCGTATCCTCCGGTGATGAACCGGTGTCCACGGTCGAGTGCTTCCTGGGCGATGGCGGCCAGCCCTTCACGCTCCGCCTCGGCGTCGGGGTACCAGGTGTAGGCGTAGCGGATAGCCAACGAGTCGCCGTAGCCGATGCCGTCGCGGTACGCCTCGGAGATGTCGAGCACGCCGTCGTCAAGCTGGATGAGCGGGAACGGATAGTCCATGACGGAGGCCCGCCCCTGCGCCGCCGCACTGTGGTTGTGCGGCAGCCCGATCGCGTGCCCGAGCTCGTGGGCGGTGTGCTGCTTGCGCCGGGCCATGGCGAACTCTTCCGCGGTCAGCTGCGGCGTGACGCCGAGGGCGTCGTAGGCCGGCAGGAGCCCCGCGTAGATGTTGAAGTCCACGAGCGACCGGTACGAGTCCATCTGCGTGATGGCCTGGAGCATCTCGCCGGTGCCCGGATGGCGGAAGCTGTTCCCGGTCGACGGCCCCGGTCCGGTGCGATGTACGGCCTGGAGCACGGAGTAGCGCGCGTCCATCTGGTGCACGCCCTCGGGGAGGTCGCGCACCTGGAAGGCGTCCCGGAATCCGGCCGCCTCGAACGCTGTGTTCCACCAGAGCGCGCCTTCGCGGTACGCGGAGCGGTACGGCTCGGGGATGCCCGGGTCGAGGTGGATGACGATGGGCGTCACCGGCTCGGTGAGCTCGCCGCGCAGATAAGCCGCCGGATCGCTCGGCACGAGCCGCCAACGCGCCACCGAGCGCAGGCGGTACTCGCCGTCGAACGGCTGCGAGTAGTCCTGAACCGTAGGCGCCGAGTTGCCGGTGCGCGGATCGTAGTGACGCTGCGCGAGGGGCGGGTCGGGGAGCGGCAGGAACGAGTGGTGCTGCTGGACGGTGACCGAGCGTCCGTCCGGCGCGTGCTGACGGAAGACCGCGTGGGGGTTTTCCGAAGCGAAGGTGAGGGTGGCGCGGATCTCGGTGTTCATCGGAAACGCGTTCGTGTGCTCCTCCGCGATGAAGCTGCGGTCGCGGTCGAGGCTCAGATCCCCCAGCCCGGCCCGGCGCGCCGAGCCGAGGACGTCGGTCACATCGCTGAGCAGAAAGTCCGTCGCGTCGACCACGAGCCGCTCGCCCACCGATTCCACGATGGGCATCGAAGCCAGGACCGAAGGCGCGAACGACTCCTCTACCGCCTGGACCTCGCCGGGGTCTCCCGAGCTCGCCACCACGCCGACGTTCCGCTGGATCAGAAGAACACGCGGACCGCGACGCTCGAACCGGACCACACGGGCGTCACCGGTTGCGCCTCGGTCCAGCCGGACCGGCTCCAGGCTGCCGATCCCCTGCGCCAACGCATCCATGTACAGGAAGTCCTCCCCGAGCCGGGTGATCTCGAGGTGGATGTGCCCTGTCTCCGAGTCCATGCGGATGGGGAGGAACGCCTCCTGGAACGCCGCGGCGGGGGTCGCCGGCAGAAGCGCGAGGAGCGCGAGAAGCGCGAGGGTGGCGAGCCCCGCGGGGATGCGGAGCCGGAGTCGTGAAGCCGCGTGCATGTCTGGAGCCTCCTGTCTTGCCGTGGGCCGGGCGGGTGCGGGCTGGACGGTCTCGGACCGTGCCGGGCAACGTACGTGCGCGTCCGAGGGGTGGCAAAGCGGGGCCGGACGCCTTCTTTTGCTCACCGCGCGC
>JBBDSM010000170.1:0-2840 GCA_040904945.1 Gemmatimonadota bacterium
ATGAGTGACGCCCCGAAGAAGCTGACGTTCGACGTCACCGCGCGTCGCATCGATGCCCACGGAAGTGTCGCCACGTGCAAGTCGGCGGAGATCCGGCTGGACACCGACCTCGAGGGGACGCCCGATGCCTTCAACCCCGCGGAGCTCCTCCTGGCCGCTCTCTCGGCGTGCATCATCAAGGGGATCGAACGCGTTACGCCGATGCTCGGATTGCAGATACGCGGCGTGACGGTGGAGGTGCACGGGGTCCGCCAGGACGCGCCCCCGAAGATGGAGCGCATCGACTACCTGATCCTCGTCGATAGTGACGAGCCGGACCGGCGCCTGGCGCTTCTGCACGACAACGTGAAGAAGTACGGCACGGTGTTCAACACGGTCGCGCCCGGCACCTCACTTCAGGGGGAGCTGCGCCGCGCGCCCGCCGATGGATCCGGCGATTGACATCCACGACCCTCCACTGTCGAGTGCATCAGGTCACCCATTCGACCGCGGAGCCTCTGTGACACCCACCCCTTGGCGCATCGGCCGCCCGAAGCCGCCGACCGACCCTCGAGTCCCGCGCTTCGCCGCCGCCCTCCGGAACGACGCTCGCCGGCTCGCCGGCACGACTGCCGCGACGGTCCTCCTCGCCCTGGTCGGATGGGCCGCTCTGCCCGCTGATGCCGTCGCCCAGGACCCGCCCCCCGCCGAGCCCCCCGCCGACTGGGGTCCGACCGCGGTGGACTACACCAACGTCCCGTATCCACATCCGGTGGAGTTCCTCGACGTCCGGCTGTACGGTGGAGACCACCGGATGGCGTATATGGACGTTGCCCCGGTCGCCGAGCCCAACGGGCGCACGGTGGTCCTCTTCCACGGGATGAACTTCTTCGCCGCGGCCTACGAGCCGACCATCGACGCGCTCACCCGGGCGGGCTTCCGCGTCCTCGCCGTCGACCGTCTCGGCTACGGGCGCTCTTCCAAGCCCGACATCCCTTACAACCTCCACATGCCGGTGAGGAACACGAAGGCGCTCCTCGACGCCCTCGGTATCGAGCGGGCGGCCATCGTGGGGCACTCCATGGGCGGCATGGTGGCGACGCGCTTCGCCTCCACGTACCCGGAGACGACGACGCACGTGGTCATGGTGAACCAGATCGGGCTGAGCGATCCCCGACCGGGCCGCCCGTGGCAGGATCCCCAGGAGGCCTACGAGAGCACCTACGAGGACACGAGCTACGCATCGATCCTCGCTGGACATGTGCGCTATTACCCCCGGGGGTGGAAGCCCGAGTACCTGCACTGGGTGAAGGTCCAGTACGGGCTCACGCTGAGCGGGGATTGGCCGCGGATGGCCAAGGTGCGCGCGGCCCAGCGGCGCATCCTCTACGAGGACCCGGTCGTCTACGAGTGGCAGCATATCGACACCAAAGCGCTGGTGATCGGCGGCGCCGAGGACCGGCTGGTCGCGGACTACCCGGCGGCCGCACGCAACGTGGCGGAGCGGCTCCCGAACGCCGAGTTGGTGATCTTCCCGGAGGTGGGCCACTCACCGCATTTCGACAACCCCGACGAGTACCATTCGGAGCTCATCCGCTTCCTGCTGTCCGACCCCGACCAGCCGGCGGACCGGAGCTGGCGGGGGGGCGAAGGCGGGCGGCGGTAGAGCGCGGATCGCGGCTTGCGACATGCCGCCGGCTTCCTACTGTAGGAGCCTCCGTCCTCTCACCGAAGCGAGCCGCATGATTCCGCCCAACGGGCCCCGCCGATCCATCCCGCCCCGCCCCGTCCTGCCCGGCGGAACCCGTCCCGGGCGACCGGCGCCGGACGACATCGTGTCCGTGGCCGCCCACTTCGTTGTGGAGATCGACGGCCAGCCGCTGTCCTGTGCACGGGTATCGGGGCTGGAGCTGGCGTCCCGGGTCGAGGAGCTCGCCTCGAGGCACGATCCCGAACATCCCAAGGACCCCGATCACGTGCTGTGGAGCGCCCCCATTGCGCCCAGCACGGTTCTTCTGACCCGCGCCCTCGATGGAGACCGGACGCTGTACGCGTGGCGGAAGGAGGCGATGAGCGGGGAGCCCGCGACCCGCACCGTCGAGATCCGGCATCTCGAGCATGCCGCCGGAGACACGTTGCACACGTGGCAGCTCACGAGCGCGTGGCCGCTGCGTTGGGCCGGTCCGCGCTACGATGCGCTTCACGGTGGTGTCGCCCTCGAAGAGCTCGAGATCGTCTTTCACCAACTCACCTGGCAGGGAACCTGACATGGCCGTCCTTCGCGACACACCCTACGGATGCTTCAACTTCCTCGTCTCGTTCGACGGGCTCGACCCCGAGTCGGTTCAGGCGGGGTTCAGCGGGGTCCATGGACTCGACCTGTCGGTGGAGGTGCTCCAGTACCGAGCCGGGAACGACAAGTCGAACGCGCCCAGGCTCGTCGCCGGACGGAGGAAGCCGGTCACGGTGACCCTCACCCGGGGCGTTATCGGGGACCTGACCCTGTACGAATGGCTCGACACCTCCCAGCACGGCTCTCCGGACCGGCGAACCGTGACCATCAAGCTTCTCAGCGAGGACCGGGGCGATACCGTGCAGCTGTGGAAGCTCGTGGACGCCTGGCCGACCGCGCTCGAGGGACCGGTGCTCGACGCTCTGGGGAGCTCGGTGGCCATCGAGCGACTCGTGCTGGTGGCGGAGACCATGAGCATCGAGTGAGGTCCTGCTCGCTCGATCAGCGCGCCCGCCGGGGTGGGGTCGCGCTCGGCGAGATGTCCCTTCCGGCTCTGGCCGTCATGCTCCTCATCGGAGGCGGGCTCCTTCTCCGGAGCTTCGGCAACCTGACGCGGATCGATCCCGGG
>JBBDSM010000170.1:2940-17254 GCA_040904945.1 Gemmatimonadota bacterium
CGGAGGCGGGCTCCTTCTCCGGAGCTTCGGCAACCTGACGCGGATCGATCCCGGGCGTGGCGTCGGCGGGCCTCGTGCGCACGCCGCTGCCCAGACGCCCCGAACCTGGTTCCCCATCCGTGGCATGAGCGTCCTCGCCCGGACCGAGCTCGAGCCGGAAGCACTCGTCGGGGCCGTCCGCGCCGAGGTACGGGCGCTCGATCCGAACCTGCCGGTGTTCGGTGAGACGACGGTACGCGAGACCCTCCGGAGCTCCATGGCCGCGGAGCGGTTCAACCTCTTCCTGCAGCTGGTCTTCGCGGCCGTCGCGCTGGTCCTGGCAGCCATCGGGATCTACGGCGTGTTGTCGTACCAGGTGCAGCAGCGTACCCGGGAGATCGGCATCCGGCTCGCCATGGGGGCGGAGCGCGGCGGCATCGTCGGCATGGTCGTTCGCCAGGGGATGGGCCTCGTGGCGGTGGCGGTCGTCATCGGCCTGTCGGGCGCGCTGCTGACCGGAAGGGTCCTGTCGAGCCTACTCTACGACGTGTCGGCCCGAGACCCGTTGACCTACGCCGCGGTGACGTGCGTGCTGGTCGGTGTCGCCGCGTTGGCGTGTTGGCTGCCTGCGCGCCGGGCCAGCGCGATCGATCCACAGTCGGCGCTGCGATCGGAGTGACTCGCCCCACGGGTCGTCAGCCCGATTGATTCGCCGGTTCGGTTCAGGCACCTTGCGGGCGCCCGGGCCGAACCGGTCGGCCGCCGGGTCGTCCTCCGTCCATGAGCCGCATGCCCCCGATTCTCGCGTACGACCGCATCACCGCTCCCGACGCCGATCCCGAGCGCTGGCTCTTCGTGCTCCACGGCATCTACGGCGCGGGCCGCAACTGGGCTTCCGTGGCTCGCCGCTTCGTGAAGGCGCGCCCCGAGTGGGGTGCGATGCTGGTCGACGTGAGGCTCCACGGGGACTCGATGGGCTTCGAGCCGCCGCACACCCTCGAGGCGTGCGCCGATGATCTGAAGCGCCTCGTGGAGCACACCGGAACCCCGGCCGATGCGGTGCTCGGGCACTCGTTCGGCGGCAAGGTCGCCCTCGTGTACCTGCGCGACGCCGAGCTCTCGCGGGCCGGAACGGGGCCGGTGGCGGTCCCGCAACGGACATGGGTCGTCGACTCGACCCCGGCCGAGCGGGAGCCCGACGGGAGCGCCTGGACCATGCTGGAGGTGCTGCGCCGGAACCCGGGACCGTTCGAGGACCGGTCCGCGGGTATCGCCGCGGTGCAGGAATCCGGCTTCCCGAAACCGGTGGCGCAGTGGATGGCCACCAACCTCGTGCCGTCGAACGGCGGAGACGAGCTGGTGTGGCGCCTGGACCCCGACGGCATGGAGGCGCTGCTGCGGGACTTCTTCGAGACCGACGCCTGGCCGGTGGTCGAGAACCCGCCGGGCTCCGCGGTGGTCCACGTGATCAAAGCAGCGGAGTCGAGCGTTCTGGACCCGGCGTCGTGCGAGCGGGTGGAGCGGGCCGGTGAGGCCACCGGGGGACGGGTGCGGCTCCACCGGGTGAGCGGGGGACACTGGGTGAACGCCGACGACCCCGAGGCGCTCCACGAGCTGCTGGTCGAGCACATGGCGTAGGAGGCGGGCGCCCCACGAACGTTGCGCCTACGTGCTGGAGGATCCGTTGTGCAGGGGCAGGTACACGATGAAGCGCGAGCCCTCGCCGACCGTCGTCAGGACCTGCAGGTAGCCTTCGAGCATCTTCACGATACCGAAGGCCTGCGCCAGCCCGAGCCCGCGGCCGTATCCCCGGCCTTTGGTGGTGAAGAACGGCTCGAACATGCGCGCCTCGACCTCGGGGGAGATCCCGGTTCCGTGATCCTCCACCTCGAGCACTGCGTAGGTGCCTTCCCGAGACCCGTCGTTTTCCTCGACGAACGCTTTGTCGAGCGTCTCCTGGCGGGTACGGATCGTGACGTGGCTCCCTTCGCTCGATGCTTCCACGGCGTTCCGGACGAGCGCGAGGAGAACGATCTCCATCTGCTCGGGATCCACGAGGAGGGGAAGAGGATCCGTCGTGGGCTCGACGACCAACTCCGTGTCGCCCAGGATCGTGCGAACTCGCGGGATGGCCCGCTCCAGCAGCGCGCCCAGGTCGGTCTGGGCAGGGTGCACGAGCTGACGGCGCGAGAAGGCCAGCAGGCCGTCGACGAGCGATTCGGCCCTGAGCATGGCGGCGTGTGCCGACAGCAGCGAGTCGACCGCTAGGGCCGGCACGTTGTCGTCCTCGAGGACCAGCTCGACCTCGACCTTCATGACGGTCAGAAGGTTGTTGAAGTCGTGGGCGATCCCCGCTGCGAGGTTGCCCATCGCTTCCATCTTGCCGACCGGCCTCGGCGCGTTTGACTCGACCTCGGGGGTCGCATCGCCCGGTACGGCAGGCTCGACACGGGGGTCGCTCGGCGCCATGGGTTCCGTGGGCGCATCAAGCGGAGCGTCCACCGGGTTGGCGGGCGGAGCGACCCGTGGGTCGAGAGCTGCGGTGGTGGAGGCCGAGGTCTCGGATGCGCCTCGCCCCGTTGAGGGGTGCGAGGCCTCGTCGCGCCCATCCACGAGCCGAGAGAGCGGGGCGCTTCCCACGGCGGGTACCAGGTGCAGGAGAACCCGCGGTAGCCCGTCTGCGGTAGGGCTCGTCACCGCGAGGCCTTCGGCTCTGCACCGGATGGGTCGGCCGTCAGCCGGCCGAAAGCGCACGGGTCGGCTCAGCGGAAAGCCCGCCGAGGCCCAGGCCCTCATGAGTTCCGGGAATGCGGCGTCGGAGGAGCCGTCCGTCGAATCCTCGACGTATCGTCCCAGTTCGATGCCCTGCCCGCGGCACAGGCTCGTGCAACCCAAAACAATCGATCCGCTGTCGTTCGCCGCCAGCACGACGCCCTCTTCCGTGAGAAGGAAGGACGGGTGCGGGTTCCGGGCCGTCAGGGCCAGGAATGATTCAGGGGTCACTGCGGCCGCACTTGGAGGGGGGGATGCGCGCTCGCGAACTGTTCGATGGATTGATGATATGCCGGACCGCCTCGCGTGGCAAAGCGGAACCACCCGTCGCGTGGCGTACGGGTCACATTCGCAGGTGGGCGTTACGGCAGCGTGACGTTGTCGATCAGACGGATGCCTCCGACCCGGGCGGCGAGGCTCAGGAGGGCTCCGGGACGGCCCTCCGGGAGCTCGGCGAGGCTCTCCGGATCGGCGAGGCTCACGTACTCCGGGACGACGCGCTCGCGCTGAGACAACGCCTCCGTCACCACACCCTTCAGCACGTCCGCGTCCCTCTGGCCGTCCTCCCAGAGCGCCACCGCTCGACGCAGTCCCTCGTACAGAGACGTGGCCTGCGCCCGTTCGACGTCCGACAGGTGGCGGTTCCGGGAGCTGAGCGCCAGCCCGTCGGGGGCCCTGACAGTCGGGACCACGACATGCTGCACCGCCATCCTCAAATCGCGGGCAACGCGCCGGATGACGACGTTCTGCTGGGCGTCCTTGGCGCCCCACACGGCGATGTCCGGACGGATCACGATCAGGATCTTGGTGACGATCGTCGCCACGCCCTTGAAATGCCCCGCACGATGGGCCCCTTCCAGCACGGTGGCGACCGGTCCGGGGTCGACCGTGGTCGATGCGCCGTCGGGGTACATCTCGTCGACGGTCGGGGCGAACACGACATCGACCCCGTGGCGGCGGAAGATCTCGAGATCCGCCTCGCGGTCCGCGGGATACCGCTCGAGGTCGGACGGATCGTCGAACTGGGTGGGGTTGAGGAAGAGCGAGGCCACGAGAGATTTCCCCTCGGCCCCTGCGCGCTCGAGCAGCGCCTCGTGGCCCGCGTGCATCCCGCCGAGCGTGGCTATCATGGCGACGGGGGATGGGAGCTCCGCCCGGGCCCGGCGCATCTCCCCGACGGTGGTGACGAAGCGCATCTCAGTCGGAAGGGGTAAGGGTCTTCGACCCGAGGTCCAGCGGCTCCTTCAGATGAGACGTCTCGGCGTCTGTCGGAAAACGTCCGGCGCGAACGTCTTCCGCCCACCGGCGCAGCGCCTCCAGCACGGTGGCGCCGACCTCCGCGTATTTGGCCGCATGCCGGGGGGTGAAGTCGACGGACAGGCCGAGAAGGTCGTGCCAGACCTGGACCTGGCCGTCACAACCCGCGCCGGCCCCGATGCCGATGGTGGGGATGGCGAGGCGGTCGGACACCTCCCGCGCCAGCTCGGCGGGGACGAGCTCGAGCACGAGGGCGAAGGCGCCCGCCTTCTCGAGCCCCGAGGCAGCGTCGATCAGCGCCGTCGCGGCCGCCGACGTCTTACCCTGGACCCCGTAGCCGCCGAGCTGATGAACCGATTGCGGGGTGAGCCCGAGATGCCCCATGACGGCGATCCCCGCGTCGACCAGGGCGCGCACCGTCTCGATCGCGGCGGCGCCGCCTCCCTCGAGCTTCACGGCCTGCGCGCCGCCTTCCTTCAGGAGACGGCCGGCGTTCCGGAGCGCGTCCGCCGTGCTCGCCTGGTAGCTCATGAACGGCATGTCCGCCACGACGAACGCCTTGTCGGTCCCGCGGACCACTGCGGCCGTGTGCCGCACCATGTCGTCGACCGTGACGGGCAGGGTGTCCTCGAAGCCCAGCATGGTCTGCGCCATGCTGTCGCCGACCAGGATCATCGGGATGCCGGCACGATCGGCAAGGAGCGCCGACGTATAGTCGTAGGCTGTCACCATCGGGATCGGGGTGCCCGAATCGAGAAGACGCCGAACGTCGCGGAGCGTGGTTCGCTGGAGAGACAATCGTTTTTCCCTGTGGAGATTTGTGACCTGGGCCCCGCTCGGAGCCGTCGTCAGGACCGGGGTGCGCCGAGCGCTTCTTCGAGCAGCGTACGGAGCTCGCGCATCCGATCCTCAGGAATGTTGCCCCGCTCCGCCGCGATAGGAAGCTGCGCCCGGGCGAGCGCGGCATATGCCTGCAGGGTTTCCGGACGGAAGGAACCCAGCGCTTCGACGTGCGACCGCACGGGTCCCATGTCGCCCCGGGCGTAGGGGCCCGTCAGCGCGGCCGGAAGCCCGTGCTCCGACACGTGTCTCGCCGTCGCCTCGAGGAGAGGGGCGAGGGCGCGCACGCCGGCTTCGCGGTCCTGGCCCAGCGCCTCCCACAGCTCCGCTGCCAGACCGGCCAGCGCGCTGGTGAGCGGCCCCACCATGACGGCGGACGCGTGGTAGAGGGGGCGCGACGCCGCGTCGAGGCGGACCGAGGTGCCGCCGAGGCGGTTGGCCAGGCCCTCGAGCCACGTGAGGAGGCTGGAGTCGTCCGACTCGACGCCGAACGTCACGCCTCGGAAGCGATCCTCCCCGTTCTCGTCGGGGAAGGTCTGGAGGGGGTGGAAGCCGCCGATGCGGGCGCCGGATTCTGCGGCGGGGTCCAAGGCCGAGACGGGGGTCGCCCCCGAGCAGTGAAGCACCACCTGGTCCGGGCGGAAGGCGAGCGTGCGGGCGAGCTCCGCAATCCGATCGTCGACGCAGGTCAGGAAGACGATGTCGACCGCGGCGAGAACTTCCGCCGGGTCGTCCGTGCCGATCGCGTCCCTGCCGATGCGGGCGGCCAGTGAGACCGCGTCCGGGCGACTCCGCCGGCTTACCGCGACGACCGGGAAGTCGGCTCTTCCGAGCGCCTTGGCGAGGCTGGCGCCGAGCCGCCCCGCGTCGACGAAGCCGATGGATGGGGACGCGGGTGCGGGGTTGGACCCGGAGGTCACCGCCCTCCCCGGTAGTACAGCAACCCGCCGCCGATCCCCCCGAGCATCAGGTCGTCCACGCCGTCGCCATCGACGTCGCCCAGGGCCGGCGCCGCCAGCCCGCGGATCGGCACCGGCAGCGATCCGTCGGGAACGAATTTCGGGGCGGTCCGGGTCCCGACGTTCCGGAACACGAGCACGCCGTCCTCCTCGGATCCGACCAGCAGATCGAGCAGCCCATCCCCGTCGAGGTCATGCAGCAGAGGTACGCTCCGACGGCCCACCTCGATGTCCGCGAATCGCTCGGTCACGAGCTCGAACTCCGGACGAAGGGGCGTGCCGACGTTCTCGAAGTGATTGATGGTGCCGGAGCTCTCACCCACGAGGAGGTCCAGGTCTCCGTCGCCGTCCAGGTCTCCCAGCGCGGGCGTCGTGTTGCGGCCCCGCGGGATTCGCGCGATGACGGAGTCGGTCACGGTCAGCGTCAACGGCTCGGTGCCGTCGTTCTGGAGGAGCCGAAGCTCGTCCGACCAGGTGCCCAGCACCACGTCCGGGAGACCGTCGCCGTTCAGGTCGCCGAAGGCCGGCGACGGGTGGTATCCACCGCCCACGTCGAGACGGCCGGCGTGCCGGAAGCGCGGGCTCGTCGGGGTCCCCTCGTTCACGTAGACCGTGAGGCTCCCGTTCTGCGTGTCGTCCTGGTCGATCTTGTTGCCGATCAGGAGATCCAGGTCGCCGTCGCCGTCGATGTCGATGAGCACCGGCATGCTCTCGCTGCCGACGTCGATCATCGAGACGAGACGCGAGGTGACGTGGTCAAAGGTGCCGTCCGTGCGCTGCCGGAGATAGTGCAGATTGTCGATGCTGGTCGAGTTGGGGTTGAACGCGCCGCCGAGCACGCCCACCACCAGGTCTGGCAGCCCGTCCCCGTTCACGTCTCCGACGGTCGGCGCGTTGTAGCCGCTGGTGAGGAGCGGATCGTCGAGCGGGAAGGGCCGAGGCGTGCTCCGGTACGAGGGGGACTGACAGGTGCCGGTGTTCTCCAGGAACAGGATCCCCGCCTCGAAGAAGTCGCCCCAGAAGAGGTCGTTGTCTCCGTCGCCGTCGATGTCGCCGAACGCCATGGTGTTGGCGCCGTGGAGGCTTCCGAACTGCGCGACGATCTCGATGTCCTCGAAACGGTCGGTGACGAGCTCGAAGCGCGGGGCGCCGTCTTCGCCCATCGAAATTTCCTGATACCGCGTGATGGTACCGGTCAGCCGTCCGACCATGAGGTCGATGCGACCGTTGCAGTCGATATCGATGGCGTTCGGAATGTTCTGCCGGTCCGAGAAGATCGGCGTGCCGGAAGCGTCGCGCAGGCTGTCCGCGCCCGCCTCGAAGCGTGGCTCGGTGGCGGTCCCGACGTTCCGGTAGTAACGGACGTAACTGTAGGGCCGCTCCGCGAGCAGGTCGGGCACGCTGTCTCCGTCGAAGTCGACGAAGCGGAACCACTCTCCGATGTCGAGATCGCGGTAGTCGTTCGTGCGCCACTGCAACCGGGGCTCCCCGTCGGTCACGTGCTCGAAGAACACGACCTTACCCGACTCCTCCTGCACGAAGAGGTCGCGGTCCCCGTCGCCGTCGATGTCCACGAGCTGGGGCCGCGGAAGGTTGTATCCACCGAGGAACGGATGCTCGTAGGGGGCGCCGTCTTCGCCGAGAACCGGGAACGGCGTGATCTCGGCCGCGAAGCCCTCCGATGCAGGGGCCGGACTCGGCCCGGCCGTCTCGCCGCCGCCACCCGCGCATCCCGCCAGGAGCACGAGCGACGAAAGGAGCGCCGCCGCGAACGGCGACGCTCCCCCCGTCATGCTTCGGTGCGTGTCGTACGTGCTACGCACTGGCTCGTCCATCCTCGCTCAGGAGACCGAGCGCGGGCGGTACCGGACCAGGAAGAGGCCCTCCCTCGAGCTCGTCACGATGACGACGCCACTCTCGAAGTACGGATAGTTCGACCAGGAGCCGTTGAACTCGGCCTGATCGCCGCCGTACGGAACGGTGTCGAAGTGCCCCACGGGCTGCGGGTTCGCCGGGTCGGACACGTCGAGGACCCGGAGGCCGCTCGTGTAGTTCGACTGGTACATGGTGTTCCCGAGCACGTAGAGGTTGTGGTCGATGGCCCGGGTGTCGTGGAAGTACTCGTTCGCGAGAATCGGGTCGTCGAGGTCCGAGATGTCCCACACCAGCGTCCGGGTGTTCGGCACGCCGCCGCCGGTCTCGTCGAGCTCGTCGTTCATGAAGAACCAGGCGTGGTCCTCCGAGACCCATCCCTGGTGGGAGTAGGCGACGTTCGGGTAGGTGGCCGTCGAGAGCGCGACGGGGCTCGCCTTGTCGCTGACGTCGGCGATGGAGAGAGCGGTCTCGTTCGAGCCGAAGCAGATCTCCTTGCCCTGATGGTCCTCGTCGGGACCGCGGTAGATGATGCACTGGGCGTCGTGCGAGTAGCCGGTCCGCTGACGGCCCGTAGAGGTGTCCTGGAAGCAGCCGGCGAAGGTCGGCTCCTTCGGGCTCCGGATGTCGATCATGTGGAGGCCGCCACCGCACGTCTCGCCGCCGGCGCTGGCACCGACCGCATAGGCGAACCCGGTCTCCTCGTTGATGACGATGTTGTGCGCGCTGTTGATGTTGTCGTAGAGCGCGTCGACCTCGAAGGTCTGGGGGTCGGAGCCGTCGAGCCCCCGGAGCCGGGTGAGGTCGAAGACCTGCATGCCGTGGGGGCCGGCGCCGTCGGAAACGACGTACATGTGATCCTCGTAGACCTTCATGTCGCGCCAGGTCGAGCCGTTGGCCGCCTCGGTCTTCGGCAGGCGGCCGAGGTAGACCGGGTTGCCCGGATTGCTGATGTCGACGAATACGGTCTGGTCGGTCATGCCCACGAGGGCGATCTCACTTCCGGTCTCGGGGTCGGTCCATCCCCATACGTCGTTCGCACGAACACCACGGTTCGCCCCCATCTCGCCGAGCGGGAGGAACGAAACCAGGTCGACCGACGAGCATTCGAAGACGACGGCCTCGCCGTCTTCGGAGCACTGCACCTCGTCGCCGGTGACGGCGGCCATGCCGATCACCTCGCCCGTGACCCGCGTCGTCGTCTCCCAACTGTCGCCCGAGCGCTCGAGCACGTAGGCGGCGCCCGCCCCGTAGTCCTGTCCCAAAGAAGCCGCGACCGCGACGTCTCCGGCCATGTCGACTGTCGCGGCGAAGAAGTCCTGTGACGTGAGCCCCTCGGGACCGACGCGGCGCGCGACCGCCCAGTCGCCGTCCTCTCCACGTTGGAAGGCGTACACCCGGCCCTCGCCGGAAGACGCGCCAGGCGACCCGATCATCGCCGTGGTGCCGTCGAAGCTCAGCGACGAGCCGAACTGGCCGCCGGGCTCCATCTGGAACGGTGAGAGCATGGCCGTGAGCTCCCATGCGTCGTCGGTGAGCTGGTAGGCGAACACCGTGCCCATCCCCTGCAGGAAGCCCGGCGCCGTGACGAGCGCGACGCCGTCGTGGAGGGCGATGTCGCTGCCCATGGCCGTCTGCGCTTGGAGGCCGGGCGCCTGAAGGCGTCCGCGGGCCTGCCAGCTGTCGTTCGGGGCGTTGTATCGGAACGCATAGACCGCGCCCTGCTGGTCCGCGCTGGCGGGGGCGCCCACCAGCGCCCAATCGCCGTAAAGCGCGACCGTGCTGCCGAAGCGGTCGGCCGCCTGGAGATCGCCCGGCGCGATCTTGGAGTGCTGCACCCAGCCGTCGCCGTCCCGGCGGAACGCGTAGACCGCTCCGCGGCCCCCGTTCTGCCCGATGGTGCCGACCATGGCCCACTCGTCCTGGACGGCGAGGCCGCTGCCGAGGCTGTCGGCGGGCGAGCGGTCGTCGGTCACGAGGCGACCGGCTTCGACCCAGTCGTTCCCTTCCTTACGGAAGTGGTAGACGGCGCCCGTACCGCCGTCGATGCGTGTGGCCGACACGTACAGCTCGTCGCCGTGGAGGAACGAGCGGATGCCGAAGCGGTCGCCGGGCGTGCCGTCCGACGCCTCGAGGCGCTGCGCCTGCGTCCACTCGCCGGACGCGTCCGGACGGAATACGTAGAGCAACCCCGGACGCATCTCGTGCGTGGGCTCGCCGACGAACACCTCTCCGTCGCCGACCGTGACCGAGTTCCCAAACGACTGCGCGCCTACCGGTGCGGCCCAAACCGCAGCCAGCGCGAGCAACAGACAACGTCCCGTCCTCTTCATCCGACTACCTCTCGTCTTTGAACGATCGATCACCCGCGGCGAGCCCCGCCGGGGTCCTGACAGACAACCGAGCGCGCGACCGCCGAAGCGAACGCGCGCTCAGGAATTACCGATTTTCCGCCCGATGGGTCCGCGCGGCGGAGCCCGTCGGGCGACGCCGAACCTTTCGGCCGGCTGACGCGGGGTGGGTCCGTCGCGCCGGATCGCGGCTACCGGCCCGAATTCGACGACGTCCGCGTCACGAACAGATCTTCGAACGCATCGAGGAACCGGTCCATTTCCTCTTCCGTGCCCACCGACACCCGGAGGTGCTCGAGCATGGGCGGGAACGGGCGGCCGACCAGGATATCGCGCTCGCGGAAGGCACGCGACACCTCCTGTACCGGCCTACGCATGTTCACCATGAAGAAGTTGCAGTCGGAGGGGATGACCTCGTAGCCGAAGTTCTCGAGCTGGGCGGTGGTGCGCTTGCGCAGTCGCAGCGTGGTCTCGCGAACCCACTGTTCCGACTCGGTGTCGGCCAGCGCCGCGGCCCCGCCCCACTTCACCAGGGCGTTGGTGCTCCCCGTGCTGTAGGCGGCCATGCGCCGCACCATGTCCGCGGGGGCGATGGCGTAGCCGAGCCGCATGGCGGCCATCCCGTAGATCTTGGAGAAGGTGCGCGCGACGATGACGCGGCGTCCCTCGAGCACGTGCGGGATGGACGTGGCGTACCCGGGATCCTCGACGAAGTGGTGGTACGCCTCGTCGATGAGCACGGGGATGTCTTCGGGGATCCCGTCGAGGAGGGCCTGGACGTCGGACGCCGAGACCGGCAGCCCGGTGGGGTTGTTCGGGTTGCAGAGGTAGACGAAGCCGACGTCCCGGGCGTTCCGGCGCGTGGCGTCGATCATCCGGCCGATGTTCTGTGTGTAGTCGGGCTCGAGTGGCAGGAGGAGCGCCTCGGCGTCGATGCCGCTGGCATGGCTGTAGACCGAGCCGTACGACGGCTCCACGCCCACCACCATCTTGTCGGCGTCGAGATAGGTGAGGCCCACCACCTCGAGGATCTCCCCCGACCCGGCGCCGAGGAGCACGTTCTCCCGAGCCACGCCGTGGTGGTCCGCAATGGCCTGCGTGATGCCCCCGTCCGGGTAGCCGTAACGCATGGAGTACTTGAACGCGTAGTTCATGGCCTCCATGACCTTCTCGGAGGGCCCGTAGGGGTTCTCGTTGAAGTTGATCTTCGCGAGGGCGTCGTAGTCGTCGCGCTCCTGCTCGAGGGCGGGAAGCCACGGGACGGCGGGCCTGCGACGCGCGCCCCCTTCCGCGAGCACGGAGCCGGGTGCGATGCCGAGCGCGCCGAGCGCTGCCGCCGCGCCGCCGACGAAGTGCCGCCGTGTGAACTTCCTGTCCTCACCCATGGTGTCTCCTGGTCCGAGCCAACGGTTCACGCGCCGGGAACCCGAAGAGGGGCGGGCGCCATCCTAGTGTCGAGTCCCGTTAGGCTCTGCGCAACGTTCCACGGCGTGCGGCCACCTCCTCGAGGTCTCCGGCCGTCTTGCGCCGACGCTTGCCGTCACGACTTCCGCGGCCTACCGTCGGCCACACGCCGTCCACCCCGCACATCCCGGAGTCGCCGATGCGTCGCCCAACCCCCCTGCTCGTCGCGGTCCTTCTATGCGCCGCGTGCGGTCCGTCCGAGCCAGCTCCCGACCTCGCCATCGAGAACGTGACCGTGGTGGACGCCGAACAGGGCGCCCTCCCCGGCCGGACCGTCGTCGTGGACGACGGGCGCATCGTCTCCGTGACCGAGGCCGGCACGCCCTCCGGCGCGAACCGGGTCGTGGACGGAACCGGTCGCTTCCTCATCCCGGGACTCTGGGACTTCCACGTCCACTTCACATTCGACGAGCGCTTCACGGACGCCATGCCGGGGCTCTTCCTCGCGCACGGCGTGACGAGCGTTCGGGACACGGGCGGGCCGCTCGAGGCCATGCTCCCGGTGGTGGAGCGTCTGCGCTCGGGCGCCGAGCCCGCGCCGAGGGTGTTCTTCGCCGGGCCCCTGCTCGACGGCGAGGCGGTGGTCTACGACGGGGTGAACAACCCGCTGTTGGGGATCGCGAACCCCGACCCCGAGACCGCCCGCGCGAACGTGGCTCGTTTGGCCGAGGCGGGCGTCGACTTCATCAAGATCTACGAGCTGGTCTCGCCGGAGGTCTTCGAGGCGTTGGTGGACGCGGCGGGCGAGCACGGCCTCCCCATCGACGGGCACGTGCCGCTCTCCTTGCTGGCGCGGGACGTGGGACCCCGGGTGAATTCGCTCGAGCATCTGCGGAATCTGGAGATGGACTGCGCAACCGACGCGGAGGCGATGCTCGCTGAGCGTCGTGCCATCCTCGACGCCCATGACGATCCGGCGGGAGCCGCGCTGAGATCGCGGCTGCACGGGATGCACCGTCTGCCGTCGATCGCGAGCCCCGACCCCGCGCGCTGCGCCGAGCTGGCCGCGGCGCTGCAGGAGACCATCCAGGTGCCGACGCTCCGTCTCAATGCGATGGGCGTCGTCTCGCCGTTCGACCGCGACGATTTCCCGATCGTGCTCGATCGGGTCCCCGAAGAGGCGGCCGCCTCGTGGAGGGAAGCGTTGGCCGAGGCCGGCGACGAGCCGGTTCGTGACAATACGCACGGACAGTGGAGCCTCGACTTCGTCGGCATGCTCCACGAGGCCGGGGTTCCGGTCGGGGCCGGTACCGACACGCCCATCGGGTACGCCGTGCCCGGGTACAGCCTCCACAGCGAGCTGGAGATGCTCGTGCGGGCGGGATTGAGCCCCCGGGACGCACTTCGTGCGGCTACGGTGCGCCCCGCCGAGTTCTTCGGCCTGGAGGGCGAGATGGGCACCGTCGAGGCGGGTATGTTGGCGGACCTCGTCCTACTCTCGGCGAATCCGCTGGACGATATCCGCAATACGCGCACCGTCGAGGCGGTGGTGACGAAGGGCGAGCTGTTGGACCAGGAGGCGCTGGCCGAGCTCACGGGGGGCTGAGGTGCGCTGAACTCCCCGACACGCGGTGCGCTTTGCGGCCCGCGACGCATCGGACATGGTTCGGCCTGCGGGCGGGCGCCTGGACGGACCACACCCCCATGGCCCTCCGGGTGGTCGGTCGCAGGGAGGTCGCGCGCGACGTAGACGTATACGTAGCCCGGGCGGACAGCCAGCTGGCGGACGCTTGATACGGGGTCACGAGCATCCCGGAGCGGTGGCCCCCTTACGCCGAAGGGTGGCAACAATCCGCCACCGTGATGACGGCGCGGAGCGGCGTGTCAAGTTGACCGCCACATGTGGCGGAATTGTGCCGCGCGCGATCGAGTTTCGCTTCGGCACGTGACGTTGACCGCCACATGCGGCGGAAGAATGACGCCGCCGCCCCAGCGACGGCGACCATGTCATGTTTGCGTCACCTGGGCGATACGTGGCGCTGGGCGTCGTCACCAACCCACCGATCGTCGGTGATGTGATACCGACCATCGTGGGGAACGGGCGGGACTCGAGCACTCGCTCGGTGGAGGGGTTGTTTTGGACGGGGTGTGGATGGACGAGCAGAGTGGGAGGGGCTGGTCCCGCCCGGGGAACCGTGACGACGGCGGGTGTACCCTCCGCGGCTCACGATTTACCACCACCGAGAGAAATCATGACCGAAGCGACACAGCCCGAGCCCAACACCCTGTTCATCGAGGTCGCCGGAGCCGGCCTTCCGGAAGTGGACGGCCTCTATGTGCCGTCCGAGGCGCCGCCCGCCAAGTCGGAGTCCGGCACCGTCTCCAGCCCGGGATACTGGAACGGCAAGCCCGCCTGGGACCGCGCCGACGGCAAGGCAGCCAGAAGCCCCGCGATTTCCTACTCCAACAGCTACAAGTCCTGGCGCATCTCGCGGCTCGATGGCCATCTGGCCTACGAGATCACCTGCGATGACGAGCTGCCGCCCACGGACCGGGAGTGGAACGTTTACAAGATGGGCGTGGCACCGGCGCCCAGGGTGGAGGTGCACCACTTCGATCCGAGGCTGCCTTGCCCATCCCCCAACGTCGTCTACGTGCTGGGTGGCCCCGGGGCCGGCAAGGGCACCATGTGCGATCTGGCGGAGATCCAGCTGGGCTGGACGCACCTGTCCACCGGCGATCTGCTGCGCGCCGAGCAGGAAACGGGTGGCCCGACGACCGAGGTCATCAAGGAGTACATCGAGGCCGGGAAGCTGGTGCCCAATGAGATCGTGGTGCGGCTGCTCAAGGACGCCATGGAGCGGACCACCCGAACCACCG
>JBBDSM010000171.1:0-17187 GCA_040904945.1 Gemmatimonadota bacterium
CTAGATCTTCACCGTACGGCCACCATCCGTCTGCGTATCGCGACGGATGGTGGCCTTTCCATTTGCCTTCCCCCGAGGACGTCCTTGTTCGATCCCCAGCTCCGGCCGCTGAAAGACCGCATGCTCGAGCCGCTCGCCAGGCGGATGCCCGGAGTCTCGCCCCTTGCGCTGACGACCTTCGGGCTGGCTGCCGGCCTCGGGGCGGCGCTTGCCGGGTGGCACGGGCGCTTCGGGCTCGGGCTCGCGTTATGGGTCCTCAACCGGATGCTGGACGGTCTGGACGGGTTGGTGGCGCGTATGCACGGGAATGCGAGCGATCTCGGTGGGTATCTGGACCTGCTCGCCGACTTCGTCGTGTACGCGGCCATCCCTGTGGCGCTCGCGCTTCGGCCCGGTGCGCCTCCGGAGTTGGTCGGGGCCGGGCTCGTTTTGGTGGCCGCCTTCTACGTAAACACGGCGTCGTGGATGGTGCCCGCCGCCTTGCTCGAGAAGCGCGGGCAGGGGGTCTCGGCACGGGGTGAGCCGACCTCGGTGACCATTCCCGAGGGGCTCGTGTCCGGCGGCGAGACGGTCGTCTTCTACGGTCTGTTCTTCCTGTTTCCCGCGCAGCAGGTCGCACTGTTCGGCCTGATGGCCGCGCTCACGGGCGTGACCGTGCTTCAGCGGCTCGTGTGGGGCGTCAGGGTCTTCCGGGGCCCGCGCGCGGATTGAAAGGCCTCGATCGGTCCGAGTCGCGACGACGCCCGGGCCTCGGTCTGGTCGGTGTCGATCATGAAGCCGAGCGCGGTGACCGGGGGTGGCTCGCGTCCGAACGTCAGCAGGTAGTCCTCGCGTAGATCCCTCGCCTCGGTCAGCCAGACCCCGGTCGGGCTCCGGTCGTTTCGGAGCACCATGACCCTGAAGCTTCCGTCGTCCCGGTAGGTCCAGTGGTCACCGACCTCGTCGGAACCGCCCCAGCTGTAGAAGAGGATCTCCGGGCTCGAGAAGAGGCCTCCCCTTCCGAACACGACGAAGAAGCGGGCCGGAGCGTCGTCGAGCTCCGGCGTGCGCAGGTCGGCCCCCGGGACGGGCTCGTCCACGCGCCACTGCCAGGCGAGACGCTGGGTGGCCGGATCGAGAGGCGTGTCGAGGTCGAGGCCAAAGAAGGCCGCCTGGCGGCCCCGTGCCTCGAACCGGATGGCCCGATCGAGCTGGTCATGCCCGGTCTGCGCGGTCACTCGACTGCTCGGCACATCGGATCCGCTCACGGTTCGCACCTCCCACCCGGGTGGGAGCGGGTCTCCGATGTCGGCTTCGGCCATACGATCGAGGACGAGCCGCTCGATCGCGGAGCCTGTGCCGCTCGCGGCCGCTCCCGCCAGCGTAAGCCAGCTCAGAAGGACCGGGGCGGCACGGCCCGAGGTCATGTCTCCGTTTCCAGATCGGCGGTTCGAGCGAGCGCGCGCCGGGCGGTGCGGGTGACGAGCACGGTAACCGCCACGGTCGCGAGCAGGCCCAGGACGAGAAGGGCGTAGCGTCCGAGGCCTTCGGGACCGGCTCCGGCGGTGCCGGCGGCCACCTGTCCGGCCGTGTGGCCCGCGTACACGTACATGAACGTTCCGGGAATCATCCCGAGAGCGCTCGCTGGCACGTACTCGCGGAACTTCACGCGTGTGAGGCCGAGGGCGTAGTTCAGGGCGTTGTACGGGAAGATCGGCGAAAGGCGGATGAGGAAGACCACCTTGGCTCCCTCGCGCGCCACGGCCTCGTCCACGGCACGGAGCTTCGGGCTGTCCCCCAGCCTCCGCTCGATCGCGGATCGCGCGACGTACCGTGAGACGAGGAACGCGAGCGAAGCGCCGAGGGTCGCTCCGACGATCGTGTACAAGGTTCCCTCGATCAGGCCGAAGATTGCGCCTGCGGCGAGCGTCAGGATCGACCCCGGGATCCACGCGACGGCTGCCCCCGCGTACAGAGCGATGAACGCCACGGCCGCCCACGGGCCGAGCGCGTCGATGGCGCGAAGGGCGTCCGGGATCCTGTCCGATCCGGTCCGGACGAGCACGATCACCGCGAGTAAGATGAGCAGGCCCGCAGCCAGTCGGCCCCAACGGATGGGGGCCCGTCGGCTCTTCCCCTCCGAGGGGGACGGGTCCCGGGCCACGGCGGCGTCAGGGGACGGCATTGAGGCTCCAGTCGTAGTGGGTGAACTCCACGTCGAAGTCGCCGCTCTCGAGCATGTCCCGCGCGGCGCCCTCCGGAAGGTAGCTCGCCAGGTAGCGACCGAGTTCCTCGCGTCCTTCCGGAAAGTCCTCCCGGTACCAATCGAAGATGGGGCTCAGGTACACCGTGCGGGCCTCTACGTCGACACGGTTCTTGTCCGGGTGATCGAGCAAGAAGTCACGCGCCTGCTCGTCGAGCTGCTCATCGAGTCGTTCGGCCGTATACGCCTCGTTTCTCAGCTGTGGACACCCGACAGCCGCGCACACCAGCGCGAAATGGATGCGCGGTTCCTCGAAGCGGGGCCGGATGACGTCGTGCTCGATCTCGTCCAGGGTATACTCGTATCCGCCTACGTTGGCGAACCGCTCCTTCCACGGACCCTTTCCGCGGATGAAGCCCAACGCCTTGTTGATGTTGCGGATCGACTCGCGCTCGTCGTGTCGGTTGATGAGCTCGATGGTGTAGGCGTTGTAGGCGTTGATCCACAAGGCGAGCCGCTCCGGAACCGGAAGGAGCGCGATGTCGGCTTTCGCCAGCGACTCCAGATAGGTCTCGAGCTCGGCCGACGATGCGAAGGCATCGTAGTCGACCAACCCTTCCGGGGTGACGTGTGCGGCCAGCAATCGATCGAAGATGCCGTGGTCGAAGCGCGCGCCGTCCTGCTGGGCGGCAGTCGGCGCGGCCAGCCAGAACAGCAAGAACCCGAGAGCGACGTGGCCCGCGTGTCGCATCGGTCGGCCTCTCATCGGCGCACCTCCGTGTGGGGCCGGAACGCAGCCCAGGCGAACCAGAGATAGTCGCCGTGCGGGACCGCTTCCAGTCGGCTTCCGGCCAGCGGGCCGCTCACGGCCCGTCCGGTGATATCCCATGTGCTCCCCGTTTCCCGATCTGTGAAATGCCCGCTGTCCGCGGCGTCGAAGTTCAGGACGTGCTCGCCGAGCGTCGAGCGGAACACACCGCTGGAGCCGACGTCTCGTCCCTCCGCGATCTGCGACCGATCCAGGGCGCTGGCCGTGCCCGGGGTCCAGAATACGACGAGGGGCTGGTCGGTGACGACGTCGTGGATCACGCGCTTCACGCTGAGCTCGGAGAAGGGGTAGGCGACGGACCGCTCACCGATCGTGACCGCGGCGACCCGTTCCATGGGCGGAAGGCGATCGTCCGCCTCCCGATCGAAAAAAGACCGGATCGGGCCGCTGCTCGTGTCGTATCCCTGGTAGGGATTCCGGCCGTAGGGCCGGTCGTGTCCCGTCTCGCGGGACAAGACGGCGCCGCCGGGATGGGACTCCTTGAACTGTGCCCAGCTCGTGCTCTGCGCCGGATGCATCGTGAGACGCTGACCCGCGAGCTCACCCACGATCGCCTCGCCGCTGGCTTGTTGCCACCAGCTCTCGGTCTGGCGGTCGTACATGACCAGATCCGAGAGGCGTAGCCGGCCGGTGGTGCCGAAATCGAGGAGCCGATCGCCATGCTCGCGCTCGAACACCAGAGCGGTATTGCACAACGGGCAATAGGTGACCGCGAGGGGCTTGCCACCGACCTCGTCGTTCACGATCTCGTGGAAGATCATGATCTGGTAGGGGTAGGCGCGGACATCGTCACCATGCCTCACCACGACGACGGGCTCGCGATCTTCGAGCCAGGCATCGGCTGCGCGGATGCTCACGAATCTCGGATCGTCGATGGCCGGGATGCCGTCCTTGGGCGGCCCGCCCGGGACGATTTCGTCCAACGGCACCGTGTGCCTGGTGAAGTCGGTGCGCCATTCCTCCTGCGCGGAGCCCGGTCCCGCAAGAACCAGCGACAGAACGAGGAGCAGGGGCGCGAACACGGGGCGCATCATGGGGTTTCTCCCGCGTCCGTCTCGAGGATCCTCTGGAAGAGTCGCTTGCGAAGCTCCGGCGGAGCCTGCTCCCGTGTCGCCAGCCGCCTCGTGTACTCCAGGTAGGCCCGCTGGAAGTCGTACGCCGGATAGCAGCGGCCGCACACCTCGAGATGGCGCTGCAGCGCCTGGCGATCCTCCCCCGACATCTCGCCGTCGAGGAACTCCCACAGCCTGTCCATGGCTTCGTGACAACTCATCATGTTCATCATGCTCTTCATTGTGCCGATTCCTCCAGATAACCAGAACGGATCGCGAAGTCGCGCAGCCGCTGCTGGAGCAGGTTCCTACCGCGAAACAGCCGGCTCTTGACGGTGCCGACGGGGATGTCCAGGACTTCCGCGATCTCCGCATAGCGCAGGTCGCCGAGATCGCTCAGTACGAGCACGTCCTTGAAGTCTTCGGGTAGCGCGTCGATGGCTTCCACCACCTCGTCCGCGATGAGCCCGTGGAAGAAGGCTCGTTCCGGATCGACGGATCGGGGGGTGAACATCGGTGCCATGGGGAGGCTCGCGAGGTCGGCGTCGAAGTCCGACTCCGGGCGCTCTCTGCGGTTTCGCGCCAGGTCCTGACGGTGCAGGAACGTGTTGCGACAAATCGTGAACAGCCACGACTTGATATTCGTTCCGCGCTCGTACCGATCCCAGAACCGATGCGCTCTCAGGAACGTCTCCTGGACCAGGTCCGAGGCGTCGTCCTCGTTGCCCTGGGTGAGCCGAACGGCGAATCGGTATACGGCGTCGAGCCAGGGCAGGGCCTCTTCGCTGAAGCCGGGCTTCGAGACCTCCGGCTCGTCGCCGCGTGGTTGCGGATCCGGATCCCGGGAACGCGGCCCCTCCACATGGTGCCGCTTGCCGCCGGAGAGCATGGCCCACGCCATCTCGACCCTCTCCCACAGTGCGTTCTGACTCATGAAGCCCCCGCCGCGGCGCGTCGCTCCGGTGCCGCGGAAACGGTGTTGTGAATGGGGATTCGGAGCTCGAAGACCGCTCCCGACCCCTCGCGGTTCCGTGCCGTCAGCGTGCCCCCCATGGCGGAGGCCAGCCTGCGACTGATCGCCAGCCCGAGACCGGTGCCTTCTCCCTCGGCTTTCGTGGTCACGAACGGGTCGAAGATCCGGTCGAGCAGCTCGGGCTCGATGCCAGGCCCGTCGTCGGACACCCGTATGATGGCGTCTCCCCCTTCGGCCTCGACTTCCAACTCGACTACCCCTCGGCCGGCAGGGGATGCATCGACGGCATTGGCCACGAGATTGGCGACGATCTGTTCGACCCGCACGGGGCTGGCCTTGACCCATCCGGTCCATGCGATGCGTTCGCGGATCAGGACCGCGCGGCCGTGACTCACCCGCTGAAGCTCTGCGATGCGACGCACGGTGTTCGCGAGCACGATCTCTCCGGGCCCCTCCCTGGACCTGGAGAATCCGAGGAGGTCCTGGACGAGGTCCCTTAGGCGCTCGGCCTGCTCCTGCACGATACCCAGGGACTCCTTCGCCTCGGCACCCGTGGCGGCCGGATCGAGGGAGAGCTCGGCATGCCCCATGATGATCTGCAGGGGGTTCTTCATCTCGTGCGCCACACCAGCGAGCGTCGACCCGAGCACGGCCAATCGTCCCTGCCGTTCGGATTCACGGTCCCGGGCGACCTCCTCGCTCCGGTCGAGGAGGATGACCTGATGCCCGCCGGGATCGCCACCGCCGAACGCCACCGCGCTCACGTGTGAGATCTTCCCACGGTCTTCCGGGCCGACATCGACCGTGCCGGACCAACCGCCGCCGACCAGCTCGCCGGGGGCAGGGAGCGCTCGCAGCCAGGGGACCTCGCCGAAGGTCCGGTTCGCCAGATCGCTCCACTCGCAGCCGAAAAGGCGGAGTGCCGCTGGATTGGCAGCTACGATCCGGCCTTCGGAATCCGTGCGCAGGATTGCCGAGACGGCGTGATCGAACAGCAGCTGATAGCTGCGGGCCTTGGCTCGCGCATACAGCGCGAAGCCTGCCACGAGGACGTGGGTCCCGAGCACCGCCGCGGACAAGGCCCAAGCCGTCTCCCACGGTGCTGGCACGCCGTATCCCGCGCCGAACAACCGTTCGCCGGCGATGACCGCGAGGACCGAGACGAAGGTCGTGCCCACGGCCCCCGCCTTGCCATGGCGGAACGCGATGAGCGCCACAGGCAGGACGTGGACCCACCACAGGAGGTGGGACGGCACGCCGACCCATGGAATGAGGAGCGGGTGCGCAGCCGGAAGGGCCAGCAGGAGCGCGATGGAGATCCAGTAGGTCACGAAGCTCGGCCTGTGGGTCGCGGGAGGTGTGACGTCCTCCGAACAGGCTCGAACCGTCGCGGGTTCCCGATCGTGACCCTCTTCTGGTGCTGGCCCGCGCTGACGCTGGTGACCGGGGCCATGCTTCTCGCCGTATGGAAGTCGATCCTCGATCCCTGGGGCTTCGTCCTCGACGGTGGGAACCTGGTCTTCGACTCGTCGGCGGTGATCTTCGCCGCGGCTGCCTCGGCACTCGGCAGGAACATGACAAGGTCGCCGCCGCAAATGCGGCGGCGTCATCTTTCTGCCGTATGGCGTGGTCGACATGCCGGGCGGGCAAGTCGAGGAACAGCGCGTGGCATGTTACTGCCGTATAGCGTGGTCAACCTGCCACGTGTCGGCGTAGCGTTACCGCCGTGGCAGGTTTCCGCCACCTCGCGAAGGTCAGAAGGGTTTGGGACCACCGCCGCCGACGACGTGGTGGCCGATGCGTTCATTCCCAACATCGCGAACGGGCAGGTGAAGGCCCCGTTGCCTTTGGTGACCCCAGTGGAGACCGGCTGCTGCTATCCGGGCTCGGGCCGTTCCGGAGACCTTCCGCCGAGGCCGGAGTACGCCGAGGCGTGGAGGGCACCTGGGCGGCCCGCGTGTCAGGCCGCCGGAGGCTCCGTCCGGTCGTTGTCTCCGTCGCCGCTCAGTCGCGCCATCACGAGGCCCGCCGCCGCACCCAGCACCAGGCCCGTCGCAGCCGACCCGAGTGCCGCGCCGAAGATCATCCCGACTCCAGCGCCCAATACCGTCCCTCTCATGACCTACCTCCGATTCCAGGGTCGCCCCGCGGCGTATGAGCCGCGTTGTCGGATCCGAAATGCCGGAGGGCGGGAAATGGTTCCACCACAGGCAGAACCCGCGTCCCGCTAGCTACGGCCGCCAGATCACCGACATCACCCCGTAGTGAAGCCACGCGAACGCGTAGACCTCGTCGACGTCCGCTCCACCCTCGACCATCCGGTACCCGGCCTGCAGGGTCCATCTGTCACTCAGCGCGTAGCCCAGCTCGAGCGCCGCGTCCTCGGCGCGGCCCGGTCCCCCCGCCAGCGCGTCGATGTCGAGACTCGCCGTCCAGCGGGGCGCGAGCCGCCAATCTCCCGCGAGATGGAGCAGGGGCACGAAGCCGACGTTCGTCTTCCGGCTGGAGACGGGACCCTGCTCGAGCGCCGTGACCGCGTCCCGGATCTTGGCGGTGAAGCCCACCCACGCCGTCATGGCCTCTCCCTGGTGGAAGCGGTACCGGTAGGTGAGCCGGTACGAATCGAAGGTGTAGGTGGCTTCCGTGGGCTGGCCGGCGGCGTAGCGCTCACCCATGAAGTCGACGGGTCCCGCCGGGACACCGGTCGCGCGGATGGTGAGCGGCGCGGCGAGCGCGCGAAGGCTGTGCCGCCCGCTCGTGTTCCAGGTGGCGTAGAACCGCCCGGCGCCCCAAGGGCCCGCGCCGGCCAGGTCGCGGAGCGAGAAGCGCGTGGCGGTGCCGTCGTTGGGAATCTCGACGTCGTTGTAGCTCTGCCAGACCGGGCCGCCTTCGAGCTCCAGCCGCCAGGTGCTCCGATCCTGGGCTTCAGCGCGGGACGCCAAAGGGAAGAGGGTGAGCGCCAGCGCGACCGCGATCAGCGAAAGGGTGCCCGACGTCGGGCGGTTCGGCGTGGTGCGGGTCGGGGTCGTGCGGTTCGAGATAACCATGAATGAAGCTCGGCGTTCGCGCGTCGGAGCGGGAGGGGGCGCGCCAATGCGCCTTCCGCGACGGGCCCGCCTGCGTCGGTCTCGATGGTCCCGAGGCGGGCCTACGAACCGGCGGCGAGCAGCTCCTCTGCCATCTCGTGCGCCACCTCGTGCGGCGTGCGTCCCTCCGTGTCCGCCCTACGCAGGATCGCGAGCGCGCGATCCTGAATGCCATCCAGCTTTCCCTGCATCTCGTCCTGAGGGTACAGCCCGGCCGCCGCGGTTCCCGCGATCACGCCGCCCGCACTTGCCACGAAGTCCGGCACCAGCGCGATGCCGCGTGCCCGCAGACGCTCACCGTCGGCCTCGGTGGCGAGCTGGTTGTTGGCGCCGCCGCAGATTCCCTTCACCCGGAGACGGGCGATCGTCTCTTCGGAGAGTACGGCGCCGAGCGCGCAAGGGGAGAGGATATCCGCATCCAGGAAAAGGATGTCTTCGGGGGTCGCCACGTCGACTGTCGTTCGCTCACGCAGGGCTCGAACCGCAGCGGCATCCACGTCCGCGACGGTCACCCGCGCCCCGGCCTCGACCAGGTGTACCGCCAGGTCGCTTCCCACGGCGCCCGCGCCCTGGACGGCGACGCGCACGCCGGCGAGGTCCGCGCTGCCCAGCACGTGCTCGGCCACTGCGCGTATCCCATGGAAGACGCCGAGGGCCGTCGGCGGCCCCGAGCTCCCCATCTGCTTGTTCGTCGCTCCGACGTGGTCGGTCTCCTCGGCGATGACGTCCATGTCGTCGGCGGTCGTGCCGATGTCGGGTCCGCACATGTAGGCGCCGCCCAAGCTCTCGACGATGCGGCCGAACGCTCGCAGCAGGTCTGGGTTCTTGTCCGTGGCGGGGTCACCGAGGATGACGCTCTTCGCCCCGCCGAGCGGGAGGTCGGCGAGCACGTTCTTGTACGTCATCGCCCGCGAGAGCCGGAGCACGTCGGTGAGGGCGTCGGCTTCGGAGGGGTAGGGTCGGAAGCGGACGCCCCCCGCGGCCGTGCCGCCGCGCCCCCGGTGGATGGCGATGATGGCTCTGAGGCTGGACGGTGCGTCACTGACGTGGAGCACCCGCTCGTGCGCGTCGAACTCCGGATGATCGAACAGCATGGAGGTATCTCCTCGAGGTCGAGATCGATTCCGACGGCGTCAGCATGTATCGAAGGCCGCGGAAGAGGAAGGCCTCGCCATGCGTCGGGAGCGGCTGGCTGGGCGCGGAGCGTTGGCCTATCATGGCCATCCGTTCCTCGACGGGCGGACCGGCCGATCTTCACCCTTTTAGGAGTGTCCCGCGTGAAAGCCTTCGGATGCGAGCACGTGGACCAGGTGAAGGACCACGCGACGCGCCACGCAAACATCTCGGGTCACGTGATCATCCGCTTCGACGGGTGAGGCGCATGCCGGAATCCATCCACAGGTCGGACCTCGAGCACCCCTCGTCGGGCCATCGGGCGTCGTCGACTCGGGCCCGGCGCCCGACGCTTCCCACGCCGTTGCCCCTGATCGGGCGGAGCGCCGACCTCGAAGCCCTTCGTGAGCGCGCCGAAGACGACAGCCGGACGACCTCGACGGTGGTGTTGGCTGGAGAGGGGGGCGTCGGCAAGTCCAGGCTGGCGGCCGAGTTTGCGGCGTGGGCGGCGGAGGCTGGCTGGACCGTGGTCCGGGGGCGGGCGTATCCGGTCGAGACCGGCATTCCCTACGCCCTGTTCGGGGATGCCTTTACGCCCCTGCTGCGTGACATGGATCCGGCAAGGCTCGCGGTCCTGAGCCGCGGAGGCGAGACGGAGTTGGCGCACCTCTTCCCGGCCATCGGCAACGGAGGGCGCGTCCCCGATGTATCGGGCGATCCCGAAGAGCTTCGGACCCGACTCATGTGGAACTTCACCCAGTTCGTGAAGAGCCATGCCGCGCGCGACCCACTGGTTCTCGTGTTGGAGGACCTCCAATGGGCCGACGGATCGTCGCTGGAGCTGCTCCACTTCCTCGCCCGGCAGGTTTCCGGCCACCCCGTGCTCATCCTGTGTACCTACAACGAGCAGGAGCGTGAGCCCGGCTCGGAGCTGGTGCGGGCGGAGCGCTCGCTCGTGTCGCTGGGTGTGGGCGAGGTGCGCCGCCTGGCTCCGCTGACGCGCGAGGAGGTCGGTGCGCTTCTCCAGCGAACGTTCGACGTAGCGCCTTCCGTGGTCGGAGAGTTCTCGGCGCTCCTCTACGGTTGGACGCGGGGCAACGTCTTTTTCCTCGAGGAGATCCTGAAGTCGATGGTCGCCACGGGCCGTCTGCGCCGCGAGGGGGGGACCTGGATCGGGTGGGACGTGGCCGACCTGGAGCTCCCCGGATCGATCCGCGATGCGGTGCTCGGGCGCATGAGCGCGCTTTCCGACGAAGCCCAGGCCGTGGTCGAGCTCGCCTCGGTGGTGGGCGCCCGGGCGCGGCATCCGGTGCTCGCTCGTCTGGCCGGGCTCGATGAGACGGCCCTGTTCGAGGCGCTGGAGGAGCTACGGCACCACCACGTGCTGGGCGAGCGAGAAGAGAACGATGTGGTCGTCTACGTCTTCGAGCATCCGATCGTACGGCAGACGTTGTACGAAGAGCTCGGGCTGCAGCGTGCCCGGGTGCTCCACGAGCGGGTCGCGGAGGCCCTCGAAGCCTTCCACGGATCGCGGGCGGCCCGGCATGCCGACGAGTTGGCCTATCACTACGCCCGGTCGGCCGGCGAGGCGCGTGCGAAGGCGACGGAGTATCTGGTCATGGCGGGTCGGCAAGCGCTCGAGCGACGGGCCCACCGCGAGGCTGTCGAGTACCTCGAGACGGCGCTCGAAGGCCTTGGCGCCGACGACAGGGCCGACCCCGTGGAGCGGGGTCGCGTCATGGCCACGCTGGCCAGGGCCCGCCAGCATCTCGGGGACTTCGAAGGCGCGGTGGCTCTATGGTCCGAGGCGGTGCGACTCGTTCGGGAGTCGGACCCGGCGCACCTCGACCTACTGCGAAGCCTCGGGTTGGCCCACTTCTGGTGCGGGCACCACGAGGAGGCGCATGCCGCGCTCGACCGGGGCCTCGCGTTGGCCGAGGGGAAGGGGGAGGAGGCTGCCGTCGTGCGCCTGCGGATCGCGAAGGGACATTGTCTGCACGAGGTGGGACGTGGGGCGGAGGCCCTGGAGACCGTCCTGCCCGCGCTCCCCCTGGCCGAGTCGGCCGGCGACGTCGGGCTCCTCGCCAGGATCCATCGGTCGCTCGCGCTCCTGCACGTCTGGATCGGCCCGCCGGAGAAAGCACGTGAGCATGGCGGCCGCGCCATCGAGCTGGCGCGTGAGGCCGGCGACGTGTCGACGGAGTTCTGGGCGCGCTGGGGGCTCGGCGTTCTGACCGGGATGCGCGGCGGAGCCGAGCGCATGCGCGAAGCCATCGACGAGTTGACCGAGCTCGCCGACCGGGCGCGCGCCCCGATCCTACGGCTCTGGACGGCGGAGATGGAGATCGAGCTGGCCTACGGCCAGGGCGACTGGGACGCGGGTGTGGCCCTCGGCGAGCGGGCCATCGCGCTGGCCAGGGACCTCCACCAGCGCTCGCTGCTTCCCCGGCTTCTCGTGTGGACGTCGCAGTTCTACCTCGGGCGTGGAGAGGTTGACCGGGCCCGCGAGCTCATCGACGAGGCGATGCGGCTCTCGGGGATCGGCCCCGAGGACGGGCCCGTGGACGTGCATCAGGTCGTTCCCGCGCTCATCGGAGCCGCCCATTACCGGGTCGGGACCGGGGACTACGTCGGCGCCATCGAAGCGGCCGAGCGAGGACTCGAGATCGCGGAGGGTACAGGGTACACGCTCTGGGCCGTCCACCGCCTCCTCCCCGTGCTCGCCGAGGCGTGCCTCTGGGCGGGGGAGATCGAGCAGGCGGGTCAAGTCGGGACGCGACTCAGAGAACATGCCGAGCGGTTGGACCACACCCTGGGGACGGCGTGGGCCGACGCGTGCGACGCGCTCGTGCGTTGGAAGCGGGGTGATCCGGAGACCGCGGTCGATCTCATGCGTGGGGCGGCCCGGTCGCTCGAGGCGATCCCGATGATTCCCTACGCCGCCCGGATTCGCCGCCAACTGGCGGGTCGGCTGCTCGACGTCGGTGAGAAAGATCAGGCCGTCGCCGAGCTCAAGCGGGTCCACGAAACCTGTGTGCGGCTCGGTGCGGAGCCCGAGTTGGAGAAGACCCGCCACATGTTCGCCGAGGCCGGACATCCCGTGCCGGCGAAGGGGACGGGCGCGGGGTTGGCGGGCCTGACCGACCGGGAGACCGAGGTCGCGTGCTCCGTGGCGCGGCGTTTGACGAACCAGGAAGTCGGGGCGGAACTGGGCATCGCGACGCGCACGGTCAGCACCCACCTGACGAACATCTACGAGAAGCTGGGTATCGGCTCGCGCGGCGAGCTGATCGACCTGGTCCGGGAAGCGGGACTGGCCTGACCCCCGGGACTCCCGATCAGTCGGGCCGGGACCAATACGTTTCGTGCGTCCAGTCCCCGAGGTCCTCGCCATCGGCCGTGGCCGCGCCTTCCTCCCACGAGATATCGCAGGCGTTCCTGGCCCGCCGGGTCGTGGTCGTCACCGTGATCCGTTCGAGCACCGAGGCGGCTCCCGACACCACGAAGCGGCAGGCGCCGTTCGGGCGGCCTGGCTCGAAATCGAGCACGTCCCCTCTCTGGATCTCGACGGAGTACCGGCGATCGAGGCACGGAAAGACGACGACCCGCTCGTCGTTCATCTCTCCGATGTAGCCATCGATGACGATCGTGGCATGGGCCGCTCGGTGTCCTGACTCGGTCTTGCTGTCGACATGGTCGTTCATGGTCCCCCCTTGGGTGCGCCGTCTCATTGTGCACCCAGTCTGCCACCCGAGGGCCGCTCCGCTCCATACGTAGGGTTACGTAGACCGTACGGGCGTGACGTAGGGACCCGGCCCGGCCCAGGCCCGCGTCAGCGTTGGAACCCGGGCGGCGGCACCCGCCCGTTGGACGCCTGCTCGAACGCGTAGGCCAGCTCGATCAGCCGCGGCTCGCTGCACGCGGCTCCGTTGAAGCCCACGCCGAACGGGGCCGGTCGTGCCTCGAAGCCGTCGGGGAAGGCCCGGGACGGCTCGTTCGGCACGAAGCCGAACGGCACCACGATGATCGGCGTTCCAGCGCGGGCCGCGAGGCCCGCCCCCCGGCTGCCGGGCGTCAGAATGGCGTCCAGGTCGTGGGCGTCCAGCACCGCATCGATCCCGCGCTCACGGCTGAGGAGTCTGTCCTTCTGCATGTCGACTTCGTTGCGCGCCCGGTCGGCCGCCACGTCCATCTCGTCGGAGATGTCGAAACGGGATTGCTCGTAGCGCATCGACCCGGCCGCTCGGTGCTCCAGATTCCACGCCCGTAGCTCCGCCAGCGTGGTGACCGGAGCCGCGTCACCCAGCGTCTCGAGCCACGCGTTGAAGTCCCGCTTCATGCCGTACTTGAAGTTGACCGTGCAGTGCTCGTCCGAGCCCTTGGCCTCTTCGCCGCCCACGCAGATGCCCCAGGCGGCGAAGTTGGCGTCGGGGTTCGGGTCAACCAGGCTCGGCACGTCGGCAGGGTCGACGATGGTCGCGCCCGCCGCGCGCAACACCTCGATCGCGTCGTCCATGACCGTTCGCTCGGCTTCGCTCAGCCCCCCGAGCGTGCCGGGGCGCCCTTCGAGCTCGAGGGGGTCGTAGTAGTACGCCCTCGGGATCCCGATCCGGGCACCTTCCAGCCCGTCCGACCTGAGATGCGGACGGTAGTCACGGTCGGCCGGAGGCTCGCACACGCCGGTGGCCGGATCGTTCGGATCGGGCTCGGCACCCTCCATCGCACCGAGCATGATCGCCGCGTCGGCCACGTTCCGGGTCATGGGTCCGGCCATGTCGTGGTCCAGCGTCACGGGCGCGATGCCCCAGCGGCTGAGGCGTCCCAGCGTCGGTCGGATCCCGACCAACATGGTGGCGTTGGCGGGGCTGATGACAGATCCGCCGGTATCGGTGCCGACGTTCCCCTGCCAGAAGCTGGCCGCCGTCCCCACCCCGGAGCTCGATCCGCCCGTGCTGAGGACGGGCCGTCCGTCCGAACCCGCCCTCGGGTCCGGACGCGCGTCGTAGGGATTGAAGGCAAAGCCCGTGAGGGCGTTGTAGTTGCCGGGCATGGGGTTCGGCGTGCCCGCCATGAAGTTCGCGAACTCCGTGAGGGTGGTCTTCGCGATGATGATCGCGCCAGCCTCCCGGAGGTTGGTGACGAGCGTGGCCTCGTACGGGGGCACGAAGCCGTCGAAGGCGAGTGCGCCGAACGTGGTCGGTAGGTGCGTCGTGTGGATGTTGTCCTTCAACGCGACCGGGATCCCGTGGAGCGGCCCGCGCACCCGGCCCGCTGCGCGCTCGACGTCGAGATCGTCGGCCTCGGCGAGCGCGTCCGGGTTCACCGAGATCGCGGCGTTCAGCCTGTCCTCGTAGAGGGCGATGCGCGTAAGGTAGCGCGTCACGAGCTCGCGCGACGTAGCCTCGCCGCGCTCCATGCGCGCCTGGATGTCGGGAATGGTCGACTCGACCACCGTGAAGTCGGCGTCACCCGACGAGGCGCCGGGACCGGCGGTGCACGCACCGAGCAAGACCGGCGCGAATGCGAGGAAGCGGACGATGGGGAAGTGGCTCATGGGCGCCACCATGGCACCTGGGTCGTCCGGGGGGCAAGACGGCCGTTCGCTCAGGCCGCGCCGAGGCCCGGGTTCGGACGCTGCCGCAGATCGACTTCGAAGTCGTGCGCCGTCAGGTTCGGCCAGTGCGCGAGGACCCGGGACAGGCTCCCCGGCTCCGACGTTCCGGTCTCCTGCGCCTCCAGCGCCCGCGTCACGGTGTGCTTGAGGTCGAGGCAGGCCACCCACCACTCGACCACGCCGACCTCCACGTCGTTGTCGCTCACCAGTTGAGTCCGATCACCCGAGAGCAGGCGGAGGCAATGTTCGCACCAACGGTCGGTGCGCCCGGCGGCGCAGGTGCAACGGGCCGAGAGGTGTCCGGGGGAATGGCGCACGAAGGTCACCTGGTGGAGCGCGTCCTGGTCGTCTTTCACCTGGAAGGTGAAGGTCTGCAGACTTGGCATGCTGGGGCCTCCGATCGTTCGGCGTCGCGTGCGCGTGTTCGGTCCGTTGGGGATGTCACCCTGAACACTCGCGTGCGCGGGGAATGGTCACATCCAGCACCGGAGCGGCGGTGCTCCCTTGCCCGAAGCCCGTGACCCGGGGCAACATGCCTGCACCCCAGAGGGTTCGATTCCAAGCAGAGGACGAGACGATGTCAGGTCAGCTCCGGTCCCGCGCGCGCCGATTCGGCGCCGCTTCGTTGATGGTTCCCACGCTCCTGTTCGCGGGCTGCGCCGAAACGGAGGCACCGCCCGAGTGGGACACGACCCGGTACGCTCCGCAGAACCGCCCGGATGTACGCGGGACGATGGGCGCGGTCTCCTCCGACCACCCGCTGGCCACGCAGGCCGGGCTCGCTGTGCTCCGGGACGGCGGGACGGCGACCGACGCGATCATCGCCATGGCCGGGATCCTCGCGGTGACCCGACCGCACATGAACGGCGTGGGTGGTGACGCGTTCGGGATCTTCTACGATGGCGAGACCGGCGAGGTGACGGCCTTGAACGCCAGCGGACGGTCCGGCGCGCTGGCCACGCCGGCCTTCTTCCGCGACCAGGGGCTCGACGAGGTGCCCCAGACCGGGGCGATGTCGGTGAGCGTACCGGGCGCCGTCGCCGGGTGGGTGGACGCGCACGAGCGTTTCGGAACCCAGCCGTTCGAACAGCTGTTGCAGCCGGCCATCCATTTCGCGCGCGAGGGCTTCCCGGTCTCCACCCGACTCGCCCTGGACATCATGGCCCAGGGCGACGACCTGAACGAGCGGGGCCGGGAGCTTTATCAGCCCGGCGGGGATGCTCCGCCGGTGGGATCGCTCCTTCGCAACCCCGAGCTGGCGAACTCGCTCGAGATCATCGCGACGCAGGGGAAGCAGGGCTTCTACGAGGGCGATATCGCACGGGCGCTGGCGGACTTCGTCGAGGCCGAGGGCGGCCACCTCCGCTATGACGACTTCGCCGCCCATACGTCGACGTGGGTCGATCCGCTGAGCGCCGAATATCTGGACCACACCTTCCTGGTGATGCCGCCGAGCACCCAGGGCGTCGCACAGCTCGCCCTCATGGAGATGTCGAAAGAGCACCCGGTGGCCGAGATGGGTCACAACACGGCGGATTACCTGCACACGCTCATCGAGCTCAAGAAGCTGGCGTTCGCCGACCGGGACCGGTGGATGGCCGACTGGGATCTGGCGGACGTGCCGGTGGATCGACTGTTGGACGCGGAGTACCTGAGGGAGCGGGCCGGGCTCGTAGACATGTCACGCGCCGCCGAGGACGTGGCCCCCGGCTTCGGCGATCCGCTCACGGACATGGAGGAGACGGACGACAGCGGAGACACCGTCTACCTCACGGCGGTGGACCAGTGGGGGAACGCCGTCAGCTGGATCCAGAGCAACTACGCGGGCTTCGGCTCGGGGCTCGTGGAGTCCACCACGGGCATCCTGCTGCAGAACCGGGGCGCGCTCTACACGCTCCAGGACGGGCACCCCAACCAGGTGGCGCCTGGCAAACGGCCGTACCATACCCTCTCCCCGATGATGGCCCTCGCCGCCGACGGCGGCTTCGCGTTCACGCTCGGCACGCCGGGCGGTGACAGCCAGCCGCAGTCGCTCCTCCAGATCGCGCACAACCTCCTGCTCTTCGACATGACGCCGCAGGAGGCGGTCGAGGCCGCGCGCTTCCGGTCGTACGGGGGCGTGCGTGCGGCCCTCGAGAACCGGGTTCCGGTCTCCGTGCTCGAGGAATTGGCCGCC
The DNA here is from genome assembly GCA_040904945.1 of Gemmatimonadota bacterium. Lineage (GTDB taxonomy): Bacteria > Gemmatimonadota > Gemmatimonadetes > Longimicrobiales > Gaopeijiaceae > JAWLHJ01. Next base: position 17,026 of record JBBDSM010000171.1, read on the forward strand.
CGCGGCCACGACCTGAATCTGGTCGACGGCTGGACCGCGACGTTCGGCGGCGCCCAGATGATCTTGTGGGATCCGGCCACGGGTGTGCTCACCGCGGCGGCCGACCCCCGACGTGAGGCCTACGCGCTGGCCTACTGACCGAGAGACCCGGGTTCGGGGACC
>JBBDSM010000172.1:0-2813 GCA_040904945.1 Gemmatimonadota bacterium
GGACTCCGGGTTCGGCGGTGGGACACACCTCATCCTATTGTAGTGTAGTCGGGTCGGCATACTGGTTTAATGGAGGAGGGCTCACGCAATGACGAATCCGTTCTGGGACCAGCCGGAGACCGTGGAGCGCTTCGCGGATCGGGAACCGGACCATCGCCTCGTCCGGCTGGCCGACAACGTCGTCCACCCCGGGGCGACACGGGTGCTCGACCTCGGATGTGCGGGCGGGCGAAACACCGTGCTCCTCGCCGAGCGCGGATTCGACGTATGGGCGAGGGACGCATCCCATCCGATGGTGGAGCGGACCCGGGCCCGGGTGAGCCATGTCCTGGGACACGAGGAAGCCGAACGCCGCGTCAGGCAGGGTCGCATGGACGATCTCCGGGACTTCGCCGACGCGACTTTCGATCTCGTGGTGGCGCTCGGCCTCTATCAGAACGCCGAGAGTCTGGAGGAGTGGCGAGCGGCGCTCGACGAGACGGCGCGTGTGCTCGCGCCCGGGGGGTTGCTGCTCGTCGCCCATTTCACGCCGGAGGTCGACCTCACTGGCGAGGGCACGCGACCGGTCCCCGACCAGCACGGCGTCTTTGAAGGTCTCCCCGGGGGACGGGCCGTGCTGGTGGACGCCCGCACGCTGGACGCCGCCATGGCGCGCCGGGGGCTGCGGCCCGAGGAACCGAGCGATACGGTGCGGGTGCAGACCGGGCGCGGGCGGCGGGTGACGGTGAACGGGCTGTACCGGAAGGTGTGAGGGATGAGGTCTCAACCACCCGCCGAATCGCACGCACCGGCATCGCCGGTCTCCAGACCCGTTCGGAGCCACCGCTGGCGCTCGGCCGCCGACCCGTGGGTGAAGCTCTCCGGCACGACCTCGGCGCCGGCGCGACGCTGCAGTCGGTCGTCGCCAATGGCCGCAGCCGCAGCGAGGCCCTCGTTGACGTCGCCGGGCTCGAGCCAATTGCGCTCCTGCTCCGAGTGATAAGCCCAAACGCCCGCGTAGCAGTCGGCCTGGAGCTCGAGCCCCACAGACAGCGCGTTCGCCTCCGCTTCGGACGCGCGGGCTTGCTGTTGGCGCACCTCCTCCGAGGTTCCCAGCAGGGTCTGCACGTGGTGGCCTACCTCGTGGCCGATGACATAGGCCGCGGCGAAGTCCCCCGGGCCACCGAGCCGCGCCAAATCATCGAAGAACGTAAGATCGAGATAGATCGTCTCGTCGGGCGGGCAGTAGAATGGCCCCATCGCCGACGATCCCATGCCGCAGGCCGACGACGTGCGTCCGGAGAACACGACCATGGTGGGAGCGCGGTAGCGCGCGCCCGCGGCGACGAACAGGTCGGTCCAGACGGCCTCCGTGCTCGCGAGAATGACCGATGCGAAATCGAGCCGCTCGTCCTGACCCTCGGCCGGAGGAGCGCTACCGCCGGTCGAACCGCCCTGCTGGAGTTGCGCCGGGTCTCCGCCCAATACGAGGTAGAGAACCACGAGCACGACCCCGCCGATCCCACCGCCGATAGCCAGCGGACCTCCCGCGCGTCGGTCCGAGACATTCGAGCTGCGCGGCCCTCCCTTCCATCGCATGATCGCTCCTCCGCGACGTTAGGCGACGCGTCGACGCGTCAAAAAATGATGATGACGAGGATGATGATCAGAATAATGGTGCCGATTCCGATGCCGCGCATGGTCTTTCTCCGCTTGGATGAGTTCGTTCTCACCCTCGACGGGGGCAAGGTGTGTGCCGGCTGCTTGGCTCACCCCTTCCGCGCCACCACGACCCCCGCGGGCCCGTCATTCCACACCCGATCAGCCTGGAATCCCACGCCCCGCAACGCCTCGAGCTCGTTATTGAGCGGGAGGTAGGTATCCTCCTCGGCCCACTCCTCGAAGTGGGCCCAGGCGCGCTCTTCGGGGATTCCGGAGCGGACCAGGTGGTCCGCCCAATACCGGTAGAGGGTTCGTCGCTCCTCATCGTCATCGGGCATGTTCACATCGGCGTTCACCAGCACGCCCCCGGGGCGGAGGGCCTCGAAGGCGCGCCTGAAGAGCATCGTCTTTCCATCCAACGTCGGGAGATGGTGCAGCGACAGCGAGGCCGTGAAGGCGTCGCACGGCTCGAACGGCTCGTCGTACGAGCGGAGGGTGAAGCGGACCCGGTCCCCGAAGCGCTCCAGGCGTGAACGGGCCTGGGCCAGCATCTCAGGATCGACGTCCAGGAGCTCGACCCTTCCCACCTCGTCCCGCTCCAGGAGCGACGCCGAGAGCCCGCCGGTGCCGGCCCCCAGGTCCACGACGTGGCCCGGCTTTATCTGGGCGACGGCGTCCGCGGCCACGGCGAGCATCCGCTCGTAGCCGGGAATGAAGCGCCGGATGGTGGCGTCGTAGTCGTCGATCTCCACGCGGAGGTGGCGGCGCACGGAGTGGGTCATGGGGCCGAACGTACGGATCGCGCTCCCCTGCCGCACGTGCGCGTGTTCGGGCAGGTGCGTGGCAGCCGGGCCTGCCGCAGGTTATCGTCGCGGGGAAGCATCTCTCCTACGATCCGCGGCAGGTCACCATGGCGGAACAGCGTCGTCTCGTCACCCAGCTCCTGCACGAGCTCGACCTGTCCGACCCCGGGCAAGCGGATCAGCTGCTTGAACTGGTCTATGGTGAGCTGCGCCGACTGGCCGGCTCCCAGATGCGCGGTGAACGCGCGGACCACACCCTCCAGCCTACCGAGCTGGTCCACGAGGCGTACGTCCGCCTGGTGGACACCTCCGATCTGCGATGGGAGAGCCGCGCCCACTTCTTCGGGACCGCGGCCCGGGCCATGCGCC
>JBBDSM010000173.1:0-5366 GCA_040904945.1 Gemmatimonadota bacterium
TCAGAACCGGTCCTGCGACCCCCCTCCACCGAAGCGCGGATTCACCACGTTGTTGTAGATGGAGCCGAATCGGTACCGGAACCCGAAGCTCAGGCCCGCCTCGTAGTTGGTCTCGAGCTGCCGCCTTCGAAGGAGCACCTCTTCCAGATCGGCGTCGCCTTTCGGGAGATTGAGCTGGTTGTGGATGAACGCGACGTTGCCGCCGAGCTCGATGGACAGCCCCTGCGTGATGCGCACGTCGACGCTGCCATTGAACCGGACCGCGTAGCGCTCGAGCTCGTGTAGGAACTGTGAGGCATTCACGCCGACATCGACCTGCCCCCAGGGCTGTGTCACCTCGTAGCCAGCGGTGAGCGTGTGCTCCGGTAGCAGCTGCTCAATCTCGTTGTAGATGGTCGTGTCCCGGTAGGTGACGTGGGAGAAGCCGGCCCGGTAGGCGACGGTCAGCTGGCGCCGGGTCGCTTCCCGGTAGGGAAACAGGCTCCACTCCACGGCGGGCATGAGGCGATACCGTACGTCCACGTTGTCGAACGTCGACGTGAAGACGTCGCCGAAGCCTCCCACCGACCAGTGCGGCGAGATGCTGCGCACGACGTAGCTCTGGAAGCCGTCCCGACGGGCCGTGCTCTCGATGACCTCGTCGTTCCTCTCGAAGCGATCGTAGTTGTAGTTGAAGAACGGGCGGAGCTGGATCTTCCAGTCCTCCGTAACGCGGTTGGCATAGATACCGTAGCGGGTGTCGAAGGACTCCTGCTGGGACTCGAAGTCCGCGCTGCCGTCGGCGTAGATCTCGATGGTCCAGAAGTCCCAGGGGTCGTCCTGCGGCCGAGCCTGTGCCGCACCCGCCTCCTCGGCATCCTCCACATCGACCCGCACCCGCCGGCCCATGGGCGTCTGCATGAGATAGGGGACGAGGACCGCTTGGAGCGTGCGAAGGAATCCGTCCCGCTCCTCGGCTTCCGTGGCGCTGACGTTGGTCGTGTACACGGTCGTATAGTCCATGCCCACGAACGGCCCAAGCCCGATGATATCGAACGTCTGAGCCTCACCCCCGGCACCCGTCTCCTGATCCGTGACGAGGACGTGAACGTCCGCCACCTGCCGGTCGCGCACCCAGTCGACGTAGGTCATCTCCTGCCGGATGAACGTCTCGTTGCAGAAGCCACAGTCCAGGAACACGGCCAGCCTCTCGGGCATCGCGACCTGGCCGTCGATCTGCGACGCGACAGGCTGCGGGAGTCCAGCGAAACACACGAGGAGCGTCAAACACGCGCCGGTGATCGCCCGAAGTCCCGGCTTCGTGGAAAACGCTCTACGGAACGCGGCGTGGAAGGGAAGCATCAGGTCCATATCGGCAACGAGTCGGTTGTCGGTGGGTGAGCCATGGTGGATAGACACAGGCCCTTACCCAAACGAGCATTCGAGGTCCCCGACTTTACGAATCTCTAACGTCGACAGAGGCTGATAAAAAGCACGGCGGGCCCCGCCCATCGAAGGACGGAGCCCGACCGTCTCGCCGCAACCCGCAGCGGCGACTTCTCTAGTTGTGACTAGTTGCGTATCGTCGCGGTCGTAGACGTATGCTGCCGCGACTCGAACAACTCACGCTGGACCGAGGCGGTCAGCGAGCTCACGTTTTCCGCGATCTCTTCACGCTCTTCCGAGATCTCCTCGGCCGAAGCCTGCGCGAGCTCCTGGAGCTCCGCCCGGATCTCCTCGGCTCTCTCGCTGAACTCCCGTAGGGTCTCGGAAGCCTCGTCGCGGGCTTCCATGGGGAGCCCCTGAGCTTCCTGCTGTAGCGTCAGGAAGTTCTGTTCCAAACGACTCAACTGTTCCTGCGCTGCGGCGACGAACTCCTCCGGGTTCTCGACCGACTCGAGCTGGGCGCGCTCCACGCTGTGCGTGAGATCCTCCAGATCCGACGCGATCCCTTCGGTGATCTGGTCTGCTTCCTCTTCGTTCGCGTTCTCGAGCCGCGCGAGGTCGGCCTCGAGGGTCTGGCGATACGCGCTCATCTCCTCACGGGTCTCGGCCCACTCCTCAGCGATCTCGTCGTTGGCGCTCATGTAGCGCTGATCGAGCTCGGAGATCTGCGAGCCGAACTCGTCGAGCGTCGTCCGGAGCTCGGTGCGCATGTCGTTCATGGCCGCCCTGAATTCATCGGCGGAAACCGTTGCCTCGTCCTGGACCGGCTCCGAGTACACTTCCGTGTCTCGGGACTGGTCTCCGCAGGCACCTGCGAACACCAGGAGGGCCAGCCCTGTGAAGGGCGCGATTCTTTGAATGTTCATACTGGTTCATCCTTTTCGGGGGGGTCGCGGAGTACGATGTTCTTACAGGGGCGTGTCAGTGCGACCCGCGACGATCTTTGTGCTCGCTCATCCAACTGTCCACGGCTTTCTTGGCAGCCTCGCGATCGTGGCCGTAGCGCTCCTGGATCTTGCCGACGAGGACCTGCTGTCGCCCCTGGATCTCGTCCAGATCGTCGTCGGTCAGCTTGCCCCACTTCTCCTTGGCGCGGCCCTTCATCTGTTTCCATTGCCCTTCGAGTTCATCCTTATTCATCGAGTCCTCCGCTCTTCTTCGGAATGATCGGTAGGAAGCCGGCGTGGCATGCCCGTCTCCCCGCTCCAGGGACCATGAAGACTCAAGGTCCATGCCACCGGGCAGTGATGAGCCGAGGCGGTCGATCGGCGCCGGAGCGCGCGGTGTTAAGGGATGAGTCGAGAGCCGAAGAAGGCCGACTCTGAGGAGCCGGATCGGCCCAGGAGCGCGCCAATGTCGCACCGAGGCACCGGTGCGGGCGCGACGGCGACCAGAGGCGGGCGTGATGCCCCCAGTCGGCGCCGCGCGACCTGATTAGTTCTTGCCCGCCTTCATCGCGGCGTCGTTCACGCCGTTGTCTGCGATGGCGGTGAGCTTTCCGTCCGCAGCTTTCTCTTCGCCAAGAGACTCCTCCAGAAGGCTCGCCACCTCGGTGTGCTTCAACTGCCGTGCGAAGGCTATGGCGGAGCCGTAGGCCGCGATCTCGTAGTGCTCGAACCGCTGGGCGGCGGTGACCAGCCCGGCGTCCAGCACGTCGCGGTTGCCGTCACCGTCGAGATAGTCCTCGGCCTCGGTGATGAGCCCTTCGGCCGCCTCGCAGTGGCTCGCGGACACAGGCTTGTCCATGAGCTTGAAGATCTTCTCGAGGCGCTCGATCTGGGTGTCGGTCTCTTTCTGGTGGTGCTCGAACGCCTTGCGGAGTTTGTCGGACCCTACCGCTTTGGCCATGAGGGGAAGGGCCTTCTTCACCTGATGTTCGGCGCTGAGAATGTCCTGGATCTGGTGGACCAGCAGATCTTCGAGTGTTTGGAGCTTCATGGTGCGTTTCCTTGATCGAGATTAGGGAAGAAGAAAGGGGCGGAAGCCGATCGTACGGGGCTTCCACCCCCCTCCGTTATTCAGACCGACGTGGCCTCACGCCCCGCAGGTCGCTGATCAGGCTTCAGGTCTTGCGACCCTGCTGGCCGGAACCCCGCTCCTGGTCCTGCTGCGCGCGGCGGGTCTTGTCGTCCCCGCGCTGCTGACCGCCCTTGTCGGTCTTGGACTGCTGGTCCTTGCCCTGACGGTCTTTGGCCTGACGGTCGTGACCACCTTTGTCTTCGCGATTGCGCTGTTCGGTCGCCATCTGATTCTCTCCTTTTGACTCAGTGGGTTGAGCGTTCTCCGCTCATTTCAGGGACCATCAAGACTCAAGGTCCATGCCACTGGGAGCTTCGGGAGCCGATCGGTCGATTCGCCCCGCACCGCGAGGGTTTTCAGGTGGGTTCAGGGCCGCAGGGGGGGCGACTGCGACCCGCGGGAGCGGCCCAAAAGCGCGCCAATGTCGCACCCAGGCACCGGCACCGGTGCGAAGGCGAGGAGGTGGAGCTCGAAGAGTTGATGCTGCTCGCGGTGCTGAGGCAGGGCGAGCACGCCAATGGCGGGAGCGTGCCGAGTGAGGGCTAACGTTGATCATCGTGCATGGTCTGTGCATGATACATGTATGGCTACAAAGACCATCTCCCTTCGTCTAGACGCGTACGAGCGCCTCCGTCGCGCACGCGCTCATCCGGGCGAGTCCTTCACGGAGGTCGTGCTCCGCGCGCATTGGCCGGACCGCGGACTCACCGCGGGCGAGTTGCGGGAGACGTACGCGCGCGAAGGTCCGCTCTTCCGCGACGATGCCCTGGACCGGGTCGAGGAGGCCACGACCCGGGACGAGCCACCGAGGGACAAGTGGACCGGGGACTGATCCTCGAAACCACGTTCCTGGTGGACCTGGAACGGGAAGCTGGGCGTCAGGAACCGGGTCCGGCCATGGGGTTCCTGGAGGCTGCGCCCGAGCAGCGGCTGTGCATCACCCTTACGACAGCGGGGGAGATGGCGAGTGGTGTGGCCAACCGGAATCAGGCCGAATGGGACAAGCTCTTCCAGCGGTTCGACGTGCTCGAGCCCGACCGTGACGTCGCATGGCGGTACGGACAGCTCTACGGATACCTGCGGGACCAGGGGCGCCTCATCGGGGCAAATGATCTGTGGATCGCCGCGACCGCCGTGACCCACGCACTCCCACTGGTTACACGCAACCTGGACGAGTTTCGGCGGGTTCCGGAGCTAGAGGTTATGGCGTACTGACGCCCCCGTCCCAGTACCCGCCCAGTCGATCGACGAAGGCTGCGGGCGTCTCGGAGTAGAGGCGCCGACCCAGAGGCCGGGCCATGTCCCACAGTTCCCGGCGACGGGCTTCCGCCAGCCCCCGGAGCACCTCGGCCATGTCTCCGTGCGGAAGCAAGTCCGGCTCCCGATCCAGAAGGGTCAGGAGATCCGTCAGGTCGTTGCCCTCGCCCAGTAGATCGGTGAGGTCGTGCTGCGCGTCCGCCCAAGGCTCCATCACCGCTGGCCAGGCGGGAGCCAGAATCCGGAGGTGGTACCAGAGGTACTTGGCCCGCTTGCGCCATTCGTGGAACCGAGCTCCACTGGGGTGCTCCCAGGCTTCGGTCATGCGATTGCGGCCGCGGCGGTAGACCTTCCGAAGACTCGCCGCCAACGCGTCGAAGCCCGCGTCGGGAATCGGCCACTCGGCGATCCTCTCCCGCGCCTCCTCCGCCATGGCCATCGCTCGCTCCAGGGCACCCCCGTGGACCAGGGCATCGTTCAGAAGCTCCGCATGCCGGGAGTCCAGGCGCTCGACGAAGGCCTCGAAGGGTTCTCGTTCCAGCAGGTGGGCGTGCCGGTCGAGAAGGGCACTCACGGTCTTGGGCACCACCGAGCTCTCGCGCACGTCAGACAGGAGACGCCCCGCGTCCCTGAACGCCTCGTTCTCCCCATGATACCGGTCGCTT
>JBBDSM010000173.1:5466-16809 GCA_040904945.1 Gemmatimonadota bacterium
CAGGAGACGCCCCGCGTCCCTGAACGCCTCGTTCTCCCCATGATACCGGTCGCTTCCGAGCTCCTTCCGAACCAGACGCAGGACGGCGCGCACCTTTTTGAAGCGCTTTCGGGCGTCGTGGATGCCCGCGGCCGCCTCTTCCCTGGAATCGGCGGCCGAAGCGAGGCTGTCGAGGGCTTTGCCCACCTGCTCGTCGGCGATGCGCCTGAGGCCGGAGGGAAGAGACTCGTCGGGTTGGAGTGCGTAGCTCATGGGGGCCTCCCCCGGAATCATCTTCGTTCAGGTGGTGTAACAAATACCGTCGGGATGAAGCCATGATCCCGCCCCCGCGACTCGGGCTCCCGTGAATCAAAAAACCTCCAAGCGCTCCCTCATGCAGGGGCGACGTCCTCTCCTGTTCATCGGTGTGGCCCTCCTTCTCGCGGCGACCGCGTTCGGGGTGTGGCGGTACGCGGGCGGTACCGAGCCGATGCAGATCACCTACACGGAACTGCTGGCCGCGCTCGACGAGGGGCGTGTGACCGATGTCACCGTCGTGGACGGTGCGAGCGTGGAAGGGCGGATCGAGCTGATCGGACCCGCGGACGAAGATGCGACGTCCGACTTCCAGGCGCTCCTCCCGGTCCCCGGCAGTGACCGCATCATGGAGCATCTGGAGTCTGCCGGCGTGTCGATCTCCGCGCGGTCCTCCGAGCCCTCCGCGGTCTCCAGGATCCTTCCATTCGCGCTGGGTGCGGCGTTGCTGCTTCTCACCGGATTCTACCTCCTCAAGAACGGCCCGCTGACGAGAGCGCTCCGTTTCACCGGGTTCTCGGGCCGTATGGCAGGCCCCGAGGAGAGCGAGGTGTCTTTCAGCGACGTGGCGGGCGCGGAGGAGGCGATAGCCGACCTGGAAGAGGTCGTCCAGTTTCTCCGAGCGCCCGAGCGGTTCACGATGCTGGGTGGGCGGATGCCGCGTGGCGTGCTCCTGGCGGGGGACCCGGGGAACGGCAAGACCCTGCTGGCCCGTGCCGTGGCCGGCGAGGCGGGGTGCGCCTTCTTCTACGCATCGGGATCCGATTTCGTGGAGATGTACGTCGGCACGGGCGCGGCCCGTATTCGGGACCTCTTCCGCCAGGCGCGAGAACACGCACCGGCCATCGTGTTCATCGACGAGATCGATGCCATCGGGCGCAAGCGGGGCGGGGCGAACGGCTCGGGCTCGCAGGACGAACGGGAGCATGCCCTGAACCAACTCCTCGTCGAGATGGACGGATTCGAGCGGTCGGACACCATCGTGGTGCTCGCGGCGACGAACCGCTCCGACGTTCTCGACCCCGCCCTCCTGCGCCCCGGACGCTTCGATCGGCGGGTGGCCGTCGGCTACCCCGATCTCAGGGGTCGCAAGGGTATCCTGGCGGTCCATACCAAGACGCTGCCGCTTGCCAACAGCGTCTCTCTGGAGAGCCTCGCTCGTGGCACCGCGGGCATGAGCGGCGCCGAGTTGGCGAACGTCGTGAACGAGGCAGCGCTGAGCGCGGCGCGGCGACGTTCATCGAGGGTGGGCATGGTAGACTTCGAGGAGGGCTGGGACAGGGTGCTCCTCGGGAGCGAGCGCAAGAGCATGGTGCTCACGTCCGAAGAGAAGCGCCTCACTGCCTATCACGAGGCGGGCCACACCATCGTCGGACTCATGCTTCCCGTGCTCGATCCGGTTCACAAGGTGACGATCATTCCCCGCGAGCGCTCGCTCGGCGTGACGGCTTCCTTCCCCGTTCGGGACCAGTACACCCGGTCGCGTGCGCAGCTCAGGGCGCGCCTCGTCATGCTCATGGCGGGTCGCGCGGCGGAGGCTCACATCCTCGGTCCGGAATACGTGACCACGGGCGCGGGGAACGACATCGAGCGCGCTACGAAGATCGCGCGGCAGATGGTGGCGCGGTATGGCATGAGCGACCGCCTGGGTATGGTGGACGTGACCGGGGAGTCCGAGCCGGTGGCCGAGGATACGGCGCGCATCGTGGACGAAGAGGTTCGGAGGTTCGTGGACGAGGCGTACCATGAGGCGGCCGGCATGCTCGTGGAGCACGAGGACCTCATGCACCGCATGGCGACGGCGCTCCTCGAGAGGGAGACGCTCGGATCCGAAGACCTTCAGGCGCTGGTCGATGGGGTCGCGCTTCCACCGCTCGAGACGGGGCCGGACTCTCCGCGGGACGCCGAAGAGATTCCCGCGGCCTGAGGCCGACCGTTCAAGGGCAGCGGTAGACCAGTGCGTTGACGTTCATGCCCGCGCCCACGGAAGCGAACACCAGCACGTCGCCCGAGTCGATCGCATGGCCGTCCAGCGCCCCGCGCCGGACGAGGTCGAACACGGTGGGAACTGTCGCCACGGAACTGTTGCCGAGCCGAGAGATGGTCATCGGCATCATGCCGTCCGGTGCGCACTCGAGACCGGACATCCGAAGAAGTCGCTTGAGGATCGCCTGATTCATCTTGGCGTTGGCCTGATGGGCCAGCAGCATGTCCACGTCCTGCAGCGTCAGGCCGACCTGCTGGAGCATCTCGGTGACCACCCCCGGGACGGTCTGAACCGCGTACTCGTAGACCTTGCGGCCGTCCATCTTCAGATAGATGCGGTCCGCCGGGGCGTCCGGACGAAACGAGGGCGCCATCCGCAACAGCTGTGCGTGCTCGACGGCGTCTGAGCGGGTCTTATGGCCGAGAATCCCAACCGGGGCTTCGGCCTCCACCGCCTCCAGGACGACCGCACCCGCGCCGTCGGCGTACAGCATGCTGTCGCGGTCGTGCGGGTCGATGACGCGTGAAAGCGTCTCCGTTCCCACGATCAACGCGCGGCGACCCTGGCCGGAGCGTAGGAAGGCGTCGGCCTGGATGACGCCCTGCAGCCATCCCGGGCACCCGAAGGGCAGGTCGTACGCGACACAGGCGGGGTTCTCGATCCCGAGCTTCTGCTTGATCCTCGCCGCAAGGGTCGGGACCGTGTCGATCTGTCCGGTCCCCGGGCTCACGTCGCCGAAGTTGTGGGCCACGATGACGTAGTCCAGGGTCTCGGGGTCGATATCCGCATCGGCCACGGCCGCCCGCGACGCTTTCGCGCCGAGGTCGGAAGCCGCGAGGTCGTCCGACGCCCACCGGCGCTCGGCGATCCCGGTGATCTCGAGGAACTTCGCGATCATGCGCGCGTTGTCCGTGGGATTCAGGGGGGCCCCGTCGGGGAGGAAGAAACTCCGATCGAGGAACTCGGCGTTCATCACGCGGCGCTCGGGAATGAAGCTGCCGGTGCCTATGAATTGACAGGTAATACGCTTGTTCACGGGAGCGCAGGGTCAGGGTGCGGAAGCCGGACTTCGTGGGGCGAAATCGAGTGAGACGATCCTTCAACGGTACCCCCGATGCGGTGAAGTGCAAGTCGGTCCCGTTGCAACGAGGTGCGCGCTTTCGAAAGCGGCGTGCGCGGTCGAGCCGGACATCGGCGAGCAGAGTGGTGCGTGCGCGGGACAGTCGGGACTCCTCTCGTCGCGCGCCGTGCACGCCTCGTACAGATCGGGATCCGGGGGGAGCTGCAACGGTCCGGAAAGTCTATCCGCCCCCGAATTGTGGCCTCGATAAAGGGCTTTGGCGCTTCCGACAGGTCGCAGAAAGCTGTGTTTATGAACCCTCTCCTCCATGGTCCCCTTCTTGCGCTACCCATGCCTGAACCGCTTCAAATCGATGCGACCAGGAGGGTCCAATGTTTGATCAGCAACCAACCGCGGGCGGGCAATCCGACGGGGGGTTCGAAGCCGGCGTGCGTGAGAAAGCCGATCGAGCCAAGACGAAGGCGAAGGACGAGGTGAGAGACCTGAAGGTGCAGGGCAGGGAAGTTGCCGATCAGGTCAAGCAGGCCGCCGAAGGGGAGATCGATCGTCGGTCGACGAAGCTCGCGGACGGCCTCGACTCGGTCGAGCAAGCGATGCGCGTCGCCGCCGACGACCTCGAGCGCGACGGCCAGGACTGGCTCGCCGACTACACCCGCAGGGCTGCCGGTCAGGTCGGGCGCGTGACCCGGTATCTCCACGATGAAGACGCGCCGGCCATGCTGACGGACCTCGAAGAAATGGCCCGGAAGAATCCGGGGACGTTCCTCGGAACGTCGTTCGCCGCGGGTCTCGCCGTGGGCCGCTTCCTGCGCTCATCCGGTCCCGAGGCGGGGCTCGACCAACAGAACGGCCAGCGGGACGAGACGTACCAGGTCGCGCGTCGGAGCTACGCGCCTGAAAGCGGCCTGAACCCGATCGATCGCGGACCGACCGAAGCCATCCCTTGGGACGCGCATCCGACATCGCCTGATCACGAGAGGAGGCGCTGATGGCCCGCCCCCAGGATCGGGACCCGGTCACCACCGGGAACGGTGAGCTTCAGGGATACGTCGTTCCGCCGGTCGACGATCGATCCCTCGGAAGCTTGATCAAGGAACTCGGTGACGAGGGTAGCCGCCTCATCAGAGAGGAGGTCCAACTCGCCAAGACCGAGCTCCGGGAGAAGTTCGCGGTGTACGAGCGGAACACGATGAAGATGGTGGTGGGCGGCGTCATGGTGCTCGGTGCCTTCTTCGTGCTGCTCGTCGCGGTGAATCGTGGCCTCACGGTGCTGCTGGGAGCGTTCATGGCCGCGGAGATGGCGGTATGGATCGCACCATTGATCCTCGCGACCATCGCCGGAGTGACAGGCTGGGGCATGACTCGCAACGCGCAGAGCGAGATGAAGCGCGAGGGCTTCACGCCAACAAAGACGATGCGAACACTCCGCGAGGAAAAGAACTGGGTTCAACAGCAGGCACGGGAGGTGCGACATGGCTGAGCGACGAGATGACCGGAGCTCCGAGGAGATCCGCCGCGACATAGAGGGTACGCGCACGGAGTTGCGCGACACGGTGGACGCGCTCGAGAGGAAGCTCTCTCTGGGGCAGGTCGTGGACGAGGTTTGGGGACGTTTCGGCGGGCGCCAGGCGGCCGGGGATGCCGCCTCGAGCCTCGGAGACACGATTCGCCACAATCCGGTACCACTGGCGCTGATGGGACTCGGCGTCGCGTGGCTGGCCGTCGACAAGGCCACGGGCTCGGACCGAAACGATGCCGAGAGACGTCGAAGCGGTCGGGGAACCAACGGGCGAAAGGGCATGGCATCGGATATGGCGAGCAAGGCCAAGGGCCTCGCGTCGGATGCCAAAGACAAGATGGCTGACGCCAAGAACAGCCTCGGATCGTCGAACGGCGAGGCCGGATCGAATGGCGAGACCTACGGATGGGAAGGGAGCGGCCGGAGCGACGGAATGTCGGACCGCGCCATGGAAGGCGCCCGGCGCGGCGTGAAGAAAGCCAAGCACGGTCTGCGAGCCGCGATGGACGAACAGCCTCTGGCGCTGGGCGCCGTGGCCTTCGGCCTCGGGCTGGCAAGCGGACTGTCTGTCCCAATCACGAGTTGGGAGGACGAAACCATGGGCGAGGCGGCCGACGCCGTGAAGGAAGAAGCCGGATCGATGGCCAAGGATGTGACACGGGACGTGAAGCAGGTCGCCGCCAGCGCCGGGTCCGCCGCGAAGGACGAAGCGGAACGAAAGACCGGGCAGGTGAAGGATGCCGCAAGCAGCGTCGCGTCCGAGGCCAAGCATGCCGCGAAGGACGAGATGCGTAACCGTGATCTCGACTCCGAGGGCATGAAGAACCGCGCCAAGGAGACGCATGAGCGCACCCAAGACCGCCTCGCAGACTGACCACCGGCGACGGGGCCTGGCCGGGGCCGGCTCTTCGGGGTCGGCCCTGGCGGCGGTCCGTCGCCCTGCGGCACCGGGGTCTCCGGCTGCGCGATGGGCGCCTTGGTGGGGGGCGTCAGGCCAGCAGCCGCTCGATCGCGCAGGCGCGTGGAAATAGCGCGTCGTGCCGCGCGAAATCCGCCAAGAACACCCGTGACTCGTCGACTCTGTCAGGTCGGTTCTCCGGATGTCGGCCGGCGAGCAGGACCGCCCTCCGGCCGAGCCGTACGGCTACGGACGCACTCACCTCGTAGAACCTACCCGCGGAGCCGACGGCGGATGTTCCGAGGGTGAACACCAGCGGCGGGTGTCCGTCCTGGAGGAAGGCCTCGAGCGCCGCCGGCAGCTCTCCGGGTCCGCCTCCGTTGTAGATTACGGCCCCGGTCACCTCCACATGCTCCGGCCAGTCCGGTTGGGGCTCGCCCAGAACGCGTGAGAAGAGCCCCAGAACCAGATGGGGGGAGTGCTGACCCTCGAGGATCGCGTTGCCACCGCCGGGGAGTCCCCGCGACCGCCGGAAGTCGCGCACGGGATCGGCCCACTTCCGGGTCACGCGCTCCGTCTGCCAATGGAAGAGCCGCGAGGCCGCGAGGGAACGCGACGTGAGGGCGTGCATCCACGGGGCAGGGGCCGGGACAATAGGGTCGAAGCGCGAGAAGAACGACATCGGCGCAAGGACGGAGGATGCCCAGGGAAGTCCCTGCTCTTCGGCGACGATGGGCCCGGCGAGAGACGTCGGATGCGTCACGAGCAGGTCCGCTCCCTGAACGGCGTCGGTCAGGTCCTCGACGGTGTAATGCAGGCTCGGGAGCAACACCTCCCCGAAAGTCACGTCCGTTCCGTGCACCGGATCCATGATGCGCGCGGCGAACGCGCGGTCGTGGATATCGAGGTCGGGGCGGACCGCGAAGTGCTCGAGGCCCTCGCGCTCGACCATCTCCCGGTAGGCGGCCGGCACGGCGAGTCGCACTCGTGCCCCCGGGCTCGAAGCGCGCGCCCGAGACCGAGGTAGGGGTTCACGTCGCCGAATGAGCCGAAGCTGGTGATGACGATCTGGCGACGCCCAGGCCCATTGGCGTTGCTCGCTAGCATTTGATCCTGGACAGTGGCCATCGGCATGGGTGGACCTTGGAAGGGGAAGGGGGGGCGCACGGCCCTTGACCCGTGTTGCGGGGAAAGGGCCAGGGCTGTGCCACGAGGTCGGTGCCGTGCCCCGCGGCGCGTGGTATGCGCAGGAGGTTCCCTGTTAGATTCAAATCGTTGAAGTGCACCTCACGACAAGCTTCAGACAAGGCGGAACCATGCGAACGCTCCCGATTTTACTCTCCATCCTCGCGCTCGGAGTGCTGGCGACCCCCCGGGGCGCGGAAGCCCAGGTCCAGATTGGTCCGACCCTGGCCTATCACGACGACTTCGACGTCGGCGTGGGGGGGACCCTGAACGTGCAGATGCCCGCACTCGGTGATCGCATCGGGTTCATGGCGGACGTCCTGGTCTTCTTTCCCGACATGGAGAACCTGAATTATCTGGAGTTCAACGGGAACGTGACCTACGACTTCCCGGTGACCAACGAGAACGTGCGACCCTTCGCTCTGGTGGGGCTGAACGTGGCCCGAGTGTCCGTGGACGCTCCCGGTGGGATTGATGGCGGCGACAACACGGAGATCGGGCTCAACCTGGGGGGAGGCATAGGCTTCGATCTGGGCGCGCTGCGGCCGACTGTTGGAGCGCGTCTGGAGATCAGCGGTGGTGAAGGCTTCGTCCTCTTCCTCTCCGTTCCGTTCGAGGTGGGGTCGAGCTGACGCTCTCGGGCTGCGCCCTCCAAGGAGTACGCGGGTGATGGACGAGCTCGATCCCACGAATGGCGACGTGTTCGATCTCGCGCCGTCGTTTCTGGCGGTGCTGCATGGGCCCGACCACGTCTTCACGCGGGCCAACCGTGCCTATATGGAACTCGTGGGCACCCGCGAGCTCATCGGCCTGCCGGTCCCGGAGGCACTTACCGAGGTCACGGAGCAGGGCTTCGTCACGCTTCTCGACCGCGCATACCGGAGCGGAGAGCCGTTCACCGCGGCCGAGGTCCCGATCCGTCTACGACGAAGCGGCGAGGAGCCGGAAGAGCGGTTCGTCACCTTCGTCTACCAACCCCTGCGGGGGGGCGATGGTGAGGTCGAAGGGATCGTGACGCACGGCGTCGACGTCACCGACCACGTGCGCACACGCAAAGCACTCGAGGCCAGGGAATCCCACTTTCGCTCGCTGATCGAACACTCCGAGGATTTGATCACGGTTCTCTCGGAGACCGGTCGCGTCATCTACCGGAGTCCGGCTGGGGAGCGCTTGCTCGGCTGGGCAAAGGACGAGGTCCTGGGCCGCGAGATGCTCGACCTCGTCCATCCCGACGACCAGGACCTTGTACGCCGGGGGGTGGGCGAGGCGTTGGCGGAACCCGGCCGGTCGGCGCGCGTGAAGGTGCGCCTTCTGCACAAGGACGGGTCGTGGCGGATCTTCGAGTCGACCGGCCACGCCCGCCAGGGCGAGTACGGTCTCGAGGTCGTGATCAACAGCCGGGACATCACCGAGCGGCTGTCCCGGGATGCGGAATTCGAGACCCTCGTCGAGCTCATGCCGCAGCTCGTCTGGTCGACGACACCCGATGGCTATCCCGATTTTTTCAATGAGCGGTGGTACGAGTACACCGGCATGGAGCGTTCGGGCGACCAGGGGTGGAACTGGAAGGACTACCTCCACCCTGACGACTACGAACGCACACTCGAGATCTGGCACCATTCCCTGGCCACGGGTGAGCCGTACGAGATCGAGTACCGATTCCGCCGGGCGAGTGACGGGGCGTACCGCTGGCTCATCGCGCGCGCCCACCCGCTCAGGAGCCCGGAAGGCCAGATCCTGCGGTGGTTCGGCACCTGCACGGATGTGCACGACGAGCGCATGGCTCTCGAGGCCGCCGAGGAGAGCCAGGAGCGCTTCCGGGCCGTGACCCGCGCGACGAACGATGTCGTCTGGGACTGGGACCTGACCACCGACACCATCTGGCGGAACGACAACGTGGAGTCGGTCCTGGGGTTTGCTCCGAAGGATCTCGGGTCCGACGCGGGGGCCTGGGGCCAACGGATCCACCCAGAAGATCGCGACCGCGTGCTGGACGGCCTCAATGCCGCGGTCGAGCGGGGGGAAGACCGCTGGGCGGACGAGTACCGATTCATCCGCAGCGATGGGACCATCGCATATCTGCTTGACCGGGGCCGGATGGTTCGCGGGCGGGACGGGGAACCGGTCAGTATGGTCGGGGCCGTCACCGACCTGACCGCGCGCCACCGACTCGAGACGGAGCTCCGGCAGGCGCAGAAGATGGAGGCACTCGGAAAGCTGACGGGCGGCATCGCCCATGACTTCAACAACCTGCTGACCGTCATCACGAATTCCTCCGAGATGATGCTGGAGGACCTTCCTGAAGACCACGACCTGCGCGAAGACCTGCAGGAGATCCGCAAGGCGGCGAGCCGCGCCGTGTCCGTAACCCGCCAATTGTTGGCTTACAGCCGCAAGCAGGTTCTGCAGCCCCGAGACCTGGATCTGAACGAGGTCGTGGGCGGCACCCTGAAGTTGCTCCGCTCGACCATCGGCGAAGGCATTCGACTCGATTTTCTCCCGGCCGACGATCTGCCCACCGTCCATGCCGACCCGGGCCAGGTCGAGCAGGTGATCATCAACCTCGCGCTCAACGCACGCGACGCGATGCCGAAGGGTGGCACCCTCACCATGGTGACCGAGATCGTCCGCGTGGACGATGAGCAGGCCAGGAAAGCAGGGACAGAGCCCGGCGACTTCGTGGTACTCTCGGCTCGGGACACGGGCATCGGCATGGACGCGGTCACGCGGGCCCGGGCGTTCGATCCGTTCTTCACCACCAAGCCCGGGGGGGAGGGAACCGGCCTCGGCCTCTCGACGGTCTTCGGCATCGTGAGGCAGTCCGGCGGGTTCATCGAGCTCGAAAGCGAGGTCGGCGAGGGCTCCGTCTTCCGGATCCACCTACCGGTTCGGCACGCGGATCAGCGGCCGACCGGCACCCACCGATCTCGTCGGGAAGGCTCGGGCGCCGACACCGCGCCGCGCGAAGGGGGGCGCGGAGCGTAGCACACCTGGACACGGCCACAATACTCAGCATATTGAGTAAAACTACTCATGACACTGAGTAATCCGTGACTTACACTCGTCCCCAGGCAGAAATCCTCGCTCACCGCCTGACGGAGCCTCGGCGGTTCATCCAGGTCGTGGCGGGCCCCCGTCAGGTGGGCAAGACGACCATGGTCCGCCAGGTCGTACAGGCGACCGATATCCCGATCCGCTTCGCGTCCGCCGACGAGCCGACGCTCCGGGGCGAGGGTTGGCTTGCGGAGCAGTGGCATGCCGCGCGGCTCGAGACAGGAAGCGGTTCGGGCGTGCTGGTCATCGACGAGGTTCAGAAGGCCGCCGGCTGGGCGGAGGCGGTGAAGCGCCTCTGGGACGAGGACACGGCCGCCGGGAGACAGCTCCAGGTCGTCCTGCTCGGGTCCGCTCCGTGGTTGATCGAACAGGGTCTGACCGAAAGCCTCGCCGGTCGCTTCGAGGTCATCCACCTTCCCCATTGGGGGATGACGGAAATGGCCGCAGCCTTTGGCTGGAACCTCGATCAGCACGTGTTCTTCGGGGGATATCCGGGCGCCGCGCCGCTCATTGACGACTCGGACCGCTGGGCCCGGTACATCCGCGAATCCCTCATCGAGACCACCCTCGCGCGGGACGTCCTCCTGTTGACCCGGGTCGACAAGCCCGCGCTCCTGAGGAGACTTTTCGAGCTGGGGTGCCGTTACTCCGGGCAGATCCTCTCCTACAACAAGATGCTCGGCCAGCTCCAGGACGCGGGTAACACAACCACCCTTGCCCACTATCTCGATCTCCTCTCTCGAGCGGGAATGGTCACGGGCCTTCAGAAGTATGCCGGAGAGCAGGTCCGGCGGCGGGCCTCCAGTCCCAAGCTCCAGGTGTTCAACACAGCGCTCGTCTCGGCTCAGTCTGGCCATCGTCTGGGGGAGGCCCGAGCGGACAAGGCCTGGTGGGGGCGGCTCGTGGAGTCGGCCGTGGGCGCGCACCTGGTCAACGCGGCCCTCGCGGGTACCTGCCAGGTGTACTACTGGCGCGACCGGGACGAGGAGGTGGACTTCGTCGTGGAGCACCGCCGGACCCTGACCGCGATCGAGGTCAAGAGCACCAGCGGCATCGCCGGGCGCTCCGGCCTCGAATCGTTCCGCCGCCGCTTCGGCGCCGACCGGGTGCTGGTGGTGGGCGGAGACGGGATCGGGGTGGAGGAGTTCCTGGGGAGGCCGGTAGAGCACTGGGTAGGGTAGGAGCCTTGATGGCGTCTGGCTCCACGGGATCCTAGCCCCACGCAGTCTGGCCCCGGCCCGCCGCCTCAGGCATCTTCCACCCGTACCCCGCCGGGGTGGCGAAATCGGTAGACGCAGGGGACTTAAAATCCCCCGGGAGCAATC
>JBBDSM010000174.1:0-2740 GCA_040904945.1 Gemmatimonadota bacterium
GGCCGGAGTCCGGGTGCTCGGGCGCCGCTGCCACGTGACGTGGGAAGGGATCCGGCTGGGGGCACGTCTTCCTGCGGGAGCCGGGTGACGCAGTAGCCGGTTCGATGCCGGCTTCCACGCCGTTGGCCGCGCCGCGGTCGGGGACGGGCTCCCGGCTGTCAGATTCTCTGGTGGTCGGCTCTCCAGCTACGCACCGCCCCCTTGATCGACTTCCGGTCGGAGAGCTCGCCGTCGAGGACTCGGCGCACCAGGCCTTCGAGCTCATCGTCCGAGGCGAATCGCAGACCGATGATGTGGTCGGTCGAGATCTCGTCGATGCGCTCGCGAAGGTCATCGGGGAGCCGCTCCATGCGGATGCGCTCTTCCAGGCGGATGACCCGGTTCTGCACGCCGAGAGGGAAGGTGCGCGCGAAGAACGCGGCCAGGATCACTCCGACGGCGAACACGAGCATCATCAGCGCTCCCAACGAGAACGCGGTGACCGTCACGAAGGCGAAGTAGATGGTGGGTACGAGCAGGAAGGCCGTGGTCCAGTAGTGATACAGCGGCACCATCTTCGCGTGGTTGGCGAAGCTCTGAGACGTCTCGGGCATAGCGATCTCTCCAGGGTCCGTTCGGGGATGAAACCGTTCCGGTCAGCTGAGGAGCTCACCGGGAAGCTCGGTCTCCATGACGTCACTACCCTCCAGCCTCACGAGGTAGACACGCGCGCGCCCGATCGTAGCTGAGCAAGAGATGATGCCGGCGCTATCGAATCGGTAGTAGAGCGCATAGGGAAAGCGAGAGAGGAGGGCAAGCCAGCGACACATCGGCGACCGCCTGGAAGCGGACCGTCACGACTAGCCGGCGCTCCGGAGTCGGCTGCGGACCTCTTCCCAGGAAAGGACCTCAGGCTCCGATGTGGCTAGTCGGCGCCCCAGCTCTTCGACATGCCATTCCGGAATCGGCACATCCGCCGGGCTGGCCGCGATAGAATCCCAGGCTTCACCAAGGAGCGCGATTCGCTCTTCAGGAGGCAGTCGCAGGATCTCGGCCAGGAGGGCTTGCTTGGTCATGTCTCAATCTCGGTCCCGCTCCGGGATCGGGCAATGTCCGCATGGGCCGCGCTCGACTGCCGGATCCGGCTGTGGAACGTGGCGCTCCCGGACCCTCTCCGGGCGACTGATCAGGCCGCATTGCGGCGCCTCCGCCGGACCCCGTCACAGGGCCCTTGGTCCGCTCGTTCTCGAGGTGGATCGTGACTCTTCGATGGAGGGCGGGCGGACATGGGTCGTAACCGCATGAGGGCGATAGGCTGGCTCTGCATGGTGGCCCTCGTCGGCTGCGGCTCGAGCGGGCCGCTGGCCCCCATCGTAACCGAAGAAGTCTCCATCACCCTGGCGGTGTCCGGGGGCCTCATCGGTCAGTCCTACGAGTTCCTCGTCGATGGGGAGACGAGTGAGGTCGTTGGTGTCCGGTGCGAAGCCCACTGCGACTTCGAGGCCGGGGAGGTCATCGTCCCGGTCTCCGAGGCTCAGGTCGCCGACCTGGCCCGGCGGCTGGAAGCGGCCGGCGTCTTCGAGAGCGCGGGTGACTACGAGGTCGAGTGCTGCGATCAGATCGGCTATGACCTGCGCTACCGGAGGGGAGATCGTACCGCACGGGTCCAGGGTACCGACCAGACCATCCCTCAGGAGCTGGCGACGGCCATCGGGCACGTCGCGACGCTGAGCAGGGGACGGGTGCCCGTCCTGGTCTCGCCCGAGACCGAGCTCACCGACTGGCCCCGTGATGCGTACACCCTGGGCTCGGTGGAGGCGGACGGCACGACGCTTCGCGCCGAAGTCAGCTACGGTGGAGGCTGCCGGCCCCACCGAATGGACCTGGTCACCTACGGTGGATGGCTCGAGTCCGAGCCGGTGCAGATCAACGCGCTCATCACGCACGACGACGGCAACGACCCGTGCGACGCCTTCCTCACGGAGGAGCGCATCTTCGACCTGTCGCCGCTCGCTCGGGCGTGGGTCGAGGCGTACGGACCCGCATCCGGGCCCATCCACATCAACCTGAGGCTCTGGGATCCCGCGAGTGGTAGCCCCGTCGGGCGCCTCCTCGAGCTGGAGTTCTGAGCGGCCTATTGCGGCTCAGGAGATCGGCGGTGGCCTCTTGTGCGGGCGCAGGAACGGCGAGCCGAGGAAGGCCCGCTACTCCTCCGGCTCCTCATCGCCAGGCGTCGGCGCGGCGTCGGGCACCCGGGACAGCACCTCCAGGAAAGCCTCGCGTGATCCGCGGTCCGCACGGGCCTCGAGGTACTCGAGCGTGTCGAGCGCAGACAGCTTCTCGGCGAGCGCCGTCGCAACGAGTTGGTTGATGGACACGCCTTCCTTCTTCGCGATCTCCCGGGCTCGCTCGTGGAGCGACTCCGGCAATCTCAGGCTCATCGTACTCATTTCTCTCTAGCCTCCAGCGACTTCAGGAACGCGCCTGGACGCAGCACGCGGATCCCGAATCGGTCTTCGACGCCTGCGAAGTCCCGGATATTGTGTGTAACGACGACTGCGGCCGCGGACTCGACCGCCACCTCGAGAACCATCTCGTCGGCGGGATCCCTGAGGAAAGGGCGCCACAGGAAATGGATCCTCCTTCGGTCGGCGACTTTGCAGAGGTAGTCCACGACGACCTCCGCCTCTTCTTCGCTGAGGCCGGTGCTCCGCTTCAGCGCCATCTCGTATTCCAGGACCAGCGGTACCGACACCGCCAG
>JBBDSM010000175.1:0-10287 GCA_040904945.1 Gemmatimonadota bacterium
CAGTAACAGGCCGGCCGCTCGGCTCGAGCGCCGCTGCATCCACTGCGGCAGCGTTGCTCCTCCTCGACGTAGCGGTACTGTGCCTCGTCGTCGCGCCTCGAGCGCCGCGGCGCCGCGGCACTCTCGGTGCTCAACGAACTTCTGACTCGGGCCCCTACATCGCGCCTTCTTCCGAAGAGCCCTCCAGCCCGAGCGCCTCCAGAACCAGACGACTCTGCTGCTTCACGTGGTCACGGCTCTTGCCTTCGGCCGGGCTCGCCCGCTCGGGACGCGCCGTGTAGGACAGCGACACCTTCCGTGGCACGAGTGGGCGGAGGCGGGGGCCGACGTAGGTCAGAGCGCCCATGTTGCGCGGCTCCTCCTGCACCCACACGACCTCCTGCAGATTCGGATACGACCCGAGGAGCGCCTCGAGCTGCTCGTCCGGGAACGGGTACAGGAGCTCCATCCGTCCCACGGCCACCGAGTCGGCCTCGTCGCGCCGGTCGTGGCCGGCGATGTCGTAGTAGATCTTGCCCGTGCAGAGGACGAGCCGGGTCACCTTGTCCGCGTCCGTCACCTTGGGGTCCGGCAGCACGTGGCGGAACGTCCCCTCCGTGAGCTCCGACACCTTCGAGGTCGCCATGGGATGCCGCAGCAGGCTCTTGGGCGTCATGACGATCATCGGCCGCTCGGGGCGGCGCATGGCCTGCCTGCGCAACAGGTGGAAGAACTGCGCCGGCGTCGTGGGATACGTGACCCGCATGTTGTCCTCCGCGCAGAGCTGGAGGAACCGCTCGAGGCGGGCGCTGGAGTGCTCCGGCCCCTGGCCCTCGTACCCGTGCGGCAGCAGCAGCGTGAGGCGGGAGTGCTGTCCCCACTTGGTCAGGCCCGAAGACATGAACTGGTCGATCATGACCTGTGCGACGTTGACGAAGTCGCCGAACTGCGCCTCCCAGAGCACGACGTCCTTCCCGGCTCCCACCGAATAGCCGTACTCGAAGCCGACGACGGCGGTCTCCGTCAGAGGGGAGTTGTAGACCTCGAGGCGAGTGTCCGCGACGCCCCGGAGCGGGACCTCCTCCTGCCCCGTCTCGGAATCGTGCAGGACCAGGTGGCGGTGGCTGAACGTGCCGCGCTCCGCGTCCTGCCCCGAGAGCCGGACGGGGATCCCGTCGATGAGCAGCGTTCCGAACGCCAGCGACTCGGCGTGACCCCAGTCGATCGCGCGGTCGAGGGAGAAATCGTTCGCCCGTCGGGAGAGCTGCCGCCAGAGCTTGTCGTGCGGATTGAAGCCTTCCGGCACCGTGAGGCTCGTCTGGTTGATGCGCTCGAGCACGTCGAACGCAACCCCGGTCGACTCCGGGTAGATGATGTCGTCGGGCGTCTGGTCGCGCTCTGGGTCGCGCTCGGTGTCGGCGAGGCTGTCGGCGGCGCCATCGCCGGACGAGAGCTGCTCGCGGACGTTGTCCTGCACGGAGCGGAGGGTGTTGGAGATCTCTTCCTGGAGCGACTTCGCGTCGTCCTCGGTGACGGTTCCCTCGGAGACGAGCCACTCGGCGTAGAGGGTCCGGACGGTCGGGTGCTCGGAGATCTTGCGGTAGAGCACGGGCTGCGTGTAGGCCGGCTCGTCTCCCTCGTTGTGCCCGAAGCGCCGGTAGCCCACGAGGTCGATGACGAAGTCGTCCCCGAACTCCTTGCGGTACGCCATCGCCAGGCGTACGGCGGCGAGACAGGCCTCGGGGTCGTCGGCGTTCACGTGCACGATGGGGATCCCGTAGCCCTTGGCCAGGTCGCTCGCGTACTGAGTGGAACGCGCGTCGCTGGGATCGGTGGTGAAGCCGACCTGATTGTTCACGATGACGTGTACCGTGCCGCCGACGTCGTAGCCCTGCAGACGGGCCATGTTCAGGGTCTCGGCCACGACGCCTTCGGCGGCGAACGCCGCGTCGCCGTGCATGAGCACGGGAACGACCGCGCTCGTGTCGAACTCGGCATCCTTCGACCCGCTCGCGAACTGGTGGGAGCGGGCCATGCCCAGCACCACGGGATTCACGAACTCGAGGTGGCTCGGATTCGGCGCCAACGAGACGTCGATGGACTCGCCCTGGTTGAATTCCCTGCGTCCGCGTCCGCCGTGGTGGTACTTCACGTCGCCGGTGCCGCCCACGTCGAGCTGGCCCCCCTTGTACGACGGACCCTCGAACTCGGCGAGGAGCTCCTCGTAGGAGACCCCGATGGTGTGGGTGAGGATGTTCAGGCGGCCCCGGTGGGCCGCACCGATCACGACCTTCCGGCCGCCGTGCTCGGCCGCGATCCGGATGGCGAGATCGAGCATCGGGATGAGCGCGTCGTTCCCTTCGATGGAGAAGCGCTTCTGACCCAGATACGCCTTGTGGATGAACTGCTCCAGCCCTTCCACCTGGGTGAGACGGTGGAGGAGCTCCTTCTTCGCTTCGGCGGACAGCGGCGCGTTGTGCGAGCCGTCCTCGACCTGCTTCCACAGCCAGGAGACCTTGACGTGGTCGTCCATGTGCTCGAACTCGTAGCCGATGGACCCCGCATAGATCTCGCTGAGGTTCCGGAGGGCGTCGGCCACCGACATCTCCTCGTCGGCGTCGTCCAGGATGAGCGATGCCGGGAGCTCGGCGAGCTCCTCCATGGAGGTGCCGAAGAAGGCCGGTGACAGCTGCGGATGTCCGGGCGGCTCGGTGCCGAGCGGATCGATGCGGGCGAGCCGATGTCCGTGGTCCCTGAACGCCTGCACCAGCGCAGTGGCCCGGGAGATGGCCGGAAGCGCCTTGCGGAGCATGGCCGCGGCCTCGTCGGAGAGCTCCGCCTGTTCGGCGCGGACGACGGACGCGCGTGGCGCGGTCGTGTCCGTGACGGGCGCGGTCTGGGCCGCCACGGGCGCGGCCGGGTCCGGATGGCCGTTCAGCTGGTCGGGTCGGAGGAGCCCTTCGGCGAGGGCCTGAGCCCCTCCGTCGGCGAAGAGGCGACGCCACTCGGTGGGCACGGCGTCGGGGTTGCGGGCGAACTGTTCGTACATCGCCTGCGCATACGCGGCGTTCAAGCTGTCGAAAAGCGTGTCGTCCATCATCCTGTGCGACCGCAGTGGGTCGTCTGGTGCGACCCCGGAGGGCCGTCTCGAAAAGGCGGGGATGCGGGGAATTCCCGTAAGGTACCGCAATCCGTGCGCGCATTCGAGGGTGCTCGCAAGGATCGATATTACCTTCGGATTTCGTGAACCACGAGAGAGGGCCATGAGCCACAGAGATGAGGTGCGTGGAAGCGTGCGCACCGTCCGGGAGATCCCCGTGACGGGCGTGCCGGCCGTCGTCCATCCGGAGTGGTCGCGGAGCTTCCCCTGGCTCGTGCAGGGAACCACGGTCCGAGGGGGCGACGGGGCGTTCGACCTGCGGCTCTTCGGTCCGGACGGCGAACGGTGGGGGGACGAGGCCGAAGGCGGCTTGGAGTCGACGCCGGAGGTCTGGGGCCATCTGCTCCGGTGGTCCGGCTGCGCGACGGTGGCCCACGCCCGCCAGGTCCATGAAGACACGGTTCGTAGCCACGAAGCCCTCCGCGCGCCCGGCCTCCACCTCGTGCCAGCCTGCGACGGCCACTTCACGGCCGAGCCCGGCGTTCTCCTCGCGGTCGCCATCGCGGACTGCGTTCCGGTCTCCGTCGTGGATCCCGCGCGGCGCGAGGTCGCGATGCTGCATGCAGGGTGGCGCGGCGCTGCGGCTGGGGTGCTCGAGCGGGGACTGGGCGTCTTCCGGAACCGGGGGGGCTCCCTCGACGGCCTGCACATCCACTTCGGTCCGTCGATCTGCGGTGCCTGCTACGAAGTGGGCGGCAAAGTCTTCGAGGCGTTCGACCTGCCCGTGCCGGAGCGACCGGAGCCCATCGACCTGAGGGCCGTGCTGGCCGACCGCGCGATCGAGGCCGGCATCGGGGCCGACCGGGTCACCGTCTCCGAGCACTGTACGCTCTGCGGGGACGGGGGCTTCTACTCCCACAGGGCCGGCGACGTGGGACGTCAGGTCGGGTTCCTCGGCGTCCGCCCGTGAACGATGGATCGGGTGGGCTTCGCGTTCCGACCGGCCCGTCGCCGGGGCTCTGCGCCAACTGCGCGCACCACCGCGTGATCGAGAACCGTCGGGGCTCCCGCTTCCACCTGTGCGAGAAATCCAGGGAGGACGCCCGCTTTCCGAAGTATCCGCCGCTGCCGGTGTTCAGGTGTGCTGGTTATCTGCGGGATACGCCCAGCGGCCAGGCACCCGCCGGCGACTGAGCAGGTCGCGAGCAGGCACCTGTTATCGTTCGGGGTACGTTGGACATCCCGAAAATCAGCGATGGGAGGAAATATGAGCGACGCGGTCTATGTGTCCCGATCCAAGGTTCGGAAGATCGCCGGCGTCCACCGCCGGGCCACGCTGCACGACGGCACCGAGGTCGAGTTCGGCGTCCATGGCGCGGTCAAAGCGGCGTACGGCCTGGACGACGAGCCGGACCTCCCGCTGCCGGTCGACTACCTGGTCGCGGCGGCCGCCGGCTGACTACTCGGGACACTCAATGGCGCACTGGAGGTGCGCGGGATCCCGATGGCCCCCGACGCGATCGACGCTCGGGCTGAAGGCATCAACGAACTCGTGGACAAGGTCGTCGTCCTGACGCGCATCCACGTACACTACACGCTACGGCTGCCGCCGGACGCGCCCCGCGACAAGGTCGATCGGGCGCTGGAGACTCACGTGTCGAAGTGTCCGACCGCGAAGTCGCTCGCAGGCGCGGTCGAGGTTACCTGGACCGCGGATCTCATGTAGCTCTTGGCCAGGGACCGCATCTCACGACTTCGAGCAGGCGGCCGACCACCAGAGGGTGGGGGTATCGACTCCGTTGAGCGGGCCGCGGGCGGGTCGCTCGAGTGTTGTTTCCGACATGATGGTGTCCTCCGTGGTAGGGTCCTGGCCGGGGGCCCTCGCCTCCGTCCGTACCTGGGATACCGGGATCGCCATCGGACGGGCTCACGCGTGTTGTCGGGAGCACCGGTCGCCCGTATCGTGGCGATATGGACAAGCGTATCGACGCGGCGGACATCACCCGTCTGCTTGACGCGGCGACGGATGGGCGGCCCGAGGCTCTCGACGAGGTCTTCGAGGTGGCGTATCCGCGGCTGCGGGAGATCGCGCACGCCCGGAGACGAGGGTGGCGGGGGTCCGATACGCTCAACACCACCGGGCTGGTGCACGAGGCGTATATGAAGCTCGCCTCCGGAGGACCCGGGTCGTACGAGAACCGCGGGCACTTCTTCGCCACCACGGCCCGCGCCATGCGCCAGGTGCTCATCAACCATGCCGAGAAGCAGACGGCGAAGAAGCGCGGCGGCGGGCGGAGCGACGTGACCCTCTACGAGAGCGATGCCGTCACGGACGACGCGCTCGACGAGCTGCTGGCGCTCGACGAGGCGCTGAAGCGGCTCGAGGCCGTGGACGAGCGTCAAGCGGGTGTGGTGGAGTGTCTGTTCTTCGCCGGCCTGAGCGTGGCCGAGACCGCCGAGGCGATGGACGTCTCACCCGCCATGGTCAAGCGGGATTGGGCGGCGGCCCGCGCCTGGCTCTACCGCGAGATGAACGACTCGCCCGAGTCGCCGGAGCCCCGCGGCTGACGGGCCGCGCCGCCGGATCCCGCTCTCGCCCTCCCGCGGGCTCCTCCCTCTCGCGCGGCACTTTCCTAGATTTCGATGGTTTCGATCGTCGGCTGACGCTCCGTTGGTCTTGCGATGCAACGAAGACGTGCTCAAAGGGATACCACTGATGATGAAGACCTCGTTGACGGCGATCTCACTCCTCGTGCTCACGGCCGGCCAGGCCACGGCGCAGACGTTCCCGACCGACGACCCGGTGATCCGGGCGATGTGGGAGGAGGGGATGGAGGAGGGCTCGCAGGCGTTCGACCTGGCTCAGGCGCTCATCGATTCCATCGGACCGCGCCTCATGGGGTCGCCGGCCTACGACGACGCCGCGGACTGGCTCATCGAGCAGTACGAGGCCTGGGGCATCGAGGCGGAGCGCCAGCAGTACGGGACATGGATCGGATGGGACCGGGGCTACACGCACATCGATCTCGTCGCCCCGCGCGTGCGCACGCTCGAAGGCATGATGTTGGCCTGGAGCCCTGGAACCGACGGCCCGGTCGAGGCCGACGTTCTGCAGCTCCCCCGCTTCGACAGCGCCGCGGACTTCGAGGCATGGCTCCCGACGGTCGAGGGCCGCATGGTCGGGATCTCGCTTCCCGAGCCGACCTGTCGTCCGAACGAGTCGTGGGAGGAGTGGGCCACGGAGGAATCCTTCCAGGAGATGGAAGCGGCGCGTGATCGTGAGCGCGCGGCATGGCAGGCTTCGATCCGCGCCATCGGCTCCGACTACGTCGAGCGCATCGAGGCTGCGGGGGCGGTAGCATTTCTGACCGCGCGTTGGTCCGCGGGGTGGGGTGCCGACAAGATCTTCAGCGCGCCCACCCAGACCATCCCGGGGCTTCATCTCGCGTGCGAGGACTACGGACTCGTCGCGCGCATGGCCGAGCGCGGGCAGGGTCCGCGGATCCGTCTCGATGCGCGAGCGGAGTTCCTCGGTGACGTCCCCGCCTTCAACGTCGTCGGCCGCATCCAGGGAACGGAGCTCCCGAACGAGTACGTCGTGCTGAGCGCCCACCTGGATTCCTGGGACGGTGCGTCGGGCGCGACCGACAACGGCACGGGCACCATCATGATGATGGAGGCCATGCGCATCCTGCAGGAGACGTATCCGAACCCTCGGCGCACGATCCTGGTCGGCCATTGGGGCGGGGAGGAGCAGGGGCTCATCGGCTCCACCGCATTCGCCGCCGACAACCCGGACGTCGTCGACGGGTTGCAGGCCGCGTTCAATCAGGACAACGGGACCTGGCGCATCGACTTCATCCGCATGCAGGGCTTCACGGGAGCGGGCGCGCACTTCGGGCGTTGGTTCTCGAAGATCCCCGGCGAGATCACGCAGCACATCGAGTTGGACATCCCGGGCGTGCCGGAGGTCGGAGGGAGCGACCACATGTCGTTCATCTGCGTGCCATCGCCCGGCTTCCGCCTGCAGTCCAACTATCCCGATTATCGACAGTACACCTGGCACACGAACCTCGACACGTTCGACAAGATCGTGTTCGCGGATCTGCGCAACAACGCGACGCTGGCGGCGATGCTCGCCTACATGGCCTCCGAGGATGAGGACCGGGTGCCGAGCGACACGAGGGTACTGCCGGCCGACCCCGCGCCGGGGACGCCGAGCAGCTGGCCCCAGTGCCGCCCGCCGCGCCGGAGCTTCAACTGAACCGTCCGGGCTCGCGCTGTAGGGGCGAAGTTCCGCAAGTAAGATCGAGATCGTCACGAAGTGCTCACCTGGAGGGGAGCAACCCATGTTGAACCGAGAGCAGCTGGTCGACCTGTACCGGAACCATCGCGAAGAGAACGTGCTCAGCGTGTACGTGGACGGAGACGGTCATGATCCGGCGCAACGCCGCGCCTGGACGGTCGAGTTCGAGCACCAGCTCTCGAAGGAGCGCGCGAGGGTCGAGGCCGAGAGCCCGGACCAGGTGGGCGCGTTCGATCGGGCCAGGGAGTTGGTCGAGGAGAAGCTCGGTCGCTACGGGGCCTTCCTTCCCGCCCGGGGTTGGGCGGGCTTCGCGACCCCGGGGGGTCTGCACTACGCGGAGGAGCTCCCGGTGCCGATGCCCCACCTCGTGCGCTGGGAGCGCGGCCTGCGTGCGGCCCCCTACGTCCGGGCGCTGAAGCAGGACCGGATGGTGGTGGCGGTGCTTGTGGACAGTCGTAAGGCGCGCGTCTTCACCTACCGGAACGGGGAGCTGCACGAGCGGGCGGATCTGCTCGCGGACGTGGATATCGGAGAGCCGGGCGAGTCCAGCAGCTCCAAGCGGGCTTCGACGCACACGGGCACCCATGGCGAGACCGGGACCGACGCGGCGCAGCGGGCGCTCGAGAAGAGCGCGTCGGAGCTCCAGGCCCGGCTGGTCGAGGTCGTGGAGGAGCTCGCCGGCCGTGACGGCTACGTCGTGCTGGGCGGTATCGCGGAGCGAGAGGCCGCCGTGGCGGCGCAGCTCGACAAGATGGCGGACCGGCTCACCGTCGTGCCGTCGATGCACCTCGGGATGACCGAGGCGGAAGTGAGATCCTCGGTCGAGACCGCGGCCTCCGAGATCAGCCGGAGGCGACAGGGCGAGCTGCTCGGCACGGTGATGGACCTGGCTCGCTCCGGCGGAAAGGGCTCGCTCGGCATGCAGGCGACGGAGAACGCGTTGCGGGGGGTTCAGGTCGATACCCTGCTGCTGACCCGAGGCTTCCGCGAGCGCTATCCCGACCTGGCGGATCACTTCGTCGGGACCGCCTTCGAGCAGGGAGCGGCGGTCGAGGAGCTGTCGGGCGAGAGCGCGGACCGCCTCGACGACGAGGCTGAGGGAGTGGCCGCGAGGCTGCGCTTCATCGCTTGAGTCGGGAGGATCCAGGGGTGGCCGGCGCCGCGGCGCCCCGGGTCTCGGAAGGGCGGGATGCGCCGGAGCCTGGTACCGCGACGGCGTGGCACGCGCTTCCCGTGGACGAGGTGCTACGGGAGGTGGAGGCCGATGCGGGCGGCCTGGGCTCGGAAGAGGCCGCGCGGAGGCTCGAGCGGCACGGTCCGAACAGCCTGAGGCCACGCAAGCCCGTATCCGCCTGGGCGATCTTCAAGCACCAGTTCGGGAGCGTGGTCGCGTGGCTTCTCGTGGTGGCCACGGCTGCGGCGTTCGCCATCGGAGACACCGTCGAGGCCGTCGCGATCGGCGTGGTTCTCCTAATCAACGTGATCGTCGGCTTCTGGACCGAGTGGCGGGCACGCATCGCGGTCGACGCGCTCGGCCGGCTCCAGGTGCAAGAAGCCGAGGTGCTCCGTGACGGGCGTCGTGTGAAGATCGACGCGGCCGAGCTCGTGCCGGGAGACGTGGTCGTCCTCTCCGAAGGCGCCCGGGTGCCGGCGGACGCGCGTTTGCTCGAGGCGAGCGAGCTCACCATCGACGAGGCTCTCCTCACCGGCGAGTCGATGCCGGTTCCCAAGTCCGTAGAGCCCGTTGCGGAGGAGAGGCCGGGGGAGACGAGCGTCGGCGACCGGACGTCGATGGTGCTCAAGGGCACGACGGTGGCCAGAGGCTCGGGAACGGCCGTCGTGATCGCGACGGGGACGCGCACCGAGATCGGCAAGATCGGCGAGCTCGTCGGATCGCTGGAGCAAGCGCCTACCCCCATCGAGGAGAGGCTCGACGTCCTGGGCCGCCGACTGATCTGGATCACGCTCGGGGTCGCGATTCTGGTCATCGCGGTCGGCCTGGCGGGCGGGCGCGATCCGTGGCTGGTGGTCGAGACGGGCCTCGCCCTGGCGATCGCGGCGGTACCCGAAGGACTCCCGGTGGTGGCGACCATCACGCTGGCGGTCGGCATGTGGCGCATGGCCAAGAGGAATGCGCTCGTGCGACGCCCATCGGCGGTCGAGGCCCTCGGGTCCGCGACGGTCGTCTGCGCCGACAAGACCGGAACGCTGACCAGCGGTCGGATGACCGTGACGTCCGTGCTCGCGGCCGAGGGACGGGTCGACCTGGAGGGCGAAAGCGCGTCCTCCGAAGGCTTCCGTGAGCTCGTTCGCTCGGTCGTGCTGGCCAACGAGGGCAGGCTCGAGCGCGCGGACGGCGAGTGGGAGGGCGTCGGCGACCCGACCGACGTCGCCCTGCTCCAGCTGGGCGCGAATCAGGGGCTGGAACGGGCCGAGCTCGTATCGGAGGCTCCGGAGGTCGCCCGCCTGCCGTTCTCGAGCGCCCGCATGCTCATGGCCACCTTCCACGGGCAGGGCGGGGGGCCGGTCGAGATCCACGTGAAGGGTGCCACGGACCGCGTGCTCCCGCTCTGCGACCGCCGGTTGGGAGAAGATGGTGAGGAGCCGATCGACGAGGCACTTCGCGACGAGCTCCGGCGGGGCGAGGAGGCGCTGGCCGCGGAAGGGCTACGCGTCCTCACGGTGGCGACCGGCACGACCGACGAGGACGGAGCGGGGAGCGAGTCCGCGCTGCGGGGACTCACGCTGCTCGGCTTCGTCGGGCTGATGGACCCTCCCGCCGAGGGGGTGGAGGAGACCATCGAGAGCTTCCGGGCCGCAGGGATCCGCGTCCTCATGATCACCGGCGACCAGCCCGCCACCGCGCGCTCCATCGCCGAGCGCCTCGGGATGCTGGAGGGCG
>JBBDSM010000175.1:10387-16522 GCA_040904945.1 Gemmatimonadota bacterium
GACCAGCCCGCCACCGCGCGCTCCATCGCCGAGCGCCTCGGGATGCTGGAGGGCGGGGGGCGCGTCGTGCGGGGGAGCGAGCTGTCGGGCATGGACGAAGCCGAGCTCCGGGAGGTGGTGGGGGAGGTGTCGGTCTTCGGCCGGGTGAGTCCGGAGGACAAGCTGCGGATCGTGGAAGCCCTGCTCGACCGCGGCGAAGTCGTCGGTATGCTCGGCGACGGGGTGAACGACGCCCCCGCGCTGAAGCGGGCCGACATCGGCGTGGCGATGGGCGGCCGGGGGACGGACGTGGCGAAGAGCGTCGCCGATCTCGTCCTCGCCGACGACCGGCTCCGCACCATCGGGGTCGCGGTCGAGGAAGGCCGCGTCATCTTCGACAATATCCGCAAATTCGTCTTCTACCTCTTCTCGTGTAACCTCTCCGAAGTCGGGATCGTCCTGGGCGCTTCGCTCGCGGGAGCGCCCCTTCCGCTGCTCCCCCTCCAGCTCCTCTGGCTGAACGTCGTCACCGACGTCTTTCCAGCCCTCGCCTTATCCGCGGAGCCGGCCGAGCCCGATGTGATGCGCCGGCCCCCGAGGCCCAGGGACGCGCCCATCCTCTCCAGGGGATTTCTGACGTACCTGGGCTCCTATGCCGCGCTCATGACCGCGGTGACCCTCGGCGTCTTCTGGTGGGCGCTCACCCGCGGCCCCGGCACGCCCGGCTACGCCGTCACGATGTCGTTCATGACCCTGGCGATGGCCCAGCTCGCCCATGCGCTCAATGCGAAGCGATTCGGGCCCTTCCACCTGGGCTCGAAAAGCACGCGCAATCGATGGATGGTGGCTGCGCTGTTCCTGGGCGTCGCGCTCCAGCTCCTCGCCGTGTACGTGCCCATGCTGCAGCGCGTCCTGGGGACGGTGCCGCTGGGGCCGAGGGACTGGGCGATCGTCGGCGGGGCGGCGCTCGTGCCGCTCGTCGCCGGTCAGGCGTGGAAGTACGCACGAACTCAGTCGCCCAAAAACGACTCCAGCGCGGCGAGCGAGGCGCCCGGGCCCTCGTCCTGAGGCAGGTGTCCGCAGCGTTCGAGCACGCGGAGGCGGGCGTCGGGCAGGGCACGCGCGAGCCGCTCGCCCACCCACGCCGGAACGACACGGTCGTGACGGCCCCACAGGAGGAGCGTCGGCACGGCGAGTGATCGGTACCGCTCCGTGATCGCCGGGAGATCGGGAGGCTGGATGTGGCGGGCGCTGGCGATGAGCGCTCCTGCGGCGCCTTCGCGAGCCAGCGGGCGGGCGTAGCCGTCCACGAGCTCGTCGGTGACGACGGCGGGGTCGAACACGATCGAGCGCAGCACCTGACGCGCCAGCGGCCTCGTTGGCGCCGCCCTCAGGAGGAAGCGCGCGAGCCGAGGCGTGCTGGCGATCTTCACGAAGGGCGGCATGTGTTGCGGATACGCCGCGCCGGCGAGGACGACGAGGCGACCGGCCGGCGTCCCGGCGCGCTGCAACTCGAGCGCAGTGAGAAGCGCGATACCGCCGCCCAGGGAGTGTCCCACCAAGGTGACCCGGCCGGGCTCGATCTCCTCCTCGGAGGCGAGCCGCCCCAGCAGCTCCAGCACGAGTCCAGCCTGCCCGACGGGGCCGTAGGGGCCGTCCGGAGGCATGGCCGACTGCCCGCAACCCAGGAGGTCGATGGCGATCACGTGTCCGCGCCGCTCGAGGACGGGTGCCCACGACCTCCAGGAAAACGTCGACGCCCCGTATCCGTGGATGAGCAGGAAGACGTCGGCGCCGGAGGCCGGGTCGAGCCCCGAGCGCTCCATGTGCAGGGCGTCGAGGAATCCCCCCGTCGGTCCGCTCAACGCACCAGCTCGACGACCCGAGCGCCCGCCTCTTCCAACTCGCGCGCCATGTACGGGTGGCAGGTGAACAGGAACACCTGCCGCTTCTCCGCGAGGCGGGCCAGCACCTCGAGGCCCTGCGCCCGCCGCTCCGCGTCCCAGTTGACGAACACCTCGTCGACGAAAAGGGGGAGCGGCTCTGCACCCTGATCGAGATGGTCGACGATGGCGAGCCGCAGGCTGAGGTAGGCCTGCTCGAGCGTTCCCGTCGAGATCGGATGGCGGAGTGGAATGGGGCCGGCGATCTCCGGTCCGCTGATGCGGAAGAGGTCGCTCTCGTCGGTCTCCTCGACGAGGATCCGGTCGTAGCGGCCGGCGGTCAGATGGGCGAGATGGCCGCTCGCCCGGCGCATCAGGTCGGGCTGGTGCTCTTCCCGGAAAGAGCGATCGGCTTCGCGAAGCAACCTGGCGAGCACCCACTTCCGGTCCCGCTCGCGTACCATCGTCTCGGTCTCCGCCTCGAGGGTGGCGATCTCGCCGTCGACCTGGTCCGCGGTTTCGCGGCCGCGGGCCAGCTCGATCTCCTTCTCGAGCGACCGGGTGGTCCCTTCCAGCTCCTCGATCTCGTCCGACAGCTGCTGCACGCGGGCCCGGCGGGTGCCGAGGTCCTTCTCGTCGGTGAGCCAGCGGGCCCCGTCACGCTCGGCCTGCTCGATGCGATGGCGGAGGGCGGGGAGGTCGGGGTGACTGCGCTCGAGCTCGCGCTCGAGGGTGCCGGCGCGCTCGAGCGCCTCCATCCGGCTCGCGGCCAGCCGAAGCGCTTCCTCGGGCGTGCCCTCACCGAACCGCTCGGCGGCCTCCTCGAGGGTCTCCAGTTGCTTGCGTGCCGCGTCGAGGGCGCGACGCTCCGATTCCTCCCGCCGGTCGAGTCCGGAGAGCTCGCGCTTGGCGGCCTCGGCCGCCTGCTCGGTCCGCTCCGCCGCCCGCAGGCGGTCCGAGAAGACGGCGGCCAGCTCTTCCGGACCGTCGTCGTCGGCTCCTTCGATGCCGATACGGGCGGCCAGCGCCCGGCCCTCCCGTGCCGCGCCATCGACACGCTGGCTCGCCTCTTCCAGGGCGCGGGTCCGTCCAAGGCGATGCTCCGCCAGCTCGTGGAGCCGCTCGAGCGAGTCGACCACGGAAGGGTCGGGACGGTCGAGATGACGCTCTGCGAGATCGGCGCCACGCACGACGATCTCGAACGCCGCGGTGGCCTCGCGGAGCTCGCGCTCGGCGTGTTGTTCGCGGGCCCGTCGCTCTTCGCTGACGGCCTCGACCGACCGACGGGCTCGACGGGCGTTCCAGGCGATGGCCCCACCGCCGGTCGCGGCGGCCGCGCCGAGCGCCGTCAGGAGCGCGGCACCGGCCATGCCCGCCCAGGCGGTCAGGGCGAGCCCGGCGACCAGCAGCGCGATGCCCGCCGGGAAGCCCCTGGGTCCCGGAGGGGCGACCGAGGCCTCCGTCGTCTCCGCACGACCCGCCCGGGAGCGCGCGCGCTCGACCCGGTCCACGGCGACGCGCACGGCCGATGGCGTCAGCTCCAGCAGTCGGTCGCGGGGCGCCTCGCTCCAGGACCGATCGACCAGCTCGCGGGACACCCGGTCGAGCCGTGCGTCGAGCGAGGCGATCTCCTCGCGGAGGTCGGACGCCCGCGCACGGTTCGCGGCGGTCCGGGAGACGGACGACACGTACCGGGTGATCTCGTCCCGGTGGTCGAGGAGCGACCGCACGGCCGGTGTAAGTTCGCCCACGCTCCGTTCGGGAAGCGAGCGCTCGTGCCGGAGCTTCCGGAGCGCGTCCTCGTACGCCCCCACCTGCTCCCGCAGCTCGGCGAGTCGCTCGTGCGGCGCGGCGGGCAGATCGCCCAGGAGCTCGTCGGGCCCGGCCTCCCCGCGCAGGCCGGCGATCCGCTCCAGCTGGGCGCGGACGGGGAGGAGGAGCTGCGCACGCTCCACGATCACCTGGTCCGCGGCCCGCCGCTCCCGCCGCGCCTTCAGCGCCTGGCGCGCGCGGTCGAGCTCGTCGACCCGCGCGCGCAGCTCACGGTCCTGGGATACCGCATCCCGGCGGCGAGCCCGTAAGTCGCGCATCTGGTCTCGCGCCTCGCGGACCTTCTGGTTGCCCCGGCGGTTCGGACGCCACAGCTCGCCGGCCTCCCGCTCGAGCTCACCCGCCACGCCTCGCACGGCCTTGAGATCGGACGCCCCCATGGAGCCGACGACCCGGTCCTGGATGCGCCCCCACGTCTCCTCGTCCAGGCTCGCCAGCTCGCCGAGCGTGACGGCGAACACCTGGCGGAACACCGTGCGCGGCACGTGCTCCACCCACGGCAACGGATGGTTGCGGAGGTCCGTGGTGCCGCCGTCGATCTCGAGCTGCGCCGCCGGTTGGGAGCGGAGCCGCCGGGTGACCGTGGCTGCGCGTCCGTCGTGGAGACGTAATCCGAGCGATCCCCTGGCTTCGTCGGTTCCCCACGGAACGAACGGGTTGAGCTCGCGAGAGGCCGGAGAGAAGCCGTAGAGCATGGTCGTGAGGAACTCGAACACCGTCGACTTCCCGGCTTCGTTCGGACCGAGCACGACCACCAGCGACGGAAGCGGACCGTCCTTCCCGTCGAAGGCCGAGAGCTTGCCGAACGCGTCGATGTCGAGCCGCTCGATCCTCACGTGCCGCCGCCCGCATCTTCGAGGAGCCGCGCCGCGATCTCACCGTCGACCCCGTCCAGCAACGACCGCACGTAGTCGTCGACCGCCTCCCTGGAGGCGCCGGGCGCTCCGGCAAGGTCGTCGGCGACCACGTCCGGGAGCGTCGCCGATCCGTCCCGGAGCCGCTGGGCCAGTCGGAGGGCTTCACCGAGAACGTCCCTGCGGGTGCGGTGCTCGTCGAGGGCGATGACCGGGTGCACCCCCGCGGCGCTCACGGTCACGTCGAGCACGCCGAGGAGGTCCCGGAGCTCGGTGACGAGCGTCCCCACGTCTTCGTCCCGCTGGAGCTCGGACCAGAGCGGGCAGGGTCCGGCGAGCTCCACGCGGATCATCCACTCGGTGCCCGGCGCGCCCGGGTCGGAGGCGCGCGTGTCCCGCCACACGGCGGCGACGTGGCCGACCAACGCGTCGAGGGAGCGCACGGCGTCGAGGTCGCCCACCCGCACCGTCTCCCATCGCACCGACGCCAGCGGACGGAACGAGACGACCGGCGCGTGACGGTCGCCCAGATCGACCAGGAGCGCGCCGTGGTCACCCTGCTCGCCGTGCGTCCGCCCCTGGAGGCTCCCCGAGTACCAGACCGGTGGATCGGTGGACAGCTCCTGCGGAAGGTGGATATGCCCGAGCGCCCAGTAGTCGTATCCGGCCCGCCGCAGGAAGGCCAGATCGGACGGCGCGTAGGCGCCGTGCTGCTCGGCCCCGGCCGATGCGTGCACCTGGGTGTGGAGGAGGCCCACTTCGGGCCGCTCGCCCTCGGGGCGGGGCAGGAGACGGGACAGATCGCGCTCTTCGCGTGCCGTCTCGTGTCCGATGGTGTTCACGTAGCCGGCGGTACCGCCTCCGCGTCCCGCGATGACCACCCGCTTGGGCGTCGCGTCCGTCGCCGTCACGACGTTGGGAGGCCAGGGCAGCGCACGGGGGCCGCCAGCCACCGATCCGGGGTCGTGGTTGCCCGTGGCGTACACCACGGTGATGCCGTGGTCGCCCAGCCGACCCACCTGATCGAGGAGGAACCGCTCGGTCTCGAACGAGAGCCGGTCCCCGTCGAAGAGGTCGCCGGCAATCAGCACGGCATCCACTTCCTCCTGCAGTGCCACGTCGACGGCACGCCGAAACGCTTCGCGCGAAGCCTCGCGCAACCGGCGTCGCACGGCCTCGGATCGGCCGGCGAACGAGGTGTCGAGATGGACGTCTGCGACGTGGAGGAAGCGCATGCAGCAAGGTAGAGGAATCGCCGGGGGTGGGGAATTCGAGGACGGGACAGGGGCAAGCATGCGGGTTTCCCGGCGCACCGATCTCAGATAACGTTATTCCATCGTCCATTCGAAGAAGGGTGTTGAGGACGTGGGGTGGGCCGCGCACGAGGGTCTTGCGGATATCGGGCAAGGAAGGGCGACGAATGCGATGTAATAACATCGGGGAGGAGCCATGACGCAGTACGGTGCCGCGGGCACCGACGCCTTAGCGTTGGTCCCCTCGTGCCCTTCGGACCACCGCTGGCGCGGCGGTGCCCGGGGCGGCACAGCCCCGACCCACGCCTTGCGGCGCGGGTGCCCCCCGTCGTTGGC
>JBBDSM010000176.1:0-837 GCA_040904945.1 Gemmatimonadota bacterium
GCCGTCGTCTCCGTCGGCTGGTTCAAGAAATCGCGTTCGATCTCCCCGTCTCTCAGGTGCACCTGACGCCTCGCGTACTTCGCGATGTCGTGCTCATGGGTCACGAGGACGATGGTCTGACCGCCTTCGTTGAGCGCCGTGAACTGCTCCAACACCTCGGTCCCGGTTTCGGAGTCGAGGTTTCCCGTCGGCTCGTCGGCCAGGAGGAGCGCCGGATCGTTCACCAGCGCTCGGGCGACCGCCACACGCTGACGTTGACCGCCGGACATCTCGGGCGGACGATGATCCATGCGGTCGCCAAGCCCGACCATCTCGAGCTTTTCAGCCGCACGGCGGCGCCGCTCCTTGGTACCCACGCCGGCATAGATGAGCGGGAGCTCGACGTTGTGGAGGGCGGTCGCCCGGGGGAGGAGGTTGAACGTCTGGAACACGAAGCCGATCTCCCGGTTGCGCACCCGAGCGAGCTCGTCCTCGGACAGCTCGCTCACGAGCTTTCCGTTCAGCCAATAGCGGCCGGCCGTCGGCGTGTCGAGACAGCCGATCATATTCATGAAGGTCGATTTGCCGCTGCCGGACGGGCCCATAACGGCCACGAACTCTCCTCTCGCAATCTCGAGATTCGCGCCGCGGACCGCACGTACGGTCTCCGCACCCAGGACGTAGTCCTTCCGAAGGTCTTCCGTCCGGATGATCAAGTCGCTCAAAGCTTCCTCCCCCGAGTGGCCTCCAGTCGTCCGTCTCCTACGGATCACCCACCGCCTTTGTGTCGCGGCGGGACCTGGCGCCAGGTCCATAAACGCACAAAAACGCCGGGTCGGCCATGGCCGACCCGGCGCC
>JBBDSM010000176.1:847-16346 GCA_040904945.1 Gemmatimonadota bacterium
CCCCCCCCCCCCCCCCCGCCTCGACCGGTCTGTACGCTACTTTCCCAACTCAACACCTCAAGTTCGAGGTGCGATCAGGCGTCGTCGCCCCCCGACGCCTGCTCTGCCGCCCGTTGCCTGTCACGCTCGTCCGTAAGCTTTTGATACCGTTCCGCTTGCTCCGGCGTGAACACCGTCCGGATCGCAGCCCTGGTCTCTTCGACGATCGCACGGAACTGCGGGTCGTAATGCTCCTGGAACTCGCGGTTGAGCGCGTCGATGCGCGCCCGATGCTCCTCGACGATCGAGTCGATGACCACGCTCTGCGACGAATCAGGGCCGACCTGCTCGTACATCGGTATGCGCGGCTCCTCAGCTTCGGCTTCAGCCTCTGCGCTCTCGGACGCTTCGGTGGAGACCAGCGCAGCGGCCGGCGTGGCGTTCAGGGCCGTGTCGGCCGTGAACCCCAGCAGGAGCCCCGTGCCGAACACGGTCAGCAGGACCCCGGCTGTGAGAAGCCGGGTCTTGGTCTGCTGACTCATTAAAACATCTCCGCCGTCAACGTGATCGGGTTGCCCGGTGCCTCGGGGGAAGAGATCTGAGGGATGGTGAGCCCTTGGAGCTCACTCACCAACAGTTCCTCGATGCCGAGCGTCGCCGGGCCCTGGCTCGGCGCGTCGTTCATGAGCACGAGACCTGCGAAAGCGGCCGCGACCAATGCGGTCGGCACGAGGGTCCGGGCCCATCCCATCAGTACCTCGCTGACGGTCATGGAGGCGAGCATGCGCCGCCGCCCCAACTCCCCCGTCGCGCCAGAGACGACGACCTCTCCGAAGCGGGTCCAATATCCGGGATCGTCCGCACCCGGATCGAAGGCGCGAAGGGCTCCGTGGATCTGCATATCCACGTCGAGCCCCTCCGTCATCGAATGCTCCAGTCTATCGCTCATTGAGCTTCCCTTTTGGCTCTGGGCGCGCCCGGAAGATCCTGCAGCGCCTTCCTCAAAGCCTTTCTGGCAAAATGTAAATGAGAGCGTACGGTGCCCGGAGGCAAGTCCAGGCGCTCCGCGATCTCACGATGTTTCCAACCTTCGAGGTCATGCAGCATCACGATCTCCCGCTGTACTTCCGGGAGGTGCTGCATGGCCTCCTCCAGCACCCCTCGCAGCTCGGACGTCTCCGTCACCCGGTCGGGTGTCGGTATCTTCGACCGGGCGCCCGGCGGTACTTCATCCGTCTCTCGCAACGATTCGCGACGGATCAGGTTCTTCGATCGATTTCGCACGATCGTGAGCAACCATCCCCCGAAGCGATCCGGGTTGCGACACTCCTCCAACCTCTCGAGAGCGACGAGGAACGCTTCCTGAGCCGCGTCCTCGGCGTCTTCGTGCCTTCCGACCACCGACAGCGCCACGGCATAGGCCGCACGCTGGTATCGCCGTACGAGGAGGCCGAACGCCATCGCGTCGCCCTCCCGGGCTTGTCGGACCAACTCACGGTCGGTCAGCTTGTCCTGCTGATTAGATGACACCTGGAGTGCGAAGCGTGTTGAGGCGTGCGTCCGTGGATTCGATCAAGTTACCGCCAACTTCCCCTCGCCCGCAGGCGGGAAACGAGCGTTCAGCGCCCGCGGCGGCCTCCCTCCTCGGTGAAGAACGGAGTCGGCCCGCGCTCTTCGCGCCAGGGCTCGGAATGCGCGAGGGCGCGCTCGAGGTGTGACTCCGTGAGTTCCGAAAGACGCTCTCCCACCAACCACGCTTCGCGGGCACCCGAATCGTCCCCCGGCTCCTCGGGCTCCAGCTTGAG
This sequence comes from Gemmatimonadota bacterium, assembly GCA_040904945.1. Classification (GTDB taxonomy): domain Bacteria; phylum Gemmatimonadota; class Gemmatimonadetes; order Longimicrobiales; family Gaopeijiaceae; genus JAWLHJ01. The sequence continues at coordinate 2,632 of JBBDSM010000176.1, forward strand.
CAAGAGCATCCCAGGGCCGTCGCCTCGCCCGGGTCCGCTACCCTGGCCGACGACCTCGGCGACCCAGACACGGCCGCCACTCTCGAACGTGGTCGTCTCGGGCGGAGGGCCGGGCTCCCCGCCCGGGGGCTGTGGCGTGTCTTCGAGGGCGCGCACCGGCGTCGGCTTGGAAGGCCGGGCGGACGGTGGCCGGTCCCCGCGATTGCGTCCGGGGGGTGGAGACGTCACGTCGGCCGAGCCTCACGGTCGAGAGTGGGGTACACGCTTGCCTCCATCGGGGAAAAGTCGAAAACGTCGGACGAATGCGTATCGGATCGGAGGGGACGGGGTCAAGGTCGGGAGTTGCTAGGCACCCCGTTAATCGCCTTTATTATCCACCCTTCGAGCCGACGCCCGGCATCCTGCGCACGCGAGAGCAATGCATGGCAGACGGAAACGACACCCAAGCTCAGGCCAAGCGAGAGTACACCCAGCTCCTACGGCTGCACGAGCAATTACTCGGGCAATTCGTGCGTGCCCGGGACGAGCTTGCGGCTTCCGGCACCGTGGGCCTCCTGAAGGTCATCAAGGGACGCACGGGCTCGGCCCCGGACCTCAGCCCCGTTCGAGAATCGGTCGAGGAGGCGATTCGAGCCCTCAAGCTGTCCGAATCGATGATTCAGCTCGCGATCGACGACGACCCCGAGGTCTCGATGGAGGTCGAGGGGATCGCCAACATGCCGGCGTATTTACAGCGGTTCCTGGCCGAGCGGATGGACAACCCGGGATTCAAGTACTGGGTGGAGCACGACCCCGTACGCGGGTGGATGGTCTGCTGGAAGGAGTACACGAACCGCGGCACGGTGCGCGGCTACGGCCAGTTCTGCGAGCGCCCCTATGCCTGGCTGGACGACTGAGCGGGACTTCCCGAACTGACGTCGTCGAGGGCCCCCGCCCCGTAGAACATCTCGATGTATTTGGCCTGCAGTCGCGTGACGCGGCGCACGACCCACACCAGGTGGACGTAGTTCGGCTCGGTGGGCCGGGTCCGCAGCTCCAACCCCGCTTCGCGCGGAAGCCGGCTCCCCTTACGGTTGTTACACGGGGAGCAGCTCGTCACGACGTTCTCCCAGTCGTTGGCGCCGCCCCGGGATACCGGGAGCACGTGATCACGTGTGAGGAATTGCCGACCCCGTAGCTGGCTCCGGTGCCGCCCGCAGTACTGGCAGGTGTAGTCGTCACGTGCGAAGAGGAAGGTGTTCGTGACCTGACGTCGAAAGCGACGCGGCACGTGGACATAGCGGACCAGCCGAATGACGGCGGGGCACGGAACGGCGTCGCGCTCGGAGCGGAAGCTGAGGTCGCCGTCCCGTTCGACGATCTCCGCCTTTCCATCGAGCACGAGCCGCACAGCGCGCCGAAGCGGCACGATGGTGAGCGGTTCGAACGAAGCGTTCAGTGCCAGGCAGCCCAAGGATCCTCCTCATCCGACGGGGTCACCCGATCTGGTCAGCCGAACGTTATCTCGGACGCCGCCGCGTCGGCAATGGGGGATCCTGTTACAACAGTGCCACGGGATCGCGGTCCAGCGCGAGACGAACGTCGCCCGAGGGAAGCCGGTGGCGCGCCACCACGGCGTGCGCCGCCAGCCCAAGCGCCCTGGGTGACTCCGTGCGGAGAAGGAAGTGCCAGCGCCAGCGTCCGTGGAGCCGCTCGATGGGTGCAGGGGCCGGCCCGACGAGCTCGACCTCCTCCCCCGCGATCCCTGCGGCCAGCTTGCGCTTCAGCCAGCGCGCTGCGCCCTCCGCTGCCTCCACCACCAGCTCCTGGTCGGGGCTACTCAGGACTACGTTGGCGAGCCGGACGTGCGGGGGGTAGCGCGGCCGCCTGCGCTCATCGAGCTCCCGGGCCGCAAAGCCCTCGTAGTCGTGCGCCACGGCGGCCTGCACCGCGTAGTGCTCCGGCATCGAGGTCTGGATGACGACCTCGCCCCCGAGAGCACCACGACCGGCGCGTCCCGCCACCTGCGACAGGAGTTGGAAGGTTCGCTCGCTGGCCCGGAAGTCCGGCAGATGGAGCCCGACGTCCGCATTCACCACGCCGACCAGGGTCACGTTCGGGAAGTCGAGCCCCTTCGCGATCATCTGCGTGCCGAGCAGGATGTCGACCTCCCGCCTCTCCACCCGGTCGAGGATGCGCTGGTGCGCCCACTTCCCCGAGGTCGTGTCGACGTCCATGCGCGCGATCCGCGCCTCCGGGAAGGTCTCGACGGCAACGCGCTCCACCTGCTCCGTGCCGACCCCGCGGAACGAGAGGTCATCCGAGCCGCAGCGGGGACACCGCGACGGCGCCGCCGCCTCGAAGCGGCAATGGTGGCACACGATGCGGCGGGTAACCCGGTGGTACGTCAGCGAGACGCTGCAGTTCTCGCACCGCTCCACCTCGCCGCAGGACCGGCACTGCACGAAGGAGGAGTACCCCCTCCGGTTCAGCAGCAGGATGACCTGCTCCCGCCTTCTCAGGCGGACGCCCACGGCGTCGACGAGCTCAGGCGAGAAGACCCCCGCGCCGGCCCCCCTTCCCCCCTGTGGACCTCCACCGCCTCCACCTCCGCCACCGCTCCCTCCACCCTTCCGGCGCGCTTCCCTCAGGTCGACGACGCGCACCTCAGGCAGCGACGCACCTCCCGCGCGCTCGGGGAGTTCCAGCCGCCTGAACTTCCCCGTGTCCACGTTGTGCCGACTCTCGAGCGAGGGGGTCGCGCTCCCGAGCACGCAGACCGCTCCGTGCGCCCGCGCACGTACCACCGCGAGGTCGCGCGCCTGGTATCGCGGAGCTTCCGACTGCTTGTAGCTCCCGTCGTGCTCCTCGTCCACGACGACCAGGCCCAGCCGGTCGAGGGGCGCGAACAAGGCCGACCGTGCGCCCACCGCCACCCGTCGCTCGCCGCTCCGGAGCAGCCGCCAAGCGTCGTAACGCTCCCCGTCGGACAGCCCCGAGTGGAGCACCGCGATCTGGTCGCCGAAGTGCGCCCGGAAGCGTGACACGGTCTGCGGCGTGAGGGAGATCTCCGGCACGAGCACGATGCCGGTCCGCCCCCGGGCGAGCACCTCGCGGAGGAGCTCGATGTAGACCAGCGTCTTACCCGAACCGGTGATCCCCTGGAGGAGGAACGGGCTCGGCCGCTCCTCGTCGAGCGCCGCGGTGAGGGCGGTGAGCGCGGCTCGCTGGGCGGGCGTGGGAACCAGGTCGGGGGGGATCCGCGGCGGCTCGGCGGCGAAGGGATCCCGGATCTCCTCCTCGTCGGCGACCTCGACCAACCCCTTCTCCTCGAGTCCGGTCACGACCGAGCGGCTGAAGCCCTCCTCGGCGGTCAGGTGCGCGAGCTCAGCCGCACCACCCGAGGCCTGCAGCAGGTCGAACGCCTCACGCTGGCGTGCGGCACGGCCGAAGATCTCCTCGCGCTCCTCGAGGGTGCCCGGGTTCCGGACCACGCGCACGACACGGCGCGTCTTCACCGAAGGTTCCGCGGGCGGCACCGCCTCGTGGTCCAGCAGACCGGCGGCCTCCAACGCCCGAAGCTCGGTCCAGATCGAGCCCATGCCGAGTGACCTTCTCAGGGTCTGCACCCGCTGCGCCCCGGCACGCGCCGAAAGATGCTCGGCCACCTTCCTCTCCCGGGGCCGCAGGCCGTCCAGCCCGGACGCCTCGCCTACCCAGGTCATGTAGTCCCGGGATACGTCCGAAAGGACCGCCGGGAGGGCGGCCCGGAGCGCGATCCCCAGGGGCGAGACGTAGTAGTCCGCCATCCAACGGCAGAGCTCGAGCACGTCGGGTGTGACCGTGGGCTCACGGTCGAGGACGGAAAGCACCTTGCGTAGCCCTTTGATGGGGCCGTCCTCGCCGGGACCCACCACCCACCCGATCCGCTCGGTGCGTCGGAACGGAACGAGCACGCGGGTGCCGACGGGCGGCAGCACGCCGTCGACGCCGTAGGTGAACGTCCGGTGGATCGGAAGTGGCAACGCCACATCGACCCGGCGTGAGGGTTCGTTTTTCAATCGTCGAGGAGAAGGAATATGTCGCGCTGCGTGCGGGCCGGCGTCACCTCGGGCCCCCTCTCACCCCAGAAGACGTTGATCTCACTCCGGATGCCGATCTCGCCCGGGATGTAGACGCCCGGCTCCACGGAGAAGCCGACGCCCGGAAGCAGCCGGCGGTCGTCGCGCGTCTCGAGGTTGTCGAGGTTCGGCCCACTTCCGTGGAGCGAGGTGTCGATGGAGTGGCCGGTGCGGTGCACGAAGTAGGGGCCGAAGCCGCGCTCCTCGATCACGGCGCGGGCCACGTCGTCGACCTCGTAGCCACGCACCACGGATCCTTCATCGGAGCGCTGCTCCAGAAAGGCGATGGCCGCGTCCCGCGCGTCGCGCACCGCACGCCACACCTCGTCCGTGCGGGCGTCGATGGTCGACCCAAGGAAGCCCATCCACGTCTGGTCCGCAGGGACCGAGCCTTCGAAGCCGCCCCAAAGATCGATCAGAAGGAGCGCGCCTCGCTCGATCACCGCGCCGGCACCGTCGGGCGCGTAGTGCGGGTCGGCCGCGCCTGCACCGACGGCGACGATGCAGTCGGTCTCGTGCACCAGTCCGGCGCCTCGCAGCTCCGAGCGGATCCAATCCGAAAGCGCGCCCTCGGTAACGGGATTCCCGTCGCGCACGGCATCTGCGGCGCGCTCGAAGGCCCGTGCAGCCACCTCGGCGACGAGCTCCGCGGCGCGACCGTGGTCGTCCCGTTGCTCGGGCGTCCAGACGCTGTGGAAGCGGGAGACCAGGTCGCCCGAACTCGTGATCTCCACGCCGGTCTCGAGCAGGGATCCAACGAGGCCGCCCGGGACCAGATCGAGAGTGGGCACCGCACCGCCGGGTGAGACCTCCATGGCGATCCGGCCGCGTCCCTCGAGAAGGCGACCCAGCGCCTCGTCGAGTTCACGCCATCCTGAGTAACTCCGCCGTTCGAACGGCCAACCGCGCCACGCGGACGCCTCGATCGAGTGCACGAGCGCCACGGGGTCGCCGTCGTGCGGAATCAGGACGAAGCCGCGCCGCGTCGTCTTACCGAGACCGAGCATCCGGGCCGCGACCGGGTTCAGTCCATGGAACTCGTAGAGCAGCCAGGCGTCGAGGCCCTCGTCACGCAGGAACGCCTGGATGGCCCCGATGACCGCCGGATCGTGGAGCGGCGGGGTCCCCGAGGTATCAGCAGCTCTCACGACGCTCCCCTCCCTCTCCGAAGAGTGGCAATCCGCTCGTCTCCAGGACTGTAGTGGAATCCTCGTCGACCCCCACCTTGTCCCCGCCCGCCCCATCCATGACACCGACCGTTCGGCCCCGGATCAGATCCAGGCCGAGGATCCGCTCCTTCGAGAGGAGGTGGTGCACGGCGCGCTCCCGGGCGAGGGCGCTCCCGACACCCCGCCACCCCCACCGACCCCAGGCCCTTCGCATGATGCCCAGCTTCTCACCAACGGAAAAGAGCTCAGCGAAGTCCGGAAACGGCTTTGCGACTCCAGTCCGGAAGGCCGTTCGCACGTCCGACCAGTCCTCGGTGTGGAGGTCTTCGACCCCGGCCTCGAGGAGAAGGCGTTTCCACTCGACGACCATCCTCGGGCGGGCGCCAAGGTGCTCGGCCAGGACGCGGCGTCGGTCGGCATCGACCGGCGCCTTCCAGACCAGCTGCACGAGCACGATGAACCCGCCGGGCCTCGTGACGCGCGCGAGTTCGCGGACGGCATCAACCGGGTCGCCGTGGCTCGCAAGCCCGATCTCGCCCACGGCCACGTCGAAGATCCCGTCGCGGTAGGGCAGCGCATCCGGTCGACCCGCCTGGAATTGGAGGCGGTCCGCGATGCCGAGCGAGCGCGTGCGCCCCTCTGCCTCGTCGATGAGCCACGGCTCCGCGTCGACGCCCGAGCCATGCACCCCGAACTCACGGACCAAGTATTCCAACGACACGCCCTTCCCGCACGCCACGTCCAGGACCTCATGGCCCTCGGTCATGCCGGTCAGCAGAGCGATCTGTCGGTACAGCTCGAGGCCGCCCGGTGGAAAGAGCCTACGTGGGCTCAGGCGGATGAGATCGAGCATGGACGGGGGGGTCACCACTCGGGATGCTCGGACTCGTCGAGATCGCTCATCGCACGGCGAAGTTTCTCCTCGTCCTCCGGTCTCGTCGGCTCCGAACCTCCGGCGGGAACGACACCACGCCTCCTCCGTGAGAGCACGACCGCCACCGTGAGCAATCCGAGCAGCAGCACGCCGGCCGGCATGAGCCAGGCCCACCATCCGGCGCCTTCGCGGCGCGGCACGGCCCGCCACTCCTCGCCGTACCTGGCGATCATCAGCTCGACGATCGAGTCGGCCAGGATGCCGGAGCGCGCGAGGGTGTCAATCGAATCGCGGAGCACGGCCGCATCCGGCGACGGACAGACCTCGAGCATCAGCCCCGGACAATAAGGCGAGCGAATCTCGGAGATCGCGCGGCGGGCCTCCGGGTGAACGGTCTCGAACCGACCGTCCTGGGCCGTGCCGGAGGGCTCTGCACCGCCGGCCACGACGGTCGTCTCGCACCCCGCGAGGAGGGCGAGCACGCAAGTCAGCAAGACCCGGGACCGGACGAGGAGACTGCGGCGCATTCCGTTCATGGAACCTCTTGGGGGACTTCCAAGTCGGCGAGCGCGCGGATGACGGCGACCGCGCCTTCGCCAAGTCGCTTCGGCACGTAGCCGCCTTCCAGGAACGTGACCATGCGTCCCCCGCAGCCCTCCTCCGCGATGTCCACCAGGCGTCGGGTCATGGCATGGAGGTCATCGGGTTCGAGGAGCATCCCCCCCAGCGGATCGCCCGCCATCACGTCGAAGCCCGCCGACACGAGCACGAAGTCGGGGTGAAAGCCGTTTGTGACGTCCTCGAGCGCACGATCGAACGCCGTCCGGTAGTCGCGCCGCGACGTCCCGGCCGGAAGCGGCACGTTGAGCGTCGTCCCCTCCCCATCGCCCGAGCCGCGCTCCGAGGCTGCGCCGGACCCAGGGTAGTGGGGCGCCTGATGCAGCGACAGATAGAAGACGTCCTGATCGTCATAGAAGACGTCCTGAGTGCCGTTCCCATGATGCACGTCCCAATCGACGATCAGCACGCGCTCGGCGTGTCCCTCGGCCTGCAGCCAACGCGCAGTAACCGCGGCGTTGTTGAAAAGGCAGAAGCCCATCGGCCTGTCGGGAGTGGCGTGATGCCCGGGGGGCCTGGTCGCGACGAAAGCGTTCCGTATTCGCCCTTCCACGACGCTCCGCGCCGCCTCGATCCCCGCCCCCGCGCTGCCGAGCGCAGCCTCCCACGACGCACTCGAGACCTTCGTGTCCGGGTCGTCGAGGGACACGACCGTCTCGCGCTCCGCTGCCATGCGGCATGCCCGCCGGACTTGCGCCAGATGTCCGGCGCTGTGGACACGAAGCACGTCGTCCTCGCTGGCCACCCCCGGCTCGAACTGTCCGACGTGGCCGTGCAGGGTGAGCATGTCCTTCCCGACCGTCGAGGCCAGCGCCCTCATGCGGCCCTGGTGCTCGGGATGGTTCCACCCGGTGTCGTGGAGCGGCGAGGACGGATGCAGGAAGAAGCCGGACGCGGTCACGCGGCGCCCGACTCGGAGCCCGGCTCGCCGGCCGGCACGTGGAGGGACGCGACCCGCTCCTGAATGGACATGACCTCCCGCTTGCGCGACTTGAGCGCGATGAGCGCGTCGCACGCCGCCGACGTGGCGGACATCGTCGTCAGATACGGGACCTTGTACGTGATCGCCGCCCGCCGCATCGCGTAGTCGTCGTACTGCGACTTCTTGCCGAGTGGCGTGTTGATGAGGAGCGCGACGTTGCCCGACACCATCTGATCCACGATGTCCGGACGTCCCTGCCGCACCTTGAAGACCGGCTCCGATGGAACGCCGAGCCGCGCCAGGAAGTCCCGGGTACCGCCCGTCGCCATGAGGTCGAAACCGAGGTCCAGGAAGCGGCGAAGCATGGGAGCGACCACTTCCTTGTCGCGGTCGTTCACGGTCACGATGATCGTGCCCTCCTCCGGCAGCACGTTGCCGACGGACACCTGCGCCTTCGCGAACGCCATCCCGAACGAATCGTCGATGCCCATGACCTCGCCCGTCGAGCGCATCTCCGGGCCGAGGATCACGTCGACGTCGAAGCGGTTGAACGGGAGGGCGGCTTCCTTCACGGCCACACCCGGCACGGGGGCCTCGGCCGGGACGTTCAGGTCGGCCAGAGCCTCGCCCGCCATGATCCGCGCGGCCAGGCGCGCCAGGGGCACGCCCGTGGCCTTGCTCACGAACGGCACGGTGCGGGACGCGCGCGGATTCACCTCGAGGACGTAGACCTCGTCATCCTTGATGGCGTACTGGACGTTCAGCAACCCGACCACGCCGAGCTCGAGCGCGAAGCGACGGGTCAGGTCGCGGATCTCTTCCAGGACCGGCGCGGAGAGCCGGTACGGCGGCAGCACGCACGCCGAGTCGCCCGAGTGCACGCCCGCGTTCTCGATATGCTGCATGATGCCGCCGATCACCACATCGGTTCCGTCGGAGAGCGCGTCGACGTCGGCCTCGTAAGCGTCCTCGAGGAAGCGGTCGACGAGCACCGGATGGTCTTCGGAAGCACGCACGGCCTCCTCGAAGTAGCGTTCGAGCGATTCGGCGTCGTAGATGATGCGCATGGCGCGTCCGCCGAGCACATAGCTCGGGCGGACCAGCACCGGAAAGCCGATCCGCTCGGCGATCTCGAGGGCCTCGGCCTCGCTCTTGGCGATCCCGTTCGGGGGCGTCCTCGCGCCGATCCGGCGGCAGACGTCGTCGAAGCGGTCACGGTCCTCGGCCCGGTCGATGGCGTCGACCGGCGTACCCAGCACAGGCGCGCCGAACGCCTCCAGTCCTCGCGCGAGCTTGAGGGGCGTCTGCCCGCCGAGCTGCACGATGACGCCCTTGGGCTGCTCCAGCCTCAGGATCTCGAGCACGTCTTCGAGGGTGAGCGGCTCGAAGTACAGCTTGTCACTCACGTCGAAGTCGGTGGACACCGTCTCCGGGTTCGAGTTGATCATGATCGTCTCGTACCCCGCCTCGCGTAGGGCGAGCACGGCCTGCACGCAGCAGTAGTCGAACTCGATCCCCTGCCCGATCCGGTTCGGTCCGCTCCCGAGGATGACGATCTTGTCCCGGTCCGAGGGGACGCTCTCCGACTCGTCCTCGTAAGACGAGTAGAAGTACGGCGTCGCGGCCGGGAACTCACCCGCGCAAGTGTCGACCACATTGTACGTCGGGTGGATCTGCCACCCCCACCGACGATCGCGCACCTCCTCCTCCGTCTCACCCCGGAGCGCGGCGAGCTGGGCGTCGCTGAAGCCCTCCCGCTTCATGCGGCGGGTGAGCTCGGCGGTCACTTCAGGGGCGTCGCGGTACCGTTCCTCCCATTCGACGATCTGCGCCAGCTGGTCCAGGAACCACCGATCGATCTTCGTGGCCTGATAGATCGTCTCGATGGAGAGGCCCGCCTCGAACGCTCGCTTCAGCTGGAACGGCCGCTCCGTCGTCGGTCGACGCATGGCGGTCAAAAGCGACTCCGCGTCACCCGCCTCGAGTCCGTCGTCCTTCAGCCGCGCGCCTGTCGTCCACCCTGTGCGCCCGATCTCGAGGCCCCGGAACCCCTTCTGCCACGCGCTGCGGAAGGTACGCCCGATGGCCATGGTCTGACCCACCGACTTCATCTGGACCGTGAGGGTATCGTCCGCACCCGGAAACTTCTCGAAGGCGAAGCGGGGTAGCTTGACCACCACGTAGTCGAGGACGGGCTCGAACGAGGCGGGCGTCGTCTTCGTGATGTCGTTCGGGAGCTCGTGCAGATGGTAGCCGACGGCGAGCTTTGCCGCGATCCGCGCAATGGGGAAGCCGGTTGCCTTGGACGCGAGCGCCGAGGAACGGGACACCCGCGGGTTCATTTCGATGACCACCAGGTCGCCGGTCTCGGGGTTCACCGCGAACTGGATGTTGCAGCCGCCCGACTCGACCCCGATCTCGCGGATGATCTTGATGGAGGCGTCCCGCATCTTCTGGTACTCGACGTCGGACAGCGTCTGCGCGGGCGCGACGGTGATGGAGTCGCCGGTATGCACGCCCATCGGATCGAAGTTTTCGATGGAGCAGATGATGATGACGTTGTCGATCCCGTCGCGGACGACCTCGAGCTCGTACTCCTTCCAGCCGAGGATGGATCGGTCGATGAGCACCTCGGTGGTCGGCGAGGCGTCGAGACCCTTCTTCACCTGGGCCTCGAACTCCTCACGGTTGTACGCCACGCCACCACCTGTGCCGCCGAGGGTGTAGGAGGATCGCATGATGGCGGGATAGCCCGTATGCTCGACGATCTCGAGGGCCTCCTCCACCGAGTGCGCGAAGCCGCCGTGGGGAACCTCGAGCCCGATCCGCTCCATGGCGCGCGCGAACTCCTCGCGGTCCTCGGCCATCTCGATGGAGCGCTCGTTGGCGCCGATGAGCTCGACGCCGTACTTCTCGAGCACGCCCGACTGATGGAGCTCCATGGCGACGTTCAAAGCCGTCTGGCCGCCCATGGTCGGGAGGAGCGCGTCGGGCCGCTCCTTCTCGATGACGAGCTCCACCCACTCGGGCGTGATCGGCTCGATGTACGTCCGATCCGCGATGTCCGGATCGGTCATGATGGTGGCCGGGTTCGAGTTCACCAGGATCACGCGGTATCCCTCTTCCTTGAGGGCGCGGACCGCCTGGGTCCCGGAATAGTCGAACTCGCAGGCCTGGCCGATGACAATGGGGCCGGACCCGAGGATCAGGATCGTCTCTAGGTCGTCGCGTCTGGGCACGTAGGGCGCTCGCTGGTGCCGGGCCGCGTCGCTGGGGCGCTACTCATCGCCGGTCTTACCGGACTCCTTACGGATCGCGGTGACCAGGACGAGGGCGAAGCCTCCCCAGACGAAGCCGGTGATCGCGATCATGGTGATCCACGAGGCTCCCGTCATGGGCTGCTCCTCCGCCGTGCGGGCGGCCTGGAGTTGATGTTCTGGGGATGTCCGGGTGCCCGCCCGACCTCGTCCTGCGAGAGGTCGCGGGGAAACCCGCGTAAGGTGGCGGAAGGGTGGTGTGCCGGCAAGCCGGTCGGTCAGCCGTCGCCGAGGGGCATCCAGACCCCGACGCGGAGCACGCCCCGGAAGCCGTCCTGGTCCGTTCCGTACTCCCGCCCCCCGTGCATGATGAGCTCTTCGTAACTGACGTAGAGCGCGTCCAGCGACGTCTCGACGAATGGCCCCAGGCCCGTGGGGACACGGAGCGACAGCGTCGGGCCGACGATCATTCCCTCGGTCCGAGCAGGCTCCTCAACCACCGACAGGGACCGTGTGCTGTACCCGAACCGGATCCCCGCGACAAGCGCCGGCCTGGCCGCCACCTGCATCCGCAGGGCCGCCGAGTAGTCGAGCTGACGGGTCGCGCCCACGAAGCCGTGGCCGCCGTAGCTCGAATGGTCGATGCCGAACGACACCTCCGCCGGGTGGCCCTCCATGGCCAGATGGAGCGCACCTCCCATGGTGAGCCCAGCGGGAGTCCCCGCGAAGTCGCTCCCGGCGAAGCCGCCGAAGCCGCCTCCGAACGACACCGCCGTCTGGCCCGCGACCGGGAGCGGCGCCAGCAGCGCCGCCACGCACAGACAGATGCCCGTCGCGGCACGACCCCGTCCCCCCGTCGTCACCTTCACGGCTCGGACCCCGGGCAGCGGCGACCGCTCGTACGGAGCACCTCGGCCTCGTAGACCAGGATGGAGAACGGCGGAATCTCGAGCGGCCACGGCGCGCGCTCACCGTAGCCCAGGCGCGGCGGCACCACGATCCGGCGTGCCCCGCCCACACGCATGCCCCTGACCCCGGCCTCGAGGCCCGACACGACCTCGTAGCAGCCCATGATGAACTTGGCGCTGTCCTGATGGATCACGAGACGCCCGTCCGGAAGATGCAGATCGTAGGCGAGCACAACCTCCTGATAGAAGCCTACTTCCCTCCCTTCCCCGACCACCAGGTCCTCCACATAGAGGCCGCCGTCGATCCGGGTCATCGCCTCGAGGTCGACGTCGAGCGCGGGCGCGAACTCCGTCGCCTCGATGAGCGGGTGTGGTGGGCCGGTGCTGTCCACACACGCCTGGAGCACGGCCCAGGGAAGCACGAGCGCGAGCGGCACGGTGGCTCGAGCAACCGTGCGCCGCCCCGCGGCGGAGCGGAGATTGGATGGGTTCATGAGCACCTCCCGAATGCCCCACGGCGGGGTCGCCACGAGGCCGGTTCCTTCAACCTTAAGGTCGGACGCACGCCGGGCAAGCGCACGGGCGTGGGAGGCGGTATTCCCTACTGACGCGCGACCGAGATCTGGAGATCCGACGTGCTCCGTTCCACGTCGTCGCTTCCGGCGGCCGAAACCGCGCGTACGGTCGGCCACTCCGCGCGGATCTCGTCCACACGGATCCCCACCCGGAGCGTACCGCCTACCGGGTCCACGAGCACGACGCGGTGTCGACCCTGCCGGGCCGAGACGACCCCGCCGTAAGCCTGCGTCGTACCGACCCCTTCGAATCCGCGCACGCCGGCGCCGACGACCTCGAGGGCCACCGCGCCGAGCGCGTCGGGCGCCTCGACGGTGACCAGGATCGTGCCGGGCCCGCGATCATCGCACGCGGAGGCGGTCGCCAAGGCCACCAGGAGGACGGCCAGGAGCCGGCGGGTCATCGCGCCCCCCCGGCGCCACGCGTCACCCACGCCCGGAAGTCACCCAGGTCGTAGCGTCCATCGGCGTTCCCTTCGCGATCGAGGTAGGCGGCCTCGGCGTCCGTGAGTTGCGGACCGAGCAGGAAGGGCCCGGCCGCCCGCTCCGGTCCGATATCTGCGACGCCCACGTCGATGGTGACCTCCCCCTCGGCCGTGAGGCCGATCGCGTCACGAGCACGAACGGTTACCGTGAAGCTCCCTGTTTCGAGCGGTGCGCCTTCGACGGTGCCGGCCGTGCGCAGGCCCATCCCGTCGGGGAGCGTCCCCCCGACCAGGCTCCATGCGACCGGGTCGGTGCCGTTCACCGCCTGGAGATCGAGGCTCTGCGGTGTCGCGGCCGGCGACATGAACGACGCGGGCGGCACGGCGTAGACCGTCTCCAGGGTCGCTCCGGCGAAGACGGGCGCGGTCATCGTCACGAACGCAGGGTTGGTCTCCCCCGCGAGATCACCGGTCCAGCCGACGAACGAGAAGCCGGTCCGGGGCTGGACCTCGACCTCGATATCGACGTTCGGGTCCTCCACGAACCAGAGGTCGGACGACGGTGGAAAGGTCCGCACAGTGGCCGGCACGACCGGGCCGGCATCGGACTCGAGCGTGACGCCGAGCTGGATCTCCCGGCCTTCGTAGAGCGCCGTGAGTGTGGTGTCGTGAGCCGGGACCTCGAGCGTGCGACTACGGCTCGTCGGTGTGGGTCCGTCCGCCCACCGTACGAAGGGGCGGCGTACCCCCGGCTCGACCGGCTCGCCGGCCGCGGCCTCCACGGAGCTCCGCACGAACGGAGCCGCGTCGAAGCCTCCACCCGACGGCTGCGACGCGCCGTCGACGCCGAAGACGGTCCCGGCTCCA
>JBBDSM010000177.1:0-16276 GCA_040904945.1 Gemmatimonadota bacterium
GGCCGACGTCGGCCGCGCGCCGCACGGCAACCGATCCCACCAGAGGCTCGGCTTCGAGCCCTTCGGGAACACCCTGGATTCGGATGGGGACCCGACGCACCTCGCCGGTCGTCATGCCGAGGAGGAGTTCGCTGGCCACCTCTCCCCTCACGGCTTCGGGGCCGAAGCCGGTCACCAGCGACCGGGGACCCGTGATGCGCACCTGAACCGACGCCGGATCGGCGACGAGCTCCGGCTGCCCTTCCCCGGCGTCGACGGTCACCGCCACGTCGGAAAGGACGCGTTCGACCAACTCCTCGACCCGGATGCTCAGGGAGACCGTCCTCGGCTGAGCGGCCCCACCCACCAACCCCGCCGTGTCGACCAGTACCGTATAGATCCCTGATTCCCGGACGCTCCCCAGATCGAACCCCTGCAGTCCGATCGAGTCGAGTCCCGATACGCGGCTCTCCGGCCCCCTCACGCGGACGAACTGCGGGTTGGCCGTGACCTCGCCGAGCAATGCCAGACCGTCCGGGACTTGCCCCTGGAGTCGCGGAGCCACGGGGACCAGCCGTGTCTCGGCGGGTTCGAACGAGAGCGCGATCGACCCGGGCACGACCGACTCGACCGTCACCCCGGCCCGGGAGGCGGCGTCCACCCATTCGCGGCGCACGGCGATGACGGTGTCCTGTGAAGAGACGGACCCGACGGGCACGACCACCGTGGTGCCCTCACGGGCCAGTCGGATGATCTCGCGGGCCACGCCGCCGAGCCGGATTTGCACGACCGGGGGATCGGGGGGGCCTGCCAGGACCCAGCTCGTGTCCGCGATCTGGACCCGGACCGGAACCGACTCGAAGGTCTCGCGGTTGCTGGGCTCGGCCTGAACGACGGCCCAGAAGAAGACCGAGAGGCCCAGGGCCGAGAGCTTGAGCCGCCAGTTGTGGAAGAGTCGCGAGGAGGGAGGCATCGGAAGGTAATCAGCCTTCCAGGAGCCGTCGAACGAGCCCCACGTTCACGTCCGCGTCCCAGTGCGTTCCCCCCGCGACCTTCTTGTAGATGATGCCGTCCTTCCCGATCAGGAACGTCTCGGGGACACCCGTCGTCTGATAGATGCGCTGGATGTCACCGGCCGGATCGTGGAGGATCGGGAAGGTCAGACCATACTCGTCGGCGAAGGCACCGAGATCGCCACCCGGACGGCCGCTCGGGTCCTGCTCACCGACCCGGGCGTCGACGCTCACCGCGACGATCTCGAAATCCTCTCCCTCGAACTCCTCGTACATCCGTTGCATCGAGGGCATCTCTTCGCGGCACGGCAGGCACCATGTCGCCCACACGTTCAGGAGCACGACCTTGCCTTCGTAGTCCTCGAGTGTCCGGACCTCGCCGTCCAGGGTCGTGGCCGTGAAGCTCGGCGCCTCGGCCCCCGTGATCACGGGCTGATAGCTCTCACGGCCGAGCCACGCCACCAAGACGACGACGCCGACGCCGACGATCGTCCAGAGGTAGGGCGAACGGATGAAACTGCGCTTCATGAAGTCGAGTCCGAAGAGCGTACGGGAAACGGGTGGACACACACCGGACGGGTGCCCGGAATGCTACGAACGACGGGCGGCATTGTTCCCGTGCGCCGCGCGTTCTCAACCACCCCGCCGCCCCACGGACAGGTTGACCTCGGCGCCGCGCTGAAGCTCCGTATCCGCGGCGGGCTCCTGCTCGACCACGATGCCCTGGTCCCGCCCGAAGCGGAACACCTCCTCGACCTCCATCACGACAAACCCGAGGGAGTCGAGCATGGACACCGCTTCCGCCTCCTCCAGACCGAGCACCATCGGCATGAACAGCAAGGGCGGACCCGTGCTGATCCGGATCTGGACCTCGGCCGGGAGCGCCACCACGCGATCGGGCTCCGGGGTGATCGTGACGACGCGGCCTCGTGGCTCCTCGCTCTCGACGGAGTCCGCACGTACGACGAAGCCGCTTGCTTCGAGGACGATCATGGCCTGGTTCGCGGCGAGCCCCAGGACGTCGGGAACCGACCGGGTCTGAGGGCCGAGGCTCAGCGTCACGCTCACCGCGGTGCCGGGAAGTGCGGCCTGGCCGGGGAGCGGAGACTGCCCGACCACATGGGCACCGGGCACGGTCGGATGCGCGATGGAATCAACGTCTCCGAGCTCGAGGCTCGCGCCCGCGAGACGCTCGCGAGCCGTCTGGACGTCGACGCCGCTCAAGTCCGGTACCTCGAACATGTCTCCCGGCGGGGGCGGTGCTGGAAACACGACGCGAGTGGCGATCATATAGCCCACGAACCAGCCGACGAAGGCGAGTCCGACGACGCCCGCGGCGACCTTGCCGCCGAGCTCCGGAAGCGAGAAACGACTTCCCCCGTCGTCCGGGCTCCGCCGTCCTCGCTTGCGTCTACGCTCCAGTGAGCCACCCAGCTTCATCCGAGTCTCCTCATCCTCGCGGCGAACGCGCCGTCGTGCCCAGAGCCCTGGGGCGTCACGGACAGGCGCCCCGCGGCATCCATCGTATCATCGGGGACGGCCCCCGTCGCCTCCAACTGGAAGTTGGCATGCGTACCCAGGAACCGGTCGATACGGTCCCCGTTCTCGTCCGGCTCCAGGGTGCAGGTCGAATACACGAGCACCCCCCCGACGACGACCCGGTCCGCGGCGGCCTCGAGGAGCCGTTCCTGGAGCGCGGCGAAGCGCTCGATCGCGGACGGATCGAGGCGCCAGCGCGCGTCGGGATGCCGCGCCAGCGTTCCCGTTCCGGAGCACGGCACGTCCAGTAGCACGACGTCCACCGCGCGCACGGGCGGCTTCAGGGCGTCGCCCACGACGCAGTGGATGCTCCGCCCTGTCCGCTCCGCGTTCTCCCGGACCAGACGGAGACGCGCCTCGGACAGGTCCGCCGCGACCAGCCGTCCGGCTCGCCCCGACAGGGCCAGCGCTTTACCTCCGGGTGCCGCACACAGATCTGCAACGTCCGTGCCTTCCGCGATGTCGGCGTATCTGCCGACGAGCCCGGCAGCGGGATCCTGGATGATCGAACCCGGCACGGCGGCAAGCGCATCGCGCGGGTGCGCCTCGTCGGAGAGCCGGACGCACGTCGGGTCCTCGGCGACGAGGGTCGCGGCCACGCCAGCCTCGGACAGCCGCTCGAGGACCTCCCCCGCGGGAAGGTCGAGGGCCACCAGATACGTCGGCGGCCGCCGGTTGTCGAATTCCACCAGCGCCCGCACCTCCTGGAACGGCCAACGCTCGAGCCAGCGCTCCAGGAGCCACCGGGGGTGCGATCCCCAATGCTCCAGGAAGCCGAGGGGGTCGCGCTCGGGATCGGGGAAGTGCTCGGGTCCGTCTCCGGCCTCCACCACCCGGCGAAGCACCGCGTTGACCAGACCGGTCGGCTTGGCTCCCGCGACATCGCGGGTCAGGTCGACCGACTCGGACACCGCCGCGAACGCCGGAACTCCGCCCATGTAGAGCGCTTGATACGCGCCGAGGCGCAGCACCTCGAGCACCTTGGCGTCGAGCGACCCGAGCCCACGGTCCACGAAGCGACCGATCAGGTGGTCGAGCCGTCCCCGCAAACGGGTGGTGCCGTACGTGAGCTCGTGCACGAAGCCGCGGTCACGGTCGTCGAGCCGGGTCGCCCTCGAGCCAAACGCCAGATCCAGCCGCCGACCTCGCTCGACCTCGGTCCGGATCCGGAACGCCGCCTGCCTGGCCGCGGACGCTCGCTTCAGTCGAGCATCCCCCGGGTGGGCGACGACGGCACGGCGATCTCACGGGACGGCATCCGCCCGGCCAGGTACGCGAGACGCCCAGCGCGAATCGCGTGGCGCATGGCATGGGCCATCCGAACCGGGTCGTCCGCGGCGGCCAGCGCGGTGTTCATGAGCACGCCGTCCACGCCCTGCTCCATGGTCACGCACGCGTCGGACGCGGTGCCCACACCGGCGTCGACGATCACCGGCACCTCGAGGCGCCGCTTGATCTCACGGATGAAGTACGGGTTCACGACGCCCAGCCCACTCCCGATGGGGCTGGCCAGCGGCATGACCGCGACGCACCCGGCGTCTTCGAGGCGGAGCGCGGTGATGAGGTCGTCGTTCGTGTACGCCATCACCTTGAAGCCTTCGGCGGTGAGCGTCTTGGCGGCCTCGAGCGTGGCCTGCACGTCCGGCAGGAGCGTCTGCTCGTCGCCGATGACCTCGAGCTTCACGAACTCGTTGAAGCCGGCCGCGCGCGCGAGCCGGGCGTAGCGCACGGCGTCCTCAGCGGTGTAGCAGCCGGCGGTGTTCGCGAGCAGGAAGAACTCCTCCGGGTCGAGGTGGTGGAGGATCCCCTCCTCCTGCGTCCGGTCGAGGTCGATGCGCCGCACGGCGACGGTCACCATGTCGGCCCCCGACGCGCGGATCGCGTCGATCATGACCTCGTTGGTCGCGTACTTTCCCGTTCCCACGATGAGGCGCGACGCGAGGGTGTGACCGCCCACGACGAGCCGGGTGTCGAGCGCGTCTTCCGCGCCCTGCACGGTATCCACTTCCGTCATCTCATCCTCCACCGACGAAGTGCACGAGCTCGATCGTGTCGCCTTCGCCTATCGTGAACTCTTCGTAGCGGTCGCGCGGCAGGATCTCACGGTTCAACTCGACCACCACCATGCCGGGGTGGAGGTCGAGTGACTCCAGGAGACCGCTGACGGACGCGCCGTCTTCGACCTCCGCGGGTTTACCGTTGAGCTGCACGCCCACCGTCGTTTTCGTCGTATTCATGAGTCCTCCTGTTCCAACGCGACAAGATACTCGCTCACTGCGGCCGCCGGATCCGGAGCCGACCAGACGCCACCGAGTACGGCGACGCCGTGGGCGCCCGCTCGGACCACATCGCGGACCCGGTCCACCGACACACCGCCGATGCCCAGCATCGGAATGCCCGGCGCCGCCCGAAGGATCCCGGCCATCTCCGTAACGCCGATGCCCGTCCGTCCCGGATGGCTGGCCGTGGAGAAGATGGTACCCACGAAGGCGTAATTCGCGCCTTCCTCCCACGCGGAGCGCGCCCGGTCGCGGTCGTGGACGGAGGCGCCGATCAGCCGCTCGGGCCCGAGCAGGCGCCGCGCCTCGGCCACCGGGAGCGACCGCTCGCCCAGGTGGGCCCCTTCCAGCCCCGCCGTGAGCGCCACGTCCACCCGGTCGTTCACGAGCAGCGTGGCCCCGGCCTCCCGCGCCGCCGGCAGCAGCGCCACCGCCACATCGTGGATGTTTCGGCCCTCCGTGGCCGGCCCGCGGACGTGCAACGCCAACCCGGGCCCACCCGCGGCGAGCACCGCACGGGCGAGCTCGACGAAATCCGGGCGCTGGAGCGTCGGCGAATCGGTGACGACGTGCAGTCGGGGAACCCGTCCTGCGGGCATGGCCGCCAGCTACTCGAACGCCTGCCCGACCGCGACGCCCCGCCCGTTGATCCAATCGGCGGCCCTCATCCGTCGCTTCCCGGGCGGCTGGACCTCGGCGAAAAGCACCGCGCCCCCGGGCGCCGCGACGAGCACGCCCTCCGAGGGATCCGCCGCGACGACGGTCCCGGGTTCGACCGGCTCCGCCAGCGGGTCGCGCCCGTTCCCGGCGCTCCCCTCATCGACGTTGAAGTCGCCTTCGACGACGCTCGGACGGAAGAGCTTCACCGCCGCCCCGTCCAGCTTCGTCCACGGACCCGGAACCGGGTCCATCGCGCGGACGTGAAGACCGATCTCCACCGCCGGCCGGTTCCAGTCGATGCGCGCGGTGTCCCGGTCGAGCTTGGGCGCATAGGTGGCCTCCCCGTCGTCCTGCTCCTCCTCCTCGGCCAGGCCTGCGTCGAGGAACGCGAGAGCTTCGACGAGGGCCGCCGCCCCTACCTCCGACAGCCGGATGGTGAGCTCACCGGCGGTTTCGTCCGCCAGGATGGGCTCGGCCACCTGGTGGATGACGGGCCCGGCGTCCATCGCCTCGACCATGCGCATGACGGTCACGCCCGTCTCTTCGTGTCCGCGTGCGATCGCCCAGTTGATGGGCGCAGCGCCCCGGAGCTTCGGGAGGAGCGAAGCGTGCAGATTGATGGATCCGAGCCGCGGCACATCCAGGACCTCGCGCTTCAGGATATGCCCGTACGCCACCACGACCGATACGTCCGGCGACAGGTCACCGATGAGCGACAGGAAGTCGTCGCCCCGAGGACGGTCGGGCGTCAGCACGGTGAGTCCCTCTTCGATGGCCACCTGCTTTACGGGGGATGGCGTGAGGTGCCTTCCCCGGCCGGCGGGTCTGTCGGGCTGCGACACCACGCCAACGATGTCGAAGCCCTCGCCCACCAGCGCGCGGAGCGACGGCACGGCGAAGTCCGGAGTGCCCCAGAAGAGGATCTTCATTCGGCTTCGTCCTCGCGCAGCTTCTTCCACTTCTTCAGCAGCATCCGCCGCTTGAGCGGGGTGACCCGGTCCAGGAAGAGGATCCCGTCCACGTGGTCGATCTCGTGCTGCAACGCCCGGCCAAAGAGCTCCTCGGCCTCGATGCTGAGAGGCTCACCGGTGGGATCTAAGCCCTCGACGCGGACCGCGGCCGGTCGCTCGACGACTTCCTCGAGCCCGGGAATGCTCAGGCACCCCTCAGGCTCCTTCTCCTTCTCGGAGCTCTCCCAGACGACCCGCGGGTTGACGATAGCCAACCGCTCCTCGGAATATTCCTCCCGCCGGAGGTCCACCACGATGATCCGCTGCGAGAGGCCGATCTGCGGTGCAGCGAGGCCGATTCCCTCGGCGTGGTACATCGTCTCGAACATGTCGCGCACCAGCGCCCGGAGGTCGTCGTCGAACGACGTGACCTCGTCCGCCTCGCGGCGCAGCACGGGATCTCCGAGGAGTACGATGTCGCGTAGGCCCATGGTCAATCGTCTTTGGTGTCGCCCTGGTCGAGTACGGCCGCGATACGGCTCCGATCGACGGTCAGCTTCGTGTTGTCGCCGGTCTTGACCGTGAGCCGACTCTCGTCCACATGCACCACGCGACCGATGATTCCGCCGTTCGTGACCACCTCGTCGCCTTTCTTCAGCTCCTTCAGCATGTTCTCGTGGCGCTTCCGCTCCTTCGCCTGAGGGCGCAGGAGCAGGAAGTAGAAGATGCCGAAGATGAGGGCCATCTGGACGAAGAAGATGGTCCCGGCGCTGCCCCCCTCGCGGGGTACGGCCAACATCGCGTACAGGGTCACGCTTCACTCCGTTCTTTGCGGTAACGTTCCAGCCAGTCGTTCTTCCACGCCTCGAAGGTCCCCGCCAACACCTGGTGACGGGCCTCCTCGCCCAGGCGAACCAGAAAGCGGAGGTTGTGGATCGAGACGAGCCGGACAGCGAGCAACTCGCCCGCGGCCACCAGGTGCCGGAGGTACGCCCGATCGTAGTGGGTGCAGGCGTGGCAATCACACCCTGGATCGATCGGCCGAGTGTCCTCGCGGAACCGGGCGGCTTTCAAGTTCACCTGCCCCTGTTCGAGAGTCCAGGCGGTGCCGTGGCGCGCATTCCGGGTCGGGGCGACGCAGTCGAACATGTCGCACCCCCGTGAGATCGCCTCCAGGAGATCGTCGGGATACCCGACCCCCATGAGATAGCGCGGCCGGTCCGTCGGCAACACGGGGTCGAGCACCTCCAGGGTGCGCCACATGTCGGGCTTGGCCTCGCCCACGGAGAGTCCGCCGATGGCGTAGCCGTCCCAGTCCCCGACATCCGAGATCTGCCGCACGTGCTCGCGCCGGAGGTCGTCGTAGACATTCCCCTGCGCGATGGGGAAGAGGGTCTGCTCGGGCACATCGCTTTCGTTGGCGAGCTCGTCGAAGCGCGCGCGGCACCGCTCGAGCCAAGCGATGGTGCGGCGGTTCGCCTCCACGGCGGTGTTCCGATCGCAGCCGCCGGGCGGGCACTCGTCGAACGCCATGACGACGTCCGCGCCGAGAATCCGTTGGATCTCCATGACGGACTCGGGCGTGAACATGTGCTCGGAGCCGTCGATGTGGCTCTGGAAGAGAACGCCGTCGTCCTCGATCCGCCGGATATCCGCCAGCGAAAAGACCTGATAGCCGCCGGAATCGGTGAGGATGGGCCCGTCCCACCGCATGAAGTCGTGGAGGCCACCGAGCTGACGGACCAGCTCGTGCCCCGGCCGCAGGTACAGGTGGTACGTGTTCGCGAGCACCATCTCGGCGCCCAGGTCGCGCACCTCGTACATGCTCACGCTCTTCACCGTGCCGAGCGTTCCCACCGGCATGAAGGCGGGCGTGTGGAGGGCGCCGTGGGGTGTCGTGAAGGTGCCGGCGCGGGCGGCGCCGTCGGTGGCTTCGAGGTCGTAGGAGAACATGGGCGGGTAAGGTAATGGAAGTGCGCGTGATCACATCGTGCGGGATCTGCTTACCGGGCTCCTCGATCAGACACCGGCCTTGGACCCCGCCGAAGGGGTGCTGAAGAGGTGGGGTAGGCCGCGCACCCCACTCTGCCCGGCGCTGCCCGGGTTGGGGCGGCTCGACCCACACCGTCAAATCAGCACGAACGCCCTTCCGGGATGCCCCGTGCTGGATTGACCGCGCATAGCGCGGCTTTTCCAGCCCGGTGCCGCCCCTGACCCGGGACGGTGATGGATTGACCGCGCATAGCGCGGCTTTTCCAGCATGAAGGAGAGTCCGATGCGGTTCGTGCTGCCTTTCCGGCCGTGGGCGGGTCGGACCGGGCGGTGGGACCGGAGCGGGCCGGAGGGCCGACCGTCAGCCTCCGCGCACCAGCGCCATCGCGTCTCCGTAGGAATAGAAGCGGTACCCCTCGTCGACGGCGACCCGGTACGCCTCCATCACCCGCTCGTACCCGCCGAGGGCAGCCACGAGCATGAGGAGCGTCGAGCGCGGCAGGTGGAAGTTCGTGATCAGCGCGTCGACGACCCGGAAATCGTAGGGTGGGCGGATGAAGAGGTCGGTGGAGCCCGGTCCCGGTTCGAGGGTTCCGTCGGCGCGGGCTGCCGCCTCCAGGGTGCGCACGACCGTGGTGCCCACCGCCCACACGCGGCCGCCCGCCGCCCGGGTCTCCGCCACGGCATCGGCCACCGACTCGGGCACCAAGTACGTCTCGTGGTGCATCTCGTGGTCCTCGGGGTCGTCGGCGTCGATGGGCCGGAACGTCCCGATACCCACGTGGAGCGAGACAGCGGCCCGGCGCACACCCATGGCCTCGATGCGGGCCAGGAGTTCGTCGGTGAAGTGGAGTCCCGCCGTGGGAGCGGCCACCGAGCCCGGATCGCGGGCGTAGACAGTCTGGTAGCGCTCCCGGTCGAGAGGCTCGTCGTCCCGGTCGATGTACGGCGGGAGCGGCACGTGGCCATGCCGCTCGATGGCGGCCTCTACGGAGCCGGAGGTATGGAGGCGCACGACCCTGCCGTTCCCCGGAGCGGAGTCGAGGATCTCCACGACGAAGTCGTCCGCGATGTCGACGGTGCGGCCGGGCTTGAGCTTGCTTCCGGGACGCACGAGGGCGATCCAGTCTCGCGGGTCGTCGGGCTGCGCGTGCCGCGACTCGTCCGCCGGCCCGAGGAGGAAGATCTCTGCCGGCGCCCCCGTGGGCTTGCGGCCGAGGAGCCGCGCCGGCCGCACCCGACTCTCGTTCACGACGAGCAGGTCGCCCGGGCGGAGGAGCTCGGTGACGTCGCGAAACCGAAGATGCCGGAACGGCGCGCCGTCGGCGGCGGGCAGCACGAGCAGCCGGCTTTCGTCCCGCCGCTCCGCAGGGTAGCGGGCGATGCGGTCATCCGGCAGCGCGTAGTCGTATTCGGAAAGGCGGGTGCCGGGAGACGGCGCCGCTTCGGTACGGTCGCTCATGGGCGGAATCTAACCCGTGAGCGTCACAGCCCGACCCGCTCTCCTCTCACCGCCACGCGGAACCCCGCTCGGTGGACGGCGTCCCACTCGGGAGTCCACGACCAACCTACCGGGTTCGTCCGGTTCACGTGGATGAAGCGAACCTTGGCGCGCTCCTGGGCCGGGAGCGCGCTGAAGCGATCCATGCTCTCGGAGACGAACGGGTGGGGAATCTCCGCCATGCCGCGGCCCGGTACCTCACCGTCGGCGAAAAACGTCGCATCGAGGTAGGCCACGTCCACCCCTGCGAGGACGTCCTCCACCCTCGTCCCGCGGGCGTCCCATTCTTCCCATTTGTCGATATCCGGCAGGAAGAAGACGCTCCGCTCAGGGCCCTCGATCAGATAACCAACGGTCTCCGAGTACTCGTCACGATGCGGCACCGTCAGCGGTGTGACACGTATGCGGGCGTTGAGGGCGGTCGAGATCCCGTCGGCCAGAGGACGGATCTCGATGTTGCGCAGCTCGACGAGCTGGTCCCACGGGCCGTTCGAGCGGAGAAACGCCTCCATGCGCGGCATCGCATAAACGGGAACGCCGGAGGCGCCGAGAATCTCACGTCCCAGATGGATGAGTCCGGCATAGTGACCCACGTGCGCGTGCGTGAGCAACACCCCCGACAGTCCGGGGACGTCCTCGTGAGGGGCCAGCGATTCCAGGGCTCGGAGCTGCTCCGGAAAGGCCGGGGTGGCCTCGACCATCCATCGCTCTCCCGAGGACGGGTCGACGATGCCCAGGCTCACGGGAAGCCGTCGCCGCTCGGGACGCTCCCAGGCCTCGGCGTTCTTCATGCCGGCTTGCGGATATCCCCCGTCCTGGCCGATTCCCAGGACCACCACAAAGGGCTGGTCGTCGCGCACCGGGGCAAGTGGGTCCACGGCCGAGGGCTCACCGTCGGCATCCGGAGCCCCGCAGGCGCCGAGGCTGCCGAGCAGACCCGTCACGAGCATCCGACGGAATCGGGCATGACGGCCGGTCCTCCCCCGGATCGATCTGCCCGGGGTCTTCGCGCAATCGCTCATCGGGGAAATCTATACCGGGGTTGGACGCGGCACAGCTTAGGCATCGATCGCCCGGCGCGTGCTCACCGGCGTCCGCGGCCCCTCCTGTTATCTTCAGGCAGCTGGGCCTGGAGGCCCGGACAGCCCGAACTTGGAGTCCCGATGGCGATCCCGAAGCTGGAAATGGCGAGGGTGACCAGGCGGCTCGACGCCTACTGCGACCGTATGTCCATGCACTCCGGCGGCGCCGGCCGATTCAGCTGGCGCGCCCGGGGCAATCACGTCTGCGTGTCGGAGCAACGACCGGACTACAGCGGGCTCCCCGGTGAGACCACGGTCGTCGAGCTCGCCCGGTTCCACTACGACCCGGCGACCGAGGGGTGGACCCTCAGCCGGAGGGACGGGAAGAGGCGGCTCCATCCCTACGAAGGCTCGGAGGACATGCGCTCCTTCGAGGAGCTGGCCGACAGGCTGGAAGCGGAGCCCGCGCCTCCCGGCGCGTAGGCTCGGACCCGCCCCACCCAGAGCGGGCTCACTCCACGACGAAAAGCGAGCCCTGCGATCCCTTGAGCGACTCGGGCATCGTGTACCCGAAGCGCCGGAACGCCCGCGGGGTCGCGACGCGGCCCTGGGCCGTCCGCATCAGGAAGCCCTCCATGATCAGGAAGGGTTCGTAGACCTCTTCGAGCGTGGTGGCGTCTTCGCCCATGGCGACAGCGAGCGAGTTCAACCCGACGGGGCCGCCCTCGAACTTCTCGATCAGTGTCTTGAGGACCCGCGCGTCCATTTCGTCGAGGCCGTACTCGTCGACGTCGAGCATCTTGAGCGCCGCCTGGGCGACCGATTCGTCGATGAGCCCGTCGGCCCGCACCTCCGCATAGTCACGCACGCGCCGTAGCAGGCGGTTCGCCACCCGCGGCGTCCCACGGGCGCGCCGCGCAATCTCGCTCGAACCCTCCGCCGTGGTCTCGACGCCGAGGATGTCGGCGCTTCGCGACACGATGGTCGCGAGCTCCTCGGCGGGATAGAAATTCAGCCGCTGCACGATGCCGAAGCGGGCGCGCATGGGGGCAGTGAGCAGGCCGAAACGGGTCGTCGCGCCGACGAGGGTGAAGGGCTCGATCTTCATACTCATCGTATCGGCCTTCGGGCCGTCCGAGAGTCGGATCTCGACGTGCCAGTCCTCCATCGCCGGATACAGGAACTCCTCGATGATAGGGCGGAGCCTGTGGATCTCGTCGATGAAGAGGATGTCGCCCTTTCGCTGGTTCGTGAGGATCCCGACCAGGTCGGCGGGCTTCTCGAGCACGGGCCCGGACGTGGTCTTGATGTTCACGCCCATCTCGCGCGCCATCAGCGAAGCCAGCGTGGTCTTGCCCAATCCCGGCGGACCGTGGAAGAGCACGTGGTCGAGCGGATCCTTGCGCGCCCGCGCCGCCTCGATGGCGATGGAGAGCGACTCCCGCACCTTGGGCTGGCCGATGAACTCGGCCAGCCGCTGCGGTCTGAGGCTCGGCTCGACCTGCTCGTCGTCCGAGAGGGCTTCGGGCGTCGTGACTTCGGTGCGCTCGCTCATGGAGGCAATCTAAGCGGTGCCCGACGACGCGCGCAGCGGGACATTGAGCGACTTCAAGGAATCAGCTCCACGATGTCTTCCTGGTGCGGCACCAGCGACAGGAGCGTTTGGTCGAATGTGGCCAAACTCCCACTCCGCCGGATGCACAGGGTGATCAGATGGGCATCGGTCACCTGTCGATAACCCACGACCGCGTCGAAGGGACTCGATCCCTCCTGTGCTACCGAGACGTCATCGGTCCAGAAGGCATGCCCGGCCATCGCGCACAGCCGCAGCAGCAGCGCGATGGCGTCCTGCGGGGTGCGGGCCTCGGGAATCGCACGCGTGTTGCTGGAGACGCGCACGAAGCCTGCCTCGGTGAGAGGACAGGTTGCCCAGCCGTGCTCGCGGTTCTCACGAAACCAGGCGACGGCTCGCCCATGATGGATGTGATTGGGCCACGCCAATGCCACGAGGACGTTGACGTCGAGCAGCCGGATCAGTCTTCCAGAGCCGATTGCACCATCTCCGGAGTGAGAGGAGGCGCGTCTTCACGGACGCGGAAGACCGGGACATCCATCTCGTACTGAACGGGTTCAGGGCGCCGGAGAGCCTCCCGCACGAGAGACGAGATCACGGAGCCCAGACTCTCCCCTCGCTCCCGGGCCAGACTCCGGATCGCTCTCAGGACGTCCTCGTCGAGATTCACCGTGGTACGCATGGCAACATCATAGCATCAATGCATCATGATGTCGACGCTTCTCAGGTCGTCGGCTTTCGCCCGACGATTGGCGCCCCGCGGGATCACGCCGTACCGTGGTCGGGACGGATCCCGACGATTCGCCTTCTGGTTCACGAATTCAGGACATAATCATGTATCGACTGCTCACCCTTCTCGTCCCCGCGGCGCTCCTCGTTCCCGCCACCGGCCAGGCGCAGGTCGCCCTCACCGAGTCCCACCTCGAGGCCTTCCACCCGCGCGTCATCGGGCCCGCCGTGACGGGCGGCCGGGTCCACGACGTGGAATCGGTCCCCGAGGATCCAGACATGCTCTGGGTAGCCACGGCGTCCGGCGGGCTCTGGAAGAGCGAGAACCGCGGCCAGACCTGGGTGAACACCTTTGCCGACATGCCGGTGAGCACCTTCGGCGACGTGGCCCTGGCACCGTCGAATCCGGACATCGTCTACGCCGGGACCGGCGAGGAGAACAACCGGCAGAGCACGTCGTACGGGAACGGCATCTACCGCTCCGATGACGGCGGTGAGACGTGGACCCACCTCGGGCTCGAGAACACGCGGCACATCGGTGAGGTGCTCGTGCACCCGACCGACCCCGACGTGGCCTACGTGGCGGCCCAGGGGAACCTGTGGGCATCGAGCGAAGACCGGGGCGTGTACCGCACGACCGACGGCGGAGCGAGTTGGGAGAAGGTCCTCTTCATCGACGAGCACACCGGTGTCGTCGACCTGGACTGGAACCAGTCGAACCCCGACGAGATCTATGCCGCTACCTACCAGCGGCTTCGGCGCAGCTGGGGCTTCAACGGCGGCGGGCCCGGCAGCGGCATCTACAAGAGCACGGACGGCGGCGACAGCTGGACGGAGCTCACGAACGGGATCCCCGGCGAGGACAAGGGCCGCATCGGCATCGCGGTGGCGCAGTCGAACCCGCGGGTGCTGAACGCCCTCATCGAATATGCCGACGACGACCTCAACGGCACCTACCGGTCCGAGGACGCGGGAGCGAGTTGGGAGCGGGTCAGCGACCTGAACATCCGCCCCATGTACTACTCCCACATCTGGATCGACCCGTCGGACGAGGACCGGGTCTACAGCTTGGCCACCCGCTCCAACCGGAGCGACGACGGCGGCCGGACCTGGACCGATATCGCCCGGCGCGTGACCTACGACGTCGGCGTCCACTCCGATCACCACGCGCTCTGGATCAACCCGGGCAACCCCGACCATCTCATCATGGGCGGCGACGCAGGGCTGCACGTGTCGTACGACCGGGGCCACAACTTCCGGAAGATCAACAACTTCCCGATCACCCAGATGTACGCCATCGCGGTGGACATGCAGGACCCGTACTGGGTCTACACGGGCCTCCAGGATAACCACTCGTTCATGGGGCCGTCGGAGACGCGGCGGTGGATCGGCATCGTGAACGACGACTGGATGCAGAACGGGTTTGGCGACGGAATGTACTGGCAGGCGGATCCTCGCCCGGGATCCCCCTACCGCTACGGCAGCTCGCAGAACGGCAACTATTTCCGATACGATTTCGCCACCGGTGACATGCTGGACATCAGCCCCCACGAGGGCTTCGGGGAAGAGGAGTACCGGTTCGACTGGGCGTCGCCCATGCTTCTTTCGGAACACGACCCCGACCGGCTGGTCGTAGCCGGGAACCGGGTGTTCGTCTCCACGGACAACGGCGAGAGCTGGACGCGCACCGAGGACCTGAGCCGCCAGATCGACCGCGACACGCTGACACTCATGGGCGTACGGGGAGGCGACATGTCGATCTCTCCCAACGACGGCACGTCGAGCTTCGGCGAAGCGGTGACGCTGGCGGAATCGCCCATCGCGCCCGAAGTCTTCTGGGTCGGCTTCGACGACGGCAACCTCCAGGTGACGCGGAATAACGGCGGAAGCTGGACGGAGGTATCGGGGAGCGTGCCCGGCATCGAGGACGGCACGTACGTCAGCCGCATCACGGCGTCCACGCGGAGCCTCGGGACGGCCTACGCGGCCTTCGACGCCCACCGCCGCGGCGACTTCCAGCCGTACCTCTTCCGCACCACCGACTTCGGTGCCTCGTGGACGCCCATCCACGCCGGGCTGCCCGAGATGGGTCCGGTGAACGACGTCATCGAGCACCCCGACAACCCCGACGTGCTGTTCGTCGGCACCGAGCACGCGGTCTTCGCCTCGGTCGATGCCGGCTCGTCGTGGACGAAGATGGCGAACCTCCCCACCACGCTGTACGACGACCTCCTCATCCATCCCCGGGAGAAGGATCTGGTGATGGGCACGCACGGCCAGGGCGTCTGGATCCTCGACGATACGCGCCCCCTCGTGGAGTGGGGGAACGCCGACGGCATGGTCCATCTCTTCAGCATTGGGCTGGCGACCATCAAGAACTACCGGAAGGACACGTCGTACCGGGCCCAGGCCGAATTCCACGGCGTGAATCCGCCCGACGGAGCGCTGGTGACCTACCGACTGGGCGCCGGGAGCGGCTCTGCGGTGTTGCGCGTCGCCCGCGCCGACGGCGAAGTCATCCGCCGCATGACCGTGCCCTCGTCGGCCGGCTTGCATCGGGTGAACTGGGACCTCAGGCATCCGCTGGAGATGGACGACGATGTCTGGGAGCGGTGGGACGACCCGGAGATCCCCCGGCCCATCGACGATCGCGGCCCCTGGGTGTCGCCGGGGACGTACACGCTGACGTTGGAAGCGCGAGGCGGAACCTCCACGCAGACCGTCGAGGTTCGTGGCGATCCGAAGCTCGCCCTCACGCTCGCTCAATACCAGACCCGGGAGCGCTTCATGCTGAAGCTTCTGGCCATGGACGACGCCTTCGAGGCGCTCATGGAATCACGGGGGATGACGGGTAGCGGTGAGGACGGGCCCGACGATGCCCGCATCCGCGAGGCCTCCAACGCCGTGGGCGGCATCTTCGGAGACTTGAACGGCGGCGGCGTGCGTGGTGGGAGCCTACACCCGCCCACCACGTCCATGCTGGAGCGGGCGCGGGCGGCGGAAGCGGTGCTGGAGGAGTTCGGCGGGGGGAGCGGGAGG
>JBBDSM010000178.1:0-2644 GCA_040904945.1 Gemmatimonadota bacterium
AACTCAGCACGGAGCGCATGGTCTGCTCCTCCGTGCTGGATTCTCCGCGTATAGCGCGGTCAACTCAGCACCGTCCCGGATCGTCGGCGCCATCGTGCTGAATAGGCCGCGCTATACGCGGTCAACTCAGCAAGGAGCGTCCGGGAATGGCGTTCATGCTGAGTTGACGGGGTTGGCATGGATCTCCCTCCGGTCGATCGTCTCGCGGAAGACGGGCGGACCCAGTAACAGGCCGGCCGCTCGGCTCGAGCGCCGCTGCATCCACTGCGGCAGCGTTACTCCTTCTCGACGCAGCGGTGCTATGCCTCGTCGTCGCGCCTCGCAGCAGCGGCGCCGCGGCACTTTCGGTGCTCAACACCCTTTTACAGGATCCTGGCCGAGTAACGGGGTGGGGCCGCGAGGACGGGTTCCTGGGCGAGGAGCGCTCTGCGGGGCGAGAGCGACAAGAGGGCGGCACGGTCGTCGCCTGTGCCGGCGCGCTCAAGCGCTCGCTTTCGCCCCCCGCTTCGGCTGCACGTCGTGGAACGTCAGGTCCTTCTCCTGGTCGACGGTCCGCTTCAGCGCCCACTCGGTATCGAAGAGGATGAGCGGGTTCCCGTCGGCGTCCTCGACTTCACGGCGTCCGTAGAGCGACGCCACCTTCCGGATGGTCGCCTCGGGACCCTTCACCCACCGCGCGCAGTGGAAGGGAAGCGTCTCGAGGCGGATGTCGACGTTGTACTCGCGCTCCAGGCGGTCGACGAGCACGTCGAACTGGAGCCGTCCCACCGCGCCGACGATCGGGACCGGTCCGGTGATGGACGGGGCGAAGAGGAGCAGGATGGTGCCCTCCTCGGCCAGGTGCCTGAGACCCCGGTCGAGATGCTTGCGTCGGAGCGCGTCTTCCATGCGCACCTGCGCGAAGAGCTCCGGGGAGAAGCGGGGAACCCCCGGGTACTCGAGACCGTGCTCGATCGCCACGGTGTCTCCGACCCTGAGGCTGCCCCGGTCATGGAGGCCGACGACGTCGCCAGCCACCGCGTCTTCGCTGTGGGTCCGCTCGCGGGCCATGAACTCCTGCGGCTGCGCGAGGCGGAGCGTCTTGCCCGAGCGGGCGACGATCGCCTCTTCTCCGGCCTCGAAGCGACCTGAGCATATGCGCACGAACGCGATTCTGTCGCGGTGACGCAGATCCATGTTCGCCTGGACCTTGAACACGAAGCCCGAGAACGGATGGGTGGCAGGGTCGATGGGTCCGTCCTTGCTCTCGCGAGCGGTCGGCGCCGGGGCGTTCGCCAGGAACCGCTCGAGGAAGACGTCCACCCCGTAATTGGTCAACGCGCTCCCGAAGTAGACCGGTGTCGCCTCGCCCGTGGCGACGGCGTCGAAGTCCATGGGGGTACCGGCCACCTCGATCAGCTCCACTTCCTCGCGAAGGCGGGCAGCTCCGTCCTCGCCGATCGCCTCGATCAGCTCCGGTCCGTCGAGGGCGACGCGCCGAGCGTCGGGCCGCGACTGTCCGTGATCGTCCGTCTTCGAGTAGAGGATCACGTCGCTCTCGAGCCGGTCGTACACGCCGACGAGCCGGCCGGCCTGCCGCACGGGCCAGGTCGCGACGAAGCAGCGGATGCCGAGCTCGGCCTCGACGTCGTCGAGCAGCCCCAGCGGGTCCTCGCCGACGCGGTCGCACTTGTTGACGAAGGTGAAGATCGGCAGCCGCCGCCGCTTGCAGACGCTGAACAGCTTCTCTGTCTGCGTCTCCACGCCCTTGCGGTTGTCGAGCAGCATGATCGCGCTGTCGGCGGCCGTGAGCGCCCGGTAGGTGTCTTCCGAGAAGTCCTGGTGGCCCGGGGTATCGAGCAGGTTGATGCGGAAGCCCCGGTAATCGAAGTGGAGCACGCTCGCGGTGATGGAGATGCCCCGCTCCTGCTCCATGTCGAGCCAGTCGGACGTCGCGTGTCGGCTCGCGCGCCGGCTCTTCACGGAGCCGGCCGCGTGTATGGCGCCGCCGTAGAGAAGGAGCTTCTCCGTGAGCGTCGTCTTACCGGCGTCGGGGTGACTGATGATCGCGAACGTACGTCGCCGGGCGATCTCTTCGGCGAGGGATTTCGTCATGGAAATGCGTATCTGCGAGGGCCGATCTGAACATCCCGGCCTCTCCGGGGTGGTACCAGTTCTGAGATCATGAAGGTAGCATTCAAGCGATAAGACAGGAGACCCCCGCCCATGTCCGAGGCAAAGCAAGGCGACACCGTACACATTCACTACACCGGCCGCCTCGCGGACGGTACCACCTTCGACTCCTCGCAGGACCGCGACCCCCTCGAGCTCACGCTCGGCGAGGGCGCCGTGATTCCCGGTTTCGAGAAAGCCATCGAGGGGATGACCGTCGGTGACCAGAAGACCGCGGAGATTCCGGTGAACGATGCGTACGGGCCGCGTCGCGACGAGCTCGTCATGGACGTGCCCCGCACCCAGCTGCCCGACGGCATGGACCCGAAGCCCGGTGAACAGCTGCGCATGCAGACGCCGGACGGTCAGGCCGTTCCGGTGGTCGTAGCCGACACGAGCGACGAAGCGGTGAAGATCGACGCCAACCATCCGTTGGCGGGCAAGGATCTGACCTTCGACCTCCTCCTGGTCAAGATCGCTTGACCGGATGAGC
>JBBDSM010000179.1:0-2644 GCA_040904945.1 Gemmatimonadota bacterium
CGCTGCTCGGCCTCCTTGAGCGCCGCCAGGGTATCGGCGGTCTCACCGGACTGGCTGATCGCGAGCGCCAGCGTCCCCTCTTCGAGGACCGGATTCCGGTACCGGAACTCCGACGCGTATTCGACCGTCACCGGAATGCGCGCGAAGTCCTCGATCATGTACTCACCCACCAGCCCCGCATGCCAACTCGTGCCGCATGCCGTCACCACCATCCTGCGCACCTGTCCGAGCTGGAACTGGTGCTGGGCGAGGCCGCCGAGGCGCGCATCACCTTCTTCCTCGAGGAGCCGGCCGCGCATGACGTCGCGCAGACTGCTCGGCTGCTCGAAGATCTCCTTCAGCATGAAGTGCTCGTAGCCACCCTTCTCGATGGCGTCGAGATCCCAGGTCACCTCGTGCACGTGACGCGTGACCTCGTTCCCCTCGAGCTGGTACGTCCGGTAGCCGCCGGGCTCGAGCACGGCGTAGTCGCCGTCGTCCAGGTAGACCACGTCACGCGTGTGGGCCACCACCGCGGCCGCGTCGGAACCGGCGAGCATCTCGCCGTTCCGGCCCACGCCGATGAGCAGAGGGCTCCCGTTACGCGCAACGACGATTTTCTCTGGATCCCGGGTGGATACCACCGCGATCCCATAGGCCCCCACGATCTCCCGCAGCGCTGCGGCTACGGCGTCCTCGAGGAGCATCCCGTCGAGCCAGAGGTGGTCGATGAGATGGACGACGACCTCGGTGTCCGTGTCCGAGTCGAACGTGTAGCCCTCTTGCAGCAGATGTGCCTTGAGTGCATCGGCGTTTTCGATGATGCCGTTGTGCACGAGGGCGATCCGCCCGTCGTTCGACGTGTGGGGGTGCGCGTTCGGCTGGTTCGGCGCTCCGTGGGTCGCCCAGCGGGTGTGCGCGATGCCGCAGGTTGCATGAGAAGGTGCAGATCGCAGGGCCTCCTCGAGCGCGCGGATCTTGCCCGGGCGCTTGACCACGTGGACCTCATCGCTCCCGTTCAGCAGAGCGACGCCCGCGGAATCGTATCCCCGGTACTCGAGGCGCTTGAGCCCTTGCAGAAGAATGGGCGTCGCGTCCTTGGACCCCACGTAACCGACGATGCCGCACATACTTGTCTCTCCCTGGCTATCTGCTCGAGATTCCTTCAGCGTACCCCGGCCAGCAGATCGCTGGCCCGGCGCACCAAAGCCCGGGCGTCGGATGCGTCCGAGGCTTCGGCGATCAGGCGCACGACCGGCTCGGTGCCGGAAGGTCGTACGTGCAGCCAAGCGCCACGCTTTGGCCATGCAAGTCGGAGGCCATCGGCATCGTCCCGTTCCTCCGCCTGCATGTCGTCCTCGAGGGCCCGGTACGCGTCGGCGAGCGACTCCCGCGGAAAGGTGACCTTCTCCTTCACGATCACGTAGCTGGGCCAGCGGGCGGCGAGTTCCGACGGCGTGCCCCCCTCGTCGGCGAGATGCTGGAGAATGAGCGCTACGGCCAGCGGCGCGTCCCGCGTGTGGTGGAGTGCCGGCAGAATCACCCCACCGTTCCCTTCCCCGCCGACCACCGCTCCCTCCGCCTGCATGCGCCGCGCGACGTTCACCTCACCCACCGGCGCCCGCACGAGCGGGACGTCGAACGAGCGGGCCACGTCGTCGACGACCTGGCTGGTGGACAGGTTGGTCACCACCGGCCCGGGCGTGCGTCTCAGCACGGCGGCCGCCGCGAGCGCCAGCGTCAGGTCCTCTCCCATTGCGTCGCCGTTCTCGTCGACGAGCGAGAGGCGGTCCACGTCCGGATCGATGCCGAGCCCGATCGCCGCCCCGCTCTCCCGGACCAGCTCTCCGAGGTCACGCAGGTTGTCCGCCGTGGGCTCGGGATCGCGGGGAAAGCGCCCGTCGGGCTCCATCCCGATGCCGACGACCTCGCAGCCGAGGACCTCGAGGAGCTCCCTCACGGGAGGCCCCCCGGCGCCGTGCACGCAGTCCACCGCCACCTTGAGCTGTCTGGCGCGGATGCGGTCCACCTCGACTACCTCCATCTCGAGAATGCGCTGGAGATGCCGGGCCCAGGCCTCGTCGTCGGCGCTCACGCGCCCGATCGCGTCCCACGACGCTCGCGGGGGGTCTTCGCTGCGAAGGAAGTCCAGGAACGCCTTCGACCGATCGGCGTCCAGGAAGATGCCCTCCTCGGACACGAGCTTCAGCGCGTTCCACTCGGCGGGATTGTGGCTCGCCGTGATCCCGAGCGCTCCGGCGGCGCCCCGGTCCTCCACCGCCAGCAGGAGCGTGGGCGTCGGCACCACGCCGAGGTCCACCACGTCGCATCCCACGGACTGGAGCCCGGCGATGACGGCCCGTGTGAACATGGGCCCCGAGGTGCGGGAGTCGCGTCCCACGAACACGGGCGCCTTACGCTCCCGGGTCATGAATGCGCCGAACGCCGCAGCCACACCGGCCATGAGCTCGGGGGTGAGGGGAGCGCCCACGCGTCCACGGACGCCGGACACGCTCACCATGAGGTCGTCAGGAAGCTGGATCGGCACGAAGCGGTTTCTCGGGAACGGAGGAGCGGAGACCCGGGCGGGAGCCCGGAGCGGGCTGACCGAACTTCGCCCTCCCGCGGCCGGAGCGTCAACGGAATCGGGCAGACGCGGTGGCGT
>JBBDSM010000180.1:0-15811 GCA_040904945.1 Gemmatimonadota bacterium
ACGGCGCGAGCGATGGTCCGCGTCCGGGAGGCTCGACGTGCGTACCGGAAGTATCACGCCCGCTGCTTCTGGTCCTCTCCCCCCGATCTCCAGATCGGGTCCGAGGACGTCGAATGGGTCGCCCGCACGCTCATGAAACACGGCGACCGGGAGGCCTGGAACGTGGGGAGCAGACTTTGCCGCTGACGGATTTTCAACGCGGCGTGCTGGCCATCACGGCCGTCAACCGGACGCCGGACAGCTACATCGCCGGAGGGACTGCGCTCCACTTCGCGCCCGAGTCCACGCGGTACAGTCGCGACCTCGATCTCTTCCACGATGCGGAGGCGCGTGTGGCCGAGGCGTTCGCGGCCGACGCCGAGGTCCTGCGGGGGGCAGGCTACGAGCTCGAGACGGTGCTCAGCCAACCCGGGTTCATCCGGGCCGTGGTGTCACGCGACGGCGATTCGACGCAGATTGATTGGGGCCACGATTCGGCGTGGCGGTTCATGCCCGTGGTGAAGGATGCGCTGGGCGGCTATCTGCTGCACCCCGTGGATGTCGCGACGAACAAGCTCCTGGCGCTGGCCGGCCGGGACGAGCCCCGGGACTTCGTGGACATCATGTTCATCCTCGACACGATCCTGCCTCTGGGCCCTTTGGCCTGGGCAGCCGTGGCGAAGGACCCGGGATACAACCCGCTGTCGCTTCTGGAGCAGCTTCGACGCCGAGGCAAGCCGCGGCCCGAAGAGATCGGGCGCCTGGACCTGGCGCGTCCTTTCGATCTCGAGGCATCCGCGCGGCGCTGGCGGGAGGCGTTGGACGAGGCGGAGCGCTTCGTGAGGCAACGGCCTTCGGAGGAGGCGGGCTCCCTTTACTGGTCGTCGACCGAGGAGCGGTTCGTTGCGCCGGCACCCGGAGTCTCGCTCTCCGACCAGGGGATGCAGATCCACTACGGTCGGATGGGCGGCGTCCTGCCGCGACCGACCGCGCAAGCGTTCGAGTCGGAGGGGGACGGACACGGCTGACGCGGAGCGCCCAGAGCCACCTCAGCGCGCCGGAGGCCCGTCCGGGTGCAGTTCGCATGCCGGCGGCTGGTCGCGGGTCCACGAGAGCCCGACGATCCTCCAGCCGTCTTCGCTTAAAAGCAGCGTGGCCGCGTCGATGCCGCAGTGGCTCAGCTCCGAGCCGGCGTAGAAGTCGTACGGCGTCCAGATCGTGGCGAGGGGGCCGTCGACCCTGACCACCGGGTCCCACATCCGCTCGATGAGCGGAACCGGGCTCGACGTGATGCGCTCGGCCAGCTGGTCGAGCGTGGCGGTCCCGAGGGTCGTCGTGCCGTCCCGGGTCTCGGTGAACGACATCAAGGTGCCGGGCGCCACCACCGAACGGAGGAGCTCGGCGTCTCCCGCCTCGAGCGCGTCGAAGAGGCCCTGGAGTGGGGCCAGGATCGCGTCGCGCTCCGAGGCGGACGGCGCCTGGGCCGCGGAGCGCGGGGTTTCCGACACGCTCTCGAGTTGCGGGTCCCCATCGCTCGGCGTGCAGGCTGCGATGAGGAGCACGGAGAGAAACGCGAGCGAGCGGGCCTCGAGCGTCAGAGGTCCCGCGCCAGCCTGATTCCGGTAAGCTGCCATGATGCGTCCGGGTGGAAGAAGTTCCGGTAGCTGTGCCGCATGTGGCTACGCGACGTCGCGCACGAGCCTCCACGTAGCACCAACTGGTTCACCATGAACTTTCCGTTGTACTCCCCCACCGCGCCAGGGGCGGGCCGATATCCCGGATACGGTCGGTACGGGCTCGCTGTCCACTCCCAGACATCCCCGAAGAGCTGCTGGAGACGTCCCACGGGACCGTCACTGTCGCCCTCGTCCCGGGCACCCGCTGGCTCCGGGTGGAATCGCCCGCCATCGACGAAGTTGCCCTCGATGGGCACGTGCCGGGCCGCGAGCTCCCACTCCTCCTCGAGAGGCAGACGCACGCCGGCCCACCGCGCGTACGCATCGGCCTCGTACCAGTTGACGTGGCACACCGGCTCGTCGGGAGCCACGGGCGCCATCCCCCGCAGCGTGAACGTCCACCACTCGCCGTCGCGCCGCTCCCAGTAGAACGGCTCGGTCCAGGCGTGCTCGTCACGCGCCGCCCATCCCTCGGACATCCAGAGCTCGGGACGCGTGTAGCCGCCATCGGCCATGAACTCCAGATACTCGCCGTTCGTCACCAATCGATGTCCGATCGCGAACGGCTCGAACAGGTGCTCGTGACGCGGCTGTTCATTGTCGTAACAGAAGCCGTCGCCGTCCCACCCGACCTCCTGAATGCCGCCGGCGAACTCGACCCAGTCCAGCGGCTCGACACGGGTGGAGCGCTCGGCCCGCCGTGCCACCGAAGTCGCGTCGAGCTCCAGATACGCCGGCCGCAGCGGATTCACGCCGAACACGTGCTTGATGTCCGTGAGCATCAGCTCCTGGTGTTGCTGCTCGTGGTTGAGCCCGAGCTCGACGAGATCGCGCACGTCCGGGGAGATCTCACCGGTCAGGAGCCGCTCTATCGCGTGGTCGACCGCCGTTCGGTACGCCCATACCTCGGCCACGGTGGGCCGTGACAGGTAGCCGCGCCGTGACCGGCAGTGCCGCTCCCCCGCCTGCACGTAGTACGAGTTGAACAGGAAGGGATAGTCCGGGTCGTGCAGCTCGTAGCCGGCGAGATGCGGCACGAGCAGGAAGGTCTCGAAGAACCAGGACGTGTGCGCCAGGTGCCACTTCGTCGGGCTCACGTCCGGCATGGACTGCACGACGTGGTCCTCGGGCGTCAGGCTCCTCGTCAGGTAACGGCTGCGCTGGCGAACCAGTCGATACCGGTCGAGGAGCCCGCCTTCGCCGCGTGCGGCCGACGATGGAGTGACGGGCTCGGTGAACGGGGTCGATCGGTCCGGGGAGAGGCCCACGGTGCGGCTCCTTTTCAAGGATGACGTGCTTATAGAGACCACCGGAAGCGACGTGGGGTTCCTGTCGCGCCCCCGGTTGATGGCGCCCGGATGCACGGAAGCCCCGCGACCCAGTGGGGGCGTCGTGGGGCTTCCGCCGGGCGCGTCTCGCGTCAGCTGGTGAGCGCGGCCACCACCGAAGGCGGCACGATGACCGCGTCGATGACGTGGATGATCCCGTTGCTTGCGGAGATGTCCGCCGACAGGATCGACGCGTCGTCTCGCAGGCCGGTCAGGCCGTCCTCGATGGTGAGGTCGCCGCGCACACGGAACGTCTCGCCGAGGAGCGAGGTGATCTTCCGCGGATTGCGCTTCGGTACGACGCTGTTCGCCGCGCGCCGTCCCTCGGTCACGTGGTAGAACAGCACGTCCAGCACCACCTCGGCGGGAACGTCGGAGATCTCGTCGATCTCGGCGCCGAGCACGGCGCTCAGCAGGCCGTAGAGATCCTCGAACGCCTCGTTGGTGGGGGCGAACACGGTGTACTGGTCGGTCCCGTTCAGAAACAGATTCACGAGTCCGGCGTCCAGCTCGGCGTCGACGTAGGCCAGGGCACCCACGAGCTCGGTAAACTCGGATTCGATGGCGATGGCGGCGATGGATGCGTCGGTGGGGGCCGGAGCACGGGCGAGGGTGGGCTCACCGGCGTCGATCTCGGTGGCCGTGGGTGTGTCGGAGCAGGCGGCCAGGGCGGCGACGCCGGCCACGAGGGCCGCGTGCCGGGAAAGGCGGAGGAAGCTGAGCATGGGGGGACTCCCGTTCAGATGGTTATCTCGTCCGGAGCCAACCTCCGGATCGACCCAGCTACACGGAAGAGGCGGTCGGTACCCATCCGCCCGGCTGCCGCCCGGTCCGCGTGGACAGTCCGGCGGAGGTCGAGTTGCCGCTCAGGGCTCCAGCGGCGTCACCCCTTCCGTCACCCGCATCCCGAGCTCCTCGTCGACGGTGAACTCCTGGTAGTCGATGAAGAACTCGACCGGCACGCCCGTCTCCGGATCGTAGGTCGCCGTGATGGAGTGGGCGTCGCGGGCCATGGCGTCCTCGAGGATGTCGAAGAGCCCGTCCACGCTCGGGAAGAGGTCCTCCGACGGCTCGATGGGCGGCTGCTGCTCCGTGAGCGAGACGACCGAGACCACCTCACCGTCCTCGACCGTCACACGCGCCGGACCGGTGTACCCGCAGAAGCAGAGCC
This sequence comes from Gemmatimonadota bacterium, assembly GCA_040904945.1. Classification (GTDB taxonomy): domain Bacteria; phylum Gemmatimonadota; class Gemmatimonadetes; order Longimicrobiales; family Gaopeijiaceae; genus JAWLHJ01. Next base: position 4,155 of record JBBDSM010000180.1, read on the forward strand.
GCTCGACGGCGTAGCTGTAGTCGCTCGGACCGGTGGCTTCCCAGAGGGCACGGGCTCGCTCGAGCTCGCTGCGCTCGGGGCCGAGGGAGTCGCAGGAGGTCGCGAGCAGGCTGAGGAGGCCCAGGGCGGAGAGGCCGAGTCGGGACGGTGTGGTCAAGCGCATGGTCGAAGGCTCCGGAGGGTGCTACTTAGATTACCCTGGAGACGATCGAGAAGGGCCGTTCGTGACCCCGAACCCGGTATTGAGCATGAAGTCGGTGATCTCCATCGCGGCGGTTGCGCTCGTAGCCACGGTCGCGTGCTCGGGCGAGCCGCCCGAGGCCCAACCTGACGGGCCAGGGACCGAGCCCGCCCCCGAGGCGCCTGCCCCCGAGACACCCACCGGCCCCGCCGAGCCCGCCACGCCCACGGATCCAGCCGACACGGCGAGTTGGAGCATCGGCATCACGTCGGCCCCATCGACGGTCACGGCGCCCCCGCTTCCCGTGCTGACCGCCCTTCGTGCCGGCACCCATCCGGATTACGAGCGCGTCACGTTCAAGGTGGCAGGGGCTTCGGAGGGCGGCGGCGCCACAGCGGTGCCGGCCGGACGCCCCGGTTACAAGCTCGAGTACGTGGACCGGCCTCTCATCGCGTGCGGGTCGGGCGACCAGATCTTTCCCGTGGGCGACGGCTGGCTGGAGATCCGCCTCGAGCCCGCCGCCGCGCACACCGAGGAGGGCCAGCCCACCCTCGGGCCCCGCGAGGTCGAGGTGGACGGGCCGCTCCTCCAGCGCATCTACCGGACGTGCGACTTCGAGGGGATCGTGACCCACGTGCTCGCCCTCGGAAGCCCCAACGAGTACCGGGTATTCACTCTGGCGGATCCCCTGCGGATCGTGGTGGACGTGCGGAGATGATGTGACCCGGAGCGGCTACTCGGAGTGAATACGGTGAGCCTCACGGCGAGGCTCGCTTCACGGAACCCGAGGCCATCTTTCGGAGACACATCATGAAAGCCACGACCTTTTCACTCCTGGCTCTGCTGTCGATGCCGCTTGCGGCAGGGGCGCAGCAGGATCCGACGGAGCGCCTCCTCGAGGTGCTCCCCGAGCACATCGCGACCGACGTCATGAGCCGGGTCGCAGCCGCGCACGAGCAGGGACTTCCGCAGAACGCCCTCACCAACGTCGCCCTCGAAGGGATCACCAAGGGCCGCAGCGGCGAGGAAGTCCTCGCCGCCGTCGAGCTGTTGGTGGCCGACCTGAGCCGCGCGAGAGACGCGCTCGGCGCATCCGGGCGCGCCGCAGGCGAAGGTGAGATGGAAGCCGCCGCCGCCGCCATGCGCATGGGCGTCGACGGGGAGACCGTCAGCGCTCTCGCCCGGTCCCAGCCGTCCGGCCGGTCGCTGGCGGTCCCGCTCCTCGTGATCGGCGGTCTGGCGGATCGCGGCCTCCCTTCGGACCAGGCGCTCAGCGCCGTCCAGGCGCGTATCACCGCGGGCGCCGGAGATGCCGCGCTGCTCGGTGACTTCCCCGAAGTCGGACAGGATCTCGGACGTGCCATGCGCCCGGACGAGACCGGGCTCGCGCTCGCCAGCGGCTTCGCCGGCTTCCAGGTGCCCGTTGCGGGCATCAGCGTGCCGGTCCGCGGCGGACAGCCTGCGGGTGACGGCCCCGTGCCCGGGGTCCCGTCCGGGCGTCCCGGCCCCGGCGGCATCTGATCTCATTCGACGACGGGCCGCGACTCGGCAGTTCTGCCGGTCGCGGCCCGTGTGCTTATCCTACATGAAAGGCTCCATGACCATGACACGCTCCAAGATTTTCCCGGGCGCCGTGCGGCTACTCGGCATGCTCGGCCTCGCCCTTGCCATCGCGGCTTGCGGCGACGACCCGACCGGGCCGGCGGAGAACACCGAGGGCCCGGCTCCGACCGTCGCCTCCATCGAGCCGACCAGCGGCACGGTCGGCACGGACCTGCGCATCTCCGGCACCAACTTCCGGACGGGCGCTACGGTGCGGATCGGGACCTTCGACGCGACCGGCATCGACGTCACCGACGGCTCCGAGGTGTTCGCCACGGTGCCGTCCGGCGTCACCGCCGACGAGGTCTACGACGTCACGGTGACGAACACCGACGGCACGACCGTCACCCTCGCTCGGGCGTTTACCGCGGTGGCGCCGACCCTCAGCTTCGTGAACGGGGCCACCAAGCCTTCCGGCAGCTCCGGGAGCACGGTCATCCTCGAGGGCGCGGCCTTCGGTGACGCTCAGGGCGCCGGCCGCGTGCTCTTCTCCGACGGCGCCGGCGGGACGGTCGAAGCGAGCATCGCCTCGGCGGACGACTGGACGGACACGTTCATTCTGACCACGGTGCCCGCCGGCGCGGACTCCGGCCCGGTGCTGGTGGAGTCGGGGACCGGACCGAGCGAGTCTTTGCCGTTCACGCTGGCGAGCGCGGCGACGTTCAGCCCCTCCACCATCGCTTGGACGGAAAGCCAGCACCTTCCGGTCGCCGTGAGCGGTCACTCGGCCACGTTCGTTTCCGTCGACGACGCGACGGGTGAGACCGTCGAGCACGTATACGTCGTCGGCGGCTCGAGCAACGACTCCATCCCGGTGGCGGACGTCCGGTACAATGTCATCGGATCGACCGGGCACGTCGCGACGTGGCAGTCTGGCACCGCGCTCGGCTCCGGCGTCACACACCATGCGACCGTGGCCGCGACGCCGTTCAACTCCAAGGCGCCCGGCTCCGGGTATCTGTTCGTCATGGGCGGCGTCGACGAGAAGGGCGGTCAGCCCGTCGACGTGATCCGCCGCATCCCGCTGAGCCAGGACGGAAGCACCCAGGCCTCCGAGATCGCGGGCACGCTGCCGGCACCGCTGCACTCGTTCGGGGCCGTCGTCTTCCGCAGCACCATCTACATCGCGGGTGGCGCGACCACCGACGACGTGCCGGTGAGCACGGTGTACAGGGCGGCTATCGACACGCTCGGCAACCTGGGTCCGTGGGAGGAGCTCGACGCCCTGCCGGAGGCCCGCGCGCACCATCAGATCGTCGGGTTCGGCGGCTTCCTGTACGCCATCGGCGGCGACAGCGCGGCGGTCTCCATCGACGACGCCAACTTCTCCCAGAACGAGACGAAGCTGTCCACCGTTGCGCACGCGCGCATCGACCTTCGGAGCGGGCTGCTCCAGAGTGGGTGGACCGTCAGCGGGAACGCTATGCAAAAGTCGAGGAGCAAGCATGTCGCGTTCGCAGCCGGCGGAAGCTTGTTCCTGAGCTCCGGACTCTACGCGGCTGCGGGGACGGGCTCGTCGGAGAACATCTACGCATCGATCAACTCCGATGGCACCATCGGCAGCTTCAATGGTGCGACGGGTTCGAACACCCTTCTCTCGGTCGGCGGGACCAACCTGTTCAACACGAACGGTATCGCCTACGTGGATGCCAATGGCGTGGCCCACGTGATGGTGCTGGGCGGGGACGACGTCAACAACCCCGGTCAGAAGACCGACAAGGTGATCTTCTATTAGAGAAATCCGCTGAACTACGCGTCTCGAGGCCCCGGCCCGTCCCGCCAGCGTGCGGGGCGGGCCGGTTTACATCTCCCCCCTCCGCGCGAACTCCGTCATGTGGTCGGCCGCCCTGAACGCCAACGCCTGGATGGTCATGGTCGGCTGACCTCGCCCCGACGTGACCATGCTGCTGCCGTCGCAGATGAAGAGGTTCGGCACGTCGTGGGTGCGGTGGTACCGGTCGACGACCGACGTGTCGGGATCGTCGCCCATGCGGCAAGTCCCGAGCAGGTGCGCGGCGATCGTGGATGGCCCGACGGGTACCCTCCAGATACGCTCCGCGCCCGCGGCCTCCATGATCTCCACGGAGCGATCCTGGAGAAACGTGCCGAACGCCAGATCGTCGGGATGGTCCTCGTAGGTGACCCGGATTCCGGGACGCCCCCAGGCGTCGACCAGGTCGTCGTCCAGCGAGATCGAGTTCTGCTCCCTCGGGAGGGACGTTCCGTGTCCGGACACCAGCATCGTGAACCGGAACGCGGCGAGCTGCTCCTTGAGCTCCGGGCCCCATGCCGGCATCCCGGGCATCGGGTTGTCCAGCGCCGCCCAGAAGAGCGGGCCGATGGTCGCCCGAGCGTCCAGGCCGCCGCCCCCGTAGAAGCCGCGCCTAGGGTCGGTCTCGTAGAAGTCCATGACCACACGGGTCGCGACCACGCTCTTGTATTCGTTGAGCGGCTCGGAGAAGCGGGCCCAGGTCGCCGGGTTGTAGTTGAACATCAGGTTCTTGCCGACGTAGCCGCTCGAGTTGGCGAGCCCGTCGGGATGCCGGCTCGACTCGGACAGCATGAGGAGCCGGGGCGTCTCGGCGCCGTTCGCGGCCAGCACCACGGCCTTCGCCGGCTGGGCGTGCTCGATACCGTCCGCGTCGAGGTAGACGACGCGCGTGACCCGGCCCGCCGCGTTCGTCTCGACCCTCGTCACCGTGCTCCGGTCACGGATTTCGCACCGTCCGGTCGCTTCAGCGACGGGGATCATGGACGCGAGGGTCGAGGACTTCGCCCCAATCTCGCACGGCTGGCCCCAGCAGAGCCCACAGTGGATGCACGGGGCCCGGCCGTTGTGCGGGCGGGACAAAATGGCCAGCGGGGCCGGCTTGGAGGTGTAGCCGGCGCGCGCGGCGCCGTCACGCAGCAGCACGCCCGACGACTTGATGGGCATCGGGGGCATCGGGTAACCCCGGGACCTCGGCGGATCCCCCGGGCCGGGCTCGCCGGAGATGCCGATCTCCCAATCCACCTTCGTGTAGTACGGCTCGAGCTCTTCGTAGCTGATGGGCCAGTCGGCGAACGTCGTGCCCGGGATCGACCCGAGGATGGAGCGCTCCTGGAAGTCGACGGGTCGCAGCCGCCAGTAGTTGGCGGCGAAGTGCAGGCTGCTGCCACCGACGGCTTTGGCGTAGAAGAGCGCCGGGAAGAAGAACGACGGGGTCGCCTCCTGGTCGGGCGTGGTCCGGAACGACTGCGGATGGTCCGCCATCCGACCCGTGAGACCATCGCCGAAGTAGGACTCCACCTCGTCGTGGCGGAACTGGAAGGGCCGGAGGTAGGGGCCCTGCTCGAGCACGACGACCGTGAAGCCGTTCGCGGACAGCTCCTTGGCCAGCACGCCCCCGGCGGCCCCGGAGCCCACGATGACGAAGTCGACCTCGTCCGAGGTGCTGAACCGCACCATTTCCTGGCTCGGCGCGGCGCTCATTCCGCCACCCCGCCGTGCTCGTTCCGGTCGTAGTAGCCGAAGGGCGGCTCGTAGACGTAGGCGTCCTCGAAGCCGAGCAGCGCCCAGCCGACCCCGTCGCGGTTGCCACCGTACTCGGGATTCCCGACGAGCCCGATCAGGATCAGCGTCCGGGCGAAGAAGAAGAAGCCCGGATCCTCCGTCTCGATCGCTGTGATGATCTCGTCCTGGCGGGCCTCCGGGAGGTCCGCGAAGGAGTCGGCGTCGGGAAAGCTCGCTCGAACCCGTTCGTCCATCGCCGCGAGCCCCTCCCGCACCATCGGGAGGAGGTCGGCGAGGACATCCTGGAGCGCCCGGTCGGCGAAGTACACGGAGCCCGCCTCACGCGCGCCGGGCGTGTCGTCGGTCGGCACGATGCGGGCCGCGAAGGCGTCGAAGTCGGCGCCCTCGCGCTCCGTGAAGGTCACGAAGGCGAGGCCGTCCCGCATCGCCTCCGAGGCGCACCCCTGGATCGCCGCGATGACCGGAGAGAGGCGCATGAGCCAGGCGCCTCCCATCATCGAGCCGGACGTCGAAAGAAAGTCCTTACGAGTGGGCATGTCGTCATCTCCGCGCGTGGGTGAACCTCCACGCGACGACAATAGCCCGTCCTACCCGATTGCGCTCGCCCCTGTCGGGGCGGATGCGTCTACTCGGCGCTCGACCGGGTGGCCAGCTCCCTGTCGAGCATGAAGATCGCCGCCTCGTTGTCACCGGCCATCCGCAGCTGATCGACGATCGCCCCGACCGAGTCCTCTTCCTCGACCTGCTCGGTGATGAACCACTGGAGCTCGAGCTGCGTGGCGTGGTCGTGCTTCGACACGGCCAGGTCGTAGAGCCTGTGAATCATCTCCGTGACCTTCTTCTCGTGGGCGAGCGAGTTCTCGAAGAGCTGCAGCGGATCGTCGAACTCCTCGGGTGTCGCGTCGATGCCGCCGAAATGGACCCGGGCTCCCCGACGGTTCATGTAGTCGAACAGCCGCATCGCGTGCTCGAGCTCTTCCTCCGCCTGGTACCGCATCCACTTCGCGAATCCGAGGAGGCTTTTCAGGTCGAAGTGCGCGGACATGGCGAGGTAGAGGTACGCGGCATAAAGCTCCGCGCTGATCTGATCGTTGAGTGCGTCCTGTACGCCCTTGTCCATGCGGGCTCCTTGGTGCGGAGGAAAACGACGGGCCATCGACCAAATCTACCAGACGATGGCTCAGGGGTCACTCGGGAGCGGATGTGACCGATCGGACGGCCGGCGAGTGTACAGGACATACGCGTACGATTGGACCTCAGCAGGGAGCCCCCCATCATGGCCGATTCGAAATACTCCGCATCACGTCTTCTTCCGGCGCTCATGCTCGCGCTCGCGGTGGGCGCATGCGACTCCACCCCCGTCGATCAGGGGGATCTCGACCCCAACGGTGAGGTCGCCACGCTCAGCATCCTCCTCACCGACGCGCCCGCGGACTACATCGCGGCCGCCGAGGTCGACATCGGCCGCGTCGAGCTGCTGCCTGCGGACGACGGCGACGCTATCGTCCTGTCAGAAGACGGTACCGACGGATTCGTGAATCTCCTCGACTTCCAGAACGCTGCCACCATGCAGCTGGCGGAGGCCGAGATCGAGGCGGGTGACTATTCCCAGCTCCGCCTCATCGTCGAAGCCGCCCGCGTCGGGCTCGTGGAAGGCTACACGTTCCGCGACGGCAGCACGGAGAAGGATCTCTTCGTGCCGAGCGGCGCGCAGACGGGCATCAAGCTGAACCTGCAGGGTGACGAGGACATGCCGCTCACCATCGTGCCGGGCGAGACGGTGCTCGTGCTCGACTTCGACGTGAACCAGAGCTTCGTGCTCCAGGGCAACTTCGAGACGCCCGCCGGTGTGCACGGCGTCATCTTCAAGCCGACGCTGCGCGTGACCGGCCAGGACGTGGCCGCCAGCATCTCCGGCGTCGTGTCCACTGCGCTCGAAGGCGTGTCCGTCGAGGGCCTCGTGGTGACCGCCGAGCCCACCGACGCCGGTAGCGTGCCCGGATATCAGACCCTGTCCGGAACCGCCATCACCGACGAGAGCGGCGCCTACACCATTCACTTCCTGGTGCCCGGCTCCTACGACGTGACTGTCGCGGTGGACGAAGGTCTCGGTACCGAGCCGGCCGCACGCTCCGTCGAGCTCGGGTTCTCGGAGGACGCCACCGGCGCCGACTTCGAGATCATCGATATCTCCGGCAGCATCGCCGGAACCGTGAGCACGGCGCTCGAGGGCGCATCGGTCGAAGGACTCGAGGTGACCGCCACGCCCGACGCCGAGGGAATGGACCCCGTCATCGCGACGACCGATGCCGAGGGTGCGTACGCCATCGACGGGCTTCTGGCCGGCACCTACACGGTGACCGTCTCCGTCGGAGACGATCAGGTGACCGACCCCGCGGCTGCGGTCGTCGAGCTCGGACCGGGTGAGGACGTCGCCGACGTCGACTTCGAGATCGTCGAGGACGTGTCAGGCAGCCTCGCTGGGAGCGTCACGACGGCGCTCGAGGGCTACTCGGTCGAAGGACTGGAAGTGACCGCGACGCCCGCCGAAGGCGATCCGGTCATCGTGGAGACCGACGCCGAGGGCGCGTATCTCTTCGACTCGCTCGCAGCCGGGACGTACACCATCACGGTGCAGGCCGGTGAGGGCTTCACCACCGATCCTGCGAGCATGGAGGTCGTGCTCGCGGAGGACGCCGAAGTCATCGACGTCGACTTCGCGGTGATCGCCGCCTCGTAAGGGAAGGGCCTTCAAGGCTCAAACGCACCACCGCCCCGTCCGGCTTCGTGCCGGGCGGGGCGGTTTGCGTCGGCGGACGTGCTAGCGGTCCGTCGCGCCCAGCGTGATCGCCACTACTGCGGCGAGCTTTTGGGTGGATTTCGCTGATGGCGGTCGCGAGCTCCAGCCCGTTGATGCGTGGTGTGTCGGGATCGGCCGTTACCGCGATGTCGATGTTCGGGGGGCTCGTGGAGCGGAGGAACCCCTCGACCTCCCCCATGACGTTGTCGAGTGAAGGCACCCGTCGCTCACCCTCCCGCCGATGCCCGACAGCCTGGGTCTTCCGCACCAGTTCGGGTCCCCGGTGCACCAAGCGCAGCAAACTGCACAGGGGTGCGCGCCGACGGCGCGCCTGTATGGATTGTCCCCGCTATGCGGGGACAACTCATCATTGATCACCGGCCGGCGCCGTCCCTGTGCGGTTATCCCCGCTCATCGGGGAGAACCGAACAGTTGGTGTAGGGAGCGTGCACGAGTGTGCAGTTCGCCCCGGTCGCCCGCTACAGCTGGCCCGTCGACGCAAACCGTGCCAAGGCAGGCTTCGCGCCGTCAGGGCGTCCCCCGGCGCGTCTCCAGCGCGGCCTGAGCCTCGTCGAACCGTGCCCTGAGGTTCGGGATCGGCGTGCCGGCGTAGGCGCTCTCGAGACGTGACCGCGCACCGGCCAGAGCCTGCTCGAGGACCGCGACGGACCTGAGCTCGGCGGCGCGGTCCGTGCTCCCCACCTCGTCGATCCACACCGGTGAGGTATGCGCGAACGCGTAGCTGTCCATGGCGGGCCACGCCGTCGTGGCCGGCCCGGTCACCCGCACCGCGACCCACCCACCCGCCGGGAGGTCGATCTCGCCCTCGAACGTCTGGTGCGCGCCCGAGCCCACGGCCACGGAGTCCACGACTTCGCCGTTCACGATCACGTCGACCTGGCTGACGGCGACCGCGGTGTGCAGCCGGAGCGTCCAGTTGGCCGTTCCGTCGGCCTCGGTCGTCTCGCCGGGCGTCGCTCCGTCCACGGTGAACTCGACCAGCGGGCCGTTGGTGACGAAGCTTCGCCCGGCCTTCAGCCCCTCCAGGTAGCTGTCGAAGTCCAGCGCGCCGCCGGTATGCACGTAGGTGCGCGTCGACCCGGGAGCCATCGTCCGATAGAAGTTCAGCATGACGTCGCTCCCGGACGTCGCGGCCACCGGCCATCCCAGGTTGAGCAGGTGATGCCACACTTCCGCCGTGCCCACCTCGTCCGTCCAGAGGCAGGCGATCTCGAGCCCCTGCACGTCGCCCAGGATGCCGTCGGCCACGAGCTCGACCGGGAGCCCACTCGCCTCGGGGGAGGCGAACGGGTCGGCGCCTGCCGGGTGCACGTACGATGCGAGGCCTCCCTGGGCGCGGGCGTGGGCGGTCACCGAGGCGTTGGTGCGGTCGTCGCGTCCGTACACCTCGTAGCCCGGTCCCCAGATCCAGGGCCAGAAGAGGTCGTTCGTGCCGATAAGGCCGATGTGTCCGAGGAAGTGCGAGCGCACCTCTTGCCCGAACCGGGCGATGGGCGCGCGTCCGCCGCTCGCCGACGCGAACCAGGGCTGCTCGCCCAACCGTTCCTGGAGGTTGGCCACCAGCGGCGTGGCCATGTCGAGCTCCTCGCCGGCGAGCACCAGCTCCATATCGGCAGGCTCGAGGCGGTAGGGACCGCCGTAGTTCAGGTGGAAGTGCTGATCTCCGGAGAGCCATCCCGCCGCGCGGGCGTTCCACACCGGCTGGAGCTCCACCGTGACGTCCGCCCGGGCTCCGGCCGCCACACTCGAGGTCCGGGTGACCGCCGGGGACGAGAGCCCCCGAGCGACCGTCACCGTGACCTCACCCGCCGGCACCTCGAGCTCCACCACGCCATCCGTATAGAAGAAGACGCTCCCCGTCTGACCATCGAAGCGAGGCTGATGGCCGGCCGGAAAGAGGGGGTGCCCCTCGGCGTCGACCACCGACACCCGGGTCGCCACCGGCCCCTCGGACATCGCGCTCGTCGTCGTGAGACGCAGCGAGCCCCGCGGCCTCGCGTGCGTCCAGGCTGCGACCTCCACCTCTTCGACCGCGCCTCCCACTGCGGGCACCCTGTAGAGCCGGAAGACCTCGTCACGGCCGGCTTCGGCGAACCAGAGCCACGCCCCGTCCGGGCTCCATGCAGGCGCGAGCGGGAGGCGGTCACCACCGCCCGCCAGGAGCATCGTCGAGCCCGGTCGTTCCAGCGCGGCCACCCGGAGCTCCCACCCGTCGCCGTGGGCCTGGGGAGCCGCGAAGGCGACCTGCGTGCCGTCGGGCGAGAGCGCGGGCTCCATCTGCGACATGATCTGGCCCTCGAAGACCACGCGGTCCTCGCCGCTCGCCAGGTCCCGGAGGACGATCTGGTCGACGGCCTGCTTGAAGAGCACGGACGCTCCGTCCGGTGACGCCTGGGGGCGGCGCGACACCCGGCCGCTGCTCGGGAGCTGCGTCGACTCGCCCGTGGCGCGGTCCAGCCGCCAGATCCCGATGGGGCCCTCGCGGCCGGATGCGTACCAGATCGATCCGTCGGGGCCGAACGACGGGTCGAGCTCGATGGCATCGGTGTCCACCGCCACCGACTCCTCGCCGGTCGCGACGTCTTTCACGACGATCCAGGTGTCCGCGCCGTCGTCACGCAGGAAGACGATCTCGGCGCCGTCCGGCGACCAGCGGGGGCGCGAGTCCATGGCTCCGCCGTCCGTGAGCTGCGTGGCGACGCGCGTCTCGAGATCGACGAGCCAGAGCCACCCCTCCGCGGCGACGGCCAGCGTCGAGCCGTCGGGTGAGACGGCCGGATCCATCGGTCCGGCGGTCAGCGTGGGCAGCTCATATCCCTCGAGATAGACGTGATGGCCCTGTCCCACCTGCGTGTAGCGGTGCGTCCACTGGGCCTCGGCGCCGGCTGGGACGAGGAAGGGAGCGAGGGCGAGCAGGGCGACGATCGGGCGGGTCACGGGTGGCCTCCGGAGCCGAGGGGTGCGAATGTCGGACAGCATGGGTGGCGGGGCGGGGCGGAGGCAAGCGGGCTGGACGAAGGTGCTGCTCGAGCCCGCGGCGTAACGAAGGCGTTACCTTCACGTCCGCCCGAATACCACAGAAGTGAAGAGAAGAGGAGTATCTATGTCCGGCTCACTGGCCGAGCTCGTCATCGACGGAGGGATCGTAGAGTTGAAGTGCCCGATCACGGGCATCCCCCTCATCGTCGAGAACGAGGGCTTCGACTCGGACGCCCACCACTCGCCCCATCTCAGGTTCTTCCTGGATTGGAGCGATCAGGCTTGGGTCGTGGACCCGGACGATCTCCCGGAGGAGCAGGCGCCCGGTCAGCGCCGGCTCGTCGAGATCCTCACGAACGATGAGGCGTTCGACTCACAGCACGCGATGATCGACGCATGCGTCGAGGCCCTTCCGGGGTCAGCCCTGGTGCTGGAGATCCTGGATCCCCCGGAAGGCGCCTTCGACGGTGAAGTCTGCTACGCCTGTTATGACCTGGGATCTCGTGCAGCCGCGGATGCGGTTCGTCTGCACCTGGCGGAGCCGGCGGAAGCGGCGAGCT
>JBBDSM010000181.1:0-15736 GCA_040904945.1 Gemmatimonadota bacterium
CCGAGGGCTTCAAGAGCCTGACGGAAGGCGCCACGGTCGAGTTCGACATCGTGGAGGGCCAGAAGGGCCCGGCCGCCGAGAACGTGGTTCAGGTCTCGTAAGGTCCAGGTACCACGGGTACCTCTGCGGGCCGTCCCGGATTCACTCCGGGGCGGCCCGTTTTTTTATTGTCCAATGGTCCGGCTCAACACTCGGCCGCTCCCCTGTGTCTTTATTGTGGTAAGTTACATACCACTTTAATAGTCACTCGATGGGGTACGGACTCCGGTGAGACTCTCGAGGTACACGGACATCGGTCTACGGGCGCTCATGTACATCGCGGCGCAGGGGCGCAATGTCTCGGCGCGCGAGGTGGCCGAGGCGTTCCACATGTCGCGGGACCACGTGACCAAGAGCATGCAGGGGTTGGTGGCGCTGGGGACCTTGTCTTCGACGCCCGGCCGCTATGGCGGCTTCGAGATGGATGCCGACCCGCGGAGTGTGCGCCTCGGCGATCTCGTCCGGCGGCTCGAGCCCAACCTCGCCATCGCGGAGTGCTTCACGGAGGAGTCCACCTGCCCGCTCACCGACGCGTGTGAGCTCTCGGCGGCGCTCTACGAGGCGCGAGAGGCGTTCTTCAGGTCCCTCGACCGGTACACACTCGCGGATCTGGTGACGGGCACCTACCAGGGGCTCGTGCAGATCGCGACCCGGGAGGCCGCCCATGCGTGAGGGACCCATGCGAGATGTTCGCGACCACGTCACCGAGCCGGCTATCCGGGAGATGGTCGAGCGGTTCTACACCCGCGTCCAGGACGACGATCTGCTCGGTCCCATGTTCGCCCAGCACATGTCCGCGGACTGGCCGGAGCACCTCGACCGTATGGTGGACTTCTGGTCCAGCGTGCTGCTCGCGAAAGGCCGTTTCCGGGGGAACCCACGCGCCAAGCACGACGCCATTCCCGGGCTCACCGCGGACCACTTCGACCGGTGGCTCGAGTTGTTCGAGGAGGAAGTCATGCATCTCTTTCCGGAGCATGTGGGACGGGACATCCTCGGCCGCGCCCGCAGGATGCGCGTCGTGCTCGATCGGACTTCCAACGAAGCTTACGACCCAACCGTGATTTCAACGAATAGGACGACACGATGATGAAGATTTCGTTGCGCGTGCCCGGGATCGCCCTCGCCGCGCTGGCGCTCTCGACGAATGTGGCGCTCGCGCAGAGCGGACCCGGGTCCGCCCCGGTGCTCGACTCGGCCGGCTCGCCCCTGGATCCCATCGCGGCACTCCAGCGTGAGATCGACGCCGGTGAGACCGTGCTCCAGTACGAGGAGCAGCACGGCTATCTGCTCAGCGTCCTCGAGGCGCTCGACATCCCTGTCTCCTCGCAGGGGCTCATCTTCTCCCGTACGAGCCTCCAGACGAATCTGATCACGCCGTGGACGCCGCGCGCCGTCTACTACAACGACGACGTCTACATCGGTTGGGTCCAGGACAGCCCGATCCTCGAGATCGCGTCCATCGATCCCGACGACGGGGGCGTCTTCTACACGCTCGAACAGAAGCCCGAAGGGGAGGTTCGCTTCACGGAGGAGGGCACCACCTGCCTCATGTGCCATGAGTCCCGCTCGGTCACAGAGGGGATCCCCGGCGTCATGGTTCGTTCGGTGGTGGTGGACCGTTTCGGCTATCCCATTGCCCCGCTGCACGAGGGATCCACGAGCGACCGCACGGACTTCGATCGGCGGTTCGCCGGATGGTACGTCACGGGCACGCACGAGGGCGGAGGGCACGCCGGCAACACGTACGCGCCGGTGCTCAGTCACGAGGTCTCCGACGTGCGCCGCTACCTGTCGGAGTTCGACGTGAACGCCGACGGGAACGTCCTCGACCTGGAGGGCCGGTTCGACGTCGAGCCGTATCTGACGGGTCACAGCGACATCGTCAGCTTGATGGTGCTGACCCATCAGACCAAGGTCCACAACCTGATCGTCGTGGCCCATGAAGCCGCGAAGGAAGCCGTCGGCGGGCAGGCCATGCTCCTCCGCATCGAAGCGGGCGGCATTCCGACGCCCGAGATCCAGTCGGTAGCTCAGGTCCGGATCGACGGGGCCGTGGAGCGGTTGGTGCGGGCCATGATGTTCGCGCGGGAGGCGCCGCTTCCCGGCACCGTGCGCGGCACGTCGGGCTTCGCCGAGGAGTTCGAGGCGCGCGGACCCTTCGATGCCGCCGGGCGCTCGCTCCGGGAATTCGACCTTGAGCGGCGGCTCTTCGCCTACCCGATGAGCTTCCTCGTCTACTCCGACGCCTTCGAGCGGCTTCCGCGGCTGGTGAAGGAGCCGTTCTACCGGCGTGTTGCCGAGATTCTCGACGGTCGGGACCTCACCGGGGAGTTCGATCACCTGACCCCCGAGGACCTCGGGGCGGTCCGGGAGATCCTGCTCGAGACCAAGCCCGAGTTCGCCGCCTACATGGAAGAGCAAACGGCGCGTTGAGGAGCGCGGAGCCAGGGACCGCCGGGCGGGCGCACACCACGCCGCCCGGCGACTCCACGCGCAGCGAGGAGGTGCGTCAGCTCCTCCCGCCACGGGCTGCTAGAGCGGCCAGTCCTTGAGTATCCGCCCTGTCTCCTCGGCATGGCCGCTTTCGTCGCGAACCATGTCTTCGAGTTGGACAGCAAGCCCCTTGTCACCGTACGCGTCGGCCTGCTCGGCGCGCTCGGTGTAGTCCGCCAAGGCGCGCTCTTCGGCCTTCAGCACGGCTTGGAGCATCTCACGGTTGGTGCTCGCCTTCGCGACCGGCCTCGGCGTGGTGGTCGGCTCGCCACCCAACGCCACGATCTTGTTGGCCAGGAACTGCGCATGGCCTTGCTCGTCGGCGACTTCGGCCAGGAAGAACTCGGAGAGCTGCGGGCGGTAGGGCCCGGTCGCCTTGGCGGCGTACGTCGTGTACTGGATGACCGCGGACAGCTCACCCGCGAGGTCCTCGTTCAGCTTGTCGATCAGGGCTTTCTTATCCATGGATCGCTCCTTTCAGTGAATCGATGTCCCGCGTCGCCCTCATGACGGCGCGTTCGTTGGGCCCGTCCGGCTCGACGCCGGACGGGACGGGTCATTCAGTCGGCTCGGAGTCTCCGTCCCCCTCGCCGAACAGGTCCGTCGTGAGATAGCGCGAGGCCGAGTCCGGTGCGATACACACGACGCGGTGCCCCGGCCCGAGCTCCCGGGCGACCTCGAGGGCCGCCCAGACGATGGCGCCGCTGCTCATCCCGACGAACAGCCCCTCCTCCCTGGCCAGACGGCGTGCGACCGGAAACGAGTCCTCCTCCCATGCTTTTTGAACCCGGTCGATCACGCTCCGGTCCAGATTCGACGGGATGAACCCCGGGCCCATCCCCTGGAATCGGTGCTGCCCGCGCTCCTCGCCGGAAAGGACTGCGCTTCGGGCGGGCTCGACCGCGACCACGAGGACGTCGTCGAGACGTTCCTTCAGGAAACGGCCTACTCCAGAGATAGTACCCCCGGTGCCGCTTCCATACACGAACGCGTCGATCCGGCCGTCCATCTGCGCCCACAGCTCGGGCGCGGTTCCTTCGTAGTGGGCCCGGGGGTTGGCGGGATTCTCGAACTGGTTGGGGAGGAAGGCTCCAGTCTCGTCGCGGATACGCTCAGCCACCTCGATGGCCTCGAGCATGCGCCGCTCGGGATCGGTGAGCACGAGCTTGGCGCCGTACGCGATGAGCGTCTGCTTCCGCTCCATGCTCATGGTCGACGGCAGGCAGAGCGTCAGATGGTACCCCCGGGCGGCCGCCACCTGAGCCAGCCCGATACCGGTGTTTCCCGACGTCGGCTCGACGATCCGGCCGCCCGGCTTCAGGAGCCCGCGCTCCTCGGCGTCCACGATCATCCCGAGCGCCGGTCGATCCTTGATGGATCCGCCGGGGTTCATCCCCTCGACCTTGACCCAGACTTCCGCGTGCTCCGGACCGACCAGGCGCTGCAGCCGGACCATCGGCGTCTGGCCGATGAACCGGTCGATGGTCGTCCCGGAGGGTTCGCGCGGTTGGTCCATCGTCTCTCCTGGGTGCCGCGCGCTACGTGGCCGCGCTATCATGGGTCGAGTCGAAGCTCGAGGAAGTTCGGTGTCCTACAGTCCGGAGCCCCTTTAACGTGACACGCTCGTCAACCGTTCCCAAGGCCACCGCGTGGCTCCTGGCCGGAATCGTGCTCGCCGCGGGATGCGGCGGAGAAGCGCCCGGCGGCGCCATGACCAGCACGGATCAGGCGCCGGACTCCTTCGACCTCGCGCTCCTTACGAGCGGTGGGGAGATCGTGACGCGTTTCCACAGGGCCTGGTCTCCGTTGGCGGTCGACCGGGTCTGGGAGCTGGTGGGGAACGGATTCTACGAGGGTGCCCGCTTCTATCGGGTGAACGACCAGTACGTGCAGTTCGGCTACAGCGGCCGTCCGGAGCTCGACACCCTCTGGTACGGGCGCAGGCTCCCCGACGAGCCGGTGCGCGCGTCGAACCTGCGCGGGGCGGTCTCCTTCGGACGCGCCGGCCCGGAGTCACGCAACTTCGTGCTCTTCCTGAACCTCGTCGACAACACCTTCCTCGACAGCTGGAGCGGGGATGGGGTGGCGGGCTTCCCGCCGATCGGCCGCGTGGTGGCGGGGCTCGACGTGGCCGAAGGGTTCAACGCGGAGTATGGTGACGCGATCGTACTCATGGAGGACTCGATCCTCGCGTCCGGAAATGATTTCCTGGATCGCCGGTATCCCGGACTCGATTCGATCGTGCGGATCGAGATCCGGAACGCCTGGTAGAGGATCGGCTCATGGCACAGACATCTGGACACCTCACGCCCGAGCAGCTCGATGCCCTACGCGCGGAGCTCGACCGCGAGCTCGCGCGCCTCGAGCGTAGCATGGTCGTGACCGACGAGGCGCTTCGTCCTGTCCAGCTCGATCAGACTGCGGTGGGGCGGCTATCCCGTATCGACTCGCTGCAGAACCAGGGGCTCACGAAGAACCTCCGCGAGCGGGAGCAGGCGAAGCTGGGGATGCTGGTCGAGGCGCTGAAGCGCATGGAGGCCGGCACCTATGGTGTTTGCACACGGTGCGGCGGCGAGATCGCGTTCGAGCGGCTCTTCGTCATGCCCGAGGCGCCCGCCTGCACGAGGTGTCCCTGAGCGGTCGGTAGGGCCGATGGCGGGCGGGCAGGTCAGGGCTCGACGCGCGCGCGCTCGATGCGGGTCAGCTCCGGAAACTCCGCGTCCAGATAGGCGTTGCCGCGCGCCTCGACCATCGCCTGATACGGCCCCTCGCCGCGCGGCGGACCGTCGCCGTACGCCGCATGGAATCGTTCCACGACGTCCATCCCCTCGACGACCTCGCCGATGGGCGAGAAGCCGGCATCGTCGAGTTGCGGGTTGTCGCGGAGGTTGATGAAGATCTCCGTCGTCCGGGAGTGCCGCCCGCCCTTGGCGAAGGTCACCCGCCCCCGCGTGTTCGAGTGCGTGACCGGATCGTCGACCAGGTATTCGGTCTTCCAAGCCTGGGTCACGTACGGGTCGGCGTTCAGGCCGAACTGGGCGACGAAGCCGTCGACGACCCGGTAGATCCGCGAGTCGTCGAAGAACCCTGCGCCCGCCAGGTTGTAGAACCTGTCGACACCCAGCGGTGCCCACTCGCGGTTGGCCTCCAGCACGAAGTCGCCCTCACTGGTCTCGAACCGAACACGGAACGTGGAGGGTGCCGTCGCCGTGAAGCGGTCGGGCCGTAGCAGCGGGTTCGGCGCGGCTCTTGCAGCCGTATCGTCCTGGGACGAGCATGCGGCGGCCAGCGAAAGCAGCAGGAGCACGAAGGCGCGGGCGGGCTGCATGATGGACACTTCCGGCTCCGGGAGCGAGGGTTCGGTGGACGTGTTCGTAGCTATGGAGGAAACAAGATGACCAGGGTCGGACATCGGCGCACCACGGGGGCGGCATCGTGACGGGCTGGGCTGTGATCGCCGTGCTCGCACCGCTCGCCGCACCCGCGCAGGTCGTGTCACCACCCCAGGACGCCCTGGTGGAGGAGGTGCGCCTGGAGGTCGCAGGGCGAAGCGTCCGCGCTCTGTGTACCGGCGCATCGCCCAAGGTCGTCCTCCTCCACGACGCCGGCCAGGACGCGGACGACTGGCACCGGGTATTGGAGTGGCTCGCCCCCGGGGTGTCCGCGTGCGCCTACGACCGGGGGAGCCTCTACGGGGGGGACGGCGAGCCGGCCGAGCGGGGGTGGCTCGAGCTCCTCGAAGACCTCGCGACCGTACATGCCGCGCTCGATGTGGAGTCGCGGTACGTTCTGGTGGGGCAGGGCGAGGGCGCGATGTACGCGCGTCTGCTCGCCGCGTCCAGGCGGGGCACGCCTTCCGGCCTCGTGCTCCTCGAGCCGTCGCACGAAGACCTGCCGCGGCTCATGCGCCCTGCCATGCCCCACGAGGATTGGGAGGGTTGGATGGCGCGCCGGACGGCGCCCAACGCCGACGGGGTACGCCCCCTTTCGCTCGCCGCACGCGCAAGGAGCTCGCGGATGCCGGCGATGCCCGTGACGGTGGTGACCGCTACGATACGCCCGGTCCGCGAGGGCTGGGACGTCCGCTTTCTGGATGAGGCGGCGAGGCGCGCGCACGAGGAGTTGGTCCGCGGCCGACCGTTCGGTCGCCACGTTCCCGCGCCCGGCTCCGGCCCGAACGTCTCCTCCGACGCGCCTGCGCTGGTCGCTGATGAGATCTTCCGGATCCTCCGGATCGTGGAAGGTCGCTGACGGCTGAGGCCTTCTCTTCTGGACGCCGACCCATGATCGTTGGACGTCGACCCGATCTCGATCCCAGAACGAAGGAGTGACCTCATGACCAGCACCGGCATCCAGACGGCGACCTTCGGTGGCGGCTGCTTCTGGTGCCTGGAGGCCGTCTTTCAGATGACCGAAGGTGTGAGTCGCGTGAAGTCGGGCTATATGGGTGGACACACCGCGGATCCGTCGTACGCGTTGGTCTGCACCGGGACGACGGGTCACGCGGAAGTCGTACAGGTCGACTTCGATCCCGAGGTGATCGCCTTCCGGGATCTTCTCGAGATCTTCTTCGGGATCCACGACCCGACCACGCCGAACCGGCAGGGGAACGACGTCGGCACACAGTACCGTTCCGCCGTCTTCTACCACACCCCCGAGCAGGCAAGTGAAGCAAGCGCCTTCATCGAGGAGCTCGGCGCGGAAGACGTATGGGACGACCCGATCGTGACGGAGGTCACGGAGGCCGGCGCCTTCTATCCGGCCGAGGCCGACCACGACGACTACTTCAGCCGAAACGGCCAGCAGCCCTACTGCCGTGCCGTGATCGCGCCCAAGGTGTCGAAGTATCGGAAGCGTTTCGCGCACAGATTGCGGCGGGACGCCTCCGCGTAGCATATGTTGGGGATCGATGGGTTTCCCTGGGGGCGGCGGGAACTTCCGCTTATCCGCCGGTTAGAGCCGATCGTGTACCCCCCCTATAGCACAGGAGAAGGCGTATGTCCAAGCCAGATGGCGCGCTGGTCGTCAAATGGCGGCAGTTGGCCGAGGAAGGCTATCTGTACGCCGAGATCGCGCGGATGCACCCGCAGCACACGGTGGATCAAGTCCGCCACTACTGCCTCGGCCACACCGGCCGCAACATCGCGGGACCCATACAGCGGGTCGACCGGTGGTACGGCTCCAACGTGTGGCTGCGAGGTGAGAACTCGCCGCACAGCGAGTTGAACGAGAAGCAGGCTCTGAGGGTGCTCAACGACTGGGACGAGAAGAAGGACCGGTGGAAGTCCTCCGGTGCCGAGTGGGCACGTAAGCTGGGCGTCTCGCCCAGCACGATCTACATGCTCCGGCGCGGTGAGACGTGGAAGCACCTGAAGCATCCCAATCAGGGGCGCAAGCCGAAGAAGCGGAAAAAGCGCTCCTAGCGGGATGTAGCCCGGTGAGCCGACGCCCGATACGGACGAATCCGAGGAGCCGGACGAGCTGGCGTCCACGGCCCCCTGGGGGTACGTGCGCCTGAGACGCACGGCCTACTCCGACGACGACCTCCACCGCTGGGTGGAACGGCTGGCGGCGGGTGCCGTAGGTCACACCGTCAGCCGAACGAGATCCCCTGGGCGAGGGGAAGCTCCGTGCTCCAGTTGACCGTGTTGGTCTGCCGGCGCATGTAGGCCTTCCAGGCGTCGGAGCCGGACTCGCGCCCTCCGCCGGTATCCTTCTCGCCCCCGAAGGCCCCTCCGATCTCGGCTCCGGACGTACCGATGTTCACGTTCGCGATGCCGCAGTCGCTGCCGCGGTGCGAGAGGAAGTACTCGGCCTCCCGCACGTTGTCCGTGAAGATCGCCGACGAGAGCCCCTGCGGCACGTCGTTGTGGAGGCGGATGGCCTCCTCGATCTCCTCGACCGCGTCGGCGGTCGACGCGCCTTCGGTTCCGTAGGAGATCACGTAGACGATCGGCGCGAACGTCTCCTCCTGGACGATCCGGTAGTGGTTCTCGGCCGAGGCGATGCAGGGCGTGACGTAGCGGCCGCCCGGGTAAGCGTCGCCCGAGAGGCGCTCCCCTCCGTAGAGGATCTCCCCGCCTTCCTCCACGACCGCGGCCTTGGCCTTCATGAGGGCGTCGACGGAGTCGGAGTTCAGGACCGGTCCCATGAGGGTGCCGTCCTCGAGGGGATCGCCGATGGGCACGTCCCGGTAGGCGCGCACCAGCCGCTGCACGAACTCGTCCCGTACCGACCGGTGCACGATGATGCGCCGCGTGCTCGTGCAGCGTTGCCCGGCGGTGCCCACCGAGCCGAACAGCACGGCCGGGAGCACGAGGTCCAGGTTGGCGCTCGCGGTCACGACGATCGCGTTGTTGCCCCCGAGCTCCAGGATCGTCTTGCCCAGCCGCTTCCCGACCACCTCCGCGACGCGGCGGCCCACGCGGGTCGAGCCGGTCGCGGACACGAGCGGCACCCGACGGTCGTGGAGCATTCGGTCGCCGATGGTGCCGCCCTTGCCGACCACGAGCGAGAAGATGGCCGGGTCGACGTCGTGCGTCTCGCACACGTCCGCCGCGATGCGCGTCACGGCGACCGCGGTGAGCGGTGTCCGTTCGGACGGCTTCCAGAGCGTAGCGTCCCCGCAAACCGCGGCTAGCGCGGCGTTCCAACTCCACACCGCGACCGGGAAGTTGAACGCGCTGATCACGCCGACCACGCCAAGGGGGTGCCATTGCTCGCGCATGTGATGGTCCGGTCGCTCGCTCGGCATGGTAAGCCCGTAGAGCTGCCTGGAGAGCCCGGTGGCCAGGTCGCAGATGTCGATCATCTCCTGCACCTCGCCTTCACCTTCCGCGCGGATCTTCCCCATCTCGAGGGTCACCAGCGCGCCGAGGGCGGCCTTCTTCCGCCGCAATTCGTCTCCGATGGCACGCACGACCTGGCCACGCAACGGCGCCGGCACTCGACGCCACGCCAGGAAGGCTTCGTGGGCGCGGTCGACGATGGCGTCGTACTCGTCCTCCGTCACCTCCCGCACGGAGGCGATACGTGAGCCGTCGATGGGGCTGTGGATCTCGAGCTCCGGGCCGGTTCCCGACCATGTGCCGGCGAATCCGCCGAGGTTCACGTCTTCGAGGCCGAGCTCGTCGAGGATGGTGGATCGGTCCATGGGGCTTCGCAGGCTAAGGGGGATCAGGAGCGGAAGATGGCACACCCGAGGCGCCTCTGGAACATGGCAGCTTATACGCGCTATAACAAAACGCGGTGCACCAGCCCCCGAATCAAAGGAACGGTAATGGCCCACGACTGGCTCGAACGTGACGACTTGTCGGTGTTCGTAGTTGCCGGCGTCCCGAAGGGATTCAACCGGAAGCTCCAGGAGACGATCACCGAGGAGCACGGCGAGAAAGCCGTCTCCATGCGCGTCAACGACGACCTGGCGGATTGGGTTCTGACCAAGGTGCGCGGTGAGTACCGCCCTTCGTCCAAACGGAGCACGGCGTCCAAAGCGCTCTGGCGAGCCTTCAGGGCGCTCGCGGCCGCGCGTTACCATCTGCGCGACGACCCGGAGGTCAGCGAAGAGGTGCGGAGCCTCCGCGACCAGGTCGAGGCCCATTGGATGAAGGTCACGCCGCTGAATCGCGACAAGGACGATTGATTGACCTTGGTGGGCACGCGGGAGCCCCTCCGGGGGTTCCCGTGGGTCGCCATGGAAGCCCCTGCGGCGTCCCCGCCGCATCGGCCCCCGGTTGCGTCAGACGCCCAGCAACTCCCGGATTACCCGGTTGCGGTGGGTGAAGATCGAGGCCACCTGCCGGCGCACGATGGGGAGTGCGACCTCGCCGAGGGGCCAGGCCGGGAGCCGGTACCGCACCTCGTCCGTCATGCGGGTGCGACCTTCGTCGAGCGCCTCGAAGACGTGCCGGTGAACCCAGGTGTGGTACGGGCCGCGCAGTTGCGTGTCCGTGAACGCGTGGGGTGGGTCCCATTCGGTGATCTCGGTCCGCCATCCGAAGGGAAGACCGTTCAGTCGTAGCCGGTAGTCGATCAAGGCGCCGCGACGCATCTCGACCGGCGTCGGCGTGACGATTCGGAAGCGGAGCGCGGGCGGCGTGATACGCTCCAGATTCTCGGCGGCAGCGAAGAAGGGAAACAGCTTCTCGCGGGGCAGGTCGAGGACCGTCACGGCCCGCAGCAGGTGATAGCCCCTGGCCTGACCCCCGAGGTCGGGATCGAGGTGGTTCTCGTGACCGGTCCGGTCGTCGACTTCGTGTGTGTTGGTCATGCCCATGTTACACGCGCGGACGACGTGAAGCCTATTCCTGCCGCTCCCGCCGCTTCCAGAACGGCTCTTCGTCGTCGAACACTGGCCGCACCCGCCGGACCAGCCGGACGTTACCCCGCCCGAAGAGCTTCTGCAGGGCGTCCATCGCCTCGGCGTCCGGCGTCATGGCGAGCGACTTCGAGCGGAGCCTCGGGGCCCGGTCGCCGTTGTCCTCGCCGACCTGGAGCCACACCTGGGACTGGCCGGGATGTTCGGCCAGCACCGCTCTCGCCTTCGCGAACGCCTCTTCGGGAACGTTCGAGCCGAGCTCGAGCTCGATCTGGACCGCGAGCTCGCCCGCTTCGGCCACGTCCTCGAGCAGGCGGGCCGAATCGAGGAAGAGCGGCGGATCCTCTTCGTCGCGCTCACGGTTGCTCACCTTTCCGGTGATGAGCACCACGGCGTCTTGCTGGAGGATCTCCTTGTGGTTCTGCCAGGCGTCGCGGAACGCGAGGACCGTGGCCGTGCCGTTGAAGTCCTCGACCGTGATCTTCCCCCACTCCGAGCTGTCCTTGCGGGAGATCTGGCGGGCCACCGACGTCACGACGCAGGGGAGCTCCACCGTGGTGCCCGCCTTGTCGATGAGCGTGTCCGACGCGACGCCATCGAACGCGCGCACGACCTCGCGGAACCGGTCGAGGGGGTGGCCCGAGATGAAGAAGCCCAGCGCGGCCTTCTCGCGGGCGAGCCGTTCGGCTTCCGGCCACTCGGGGATCTTCGGGAGCGACGGTGCGCCCCGGGGAAGTGCCGAGGCGTCGCCGAACAGCGAGGCCTGGCCCGCCTCGATCTCGGCGGCCCGCGCCTGGACCTCGCCGTAGGCGGTGTCGAGCCCGGCGAGGAGCTGGGCCCGGTGGCCGAACGCGTCGAGGGCGCCGGCGGCGATGAGTGCTTCGCACGCCCGCTTGTTCAGCGCCCGCGTGTCGATGCGCTCCAGGAAGTCGAAGAGCGAGGTGAACGGTCCTCCGCTCTCTCGGGCGTTCAGGACGGAGCGGACCGCGCCGTGTCCCACCCCGCGCACCGCTCCCATGCCGAAGCGGATCTTCTGGCCGGCCGTGACGGTGAACTTCCAGCCCGACTCGTTCACGTCCGGCGGGAGCACTTCGACCGAGTCCTCGAGCTTCGGGATGAAGCGCGGCAGGTCGCGGCAGGCGCCGATGTACTTCACCACGCTGTCGGTGCTGTCGAGCACCGACGAGAGAAGCGCGGCCATGAACTCGGCGGGGTAGTGCGCCTTCAGCCACGCCGTCTGGTACGAGATGAGCGAGTACGCCGCCGAGTGGCTCCGGTTGAAGCCGTAGCGACCGAACGTTTCGATCTGGTCGGCCAGGTCGACGGCGGTCTGCTTCTCGATGTCGCGCTCGACCGCCCGGTCGATGAACCGGCCCAGCTCCTTCTTGATGAGCTCCGCGTCCTTCTTGCCCACCGCCTTCCGTAGCACGTCCGCTTCGCCGAGCGAGAAGCCCGCGAGCTCGGACGCGATCCGCATCACCTGCTCCTGGTAGACGATGACCCCGTGCGTCGGCTCGAGGATCTTCTCGAGGCTCGGGTGCGGGTAGGTCACCGCCTCTTTACCCAGCTTCCGCTGGATAAAGACGTCGGTCATGCCCGAGTCGAGCGGGCCCGGACGGATGAGCGCGTTGGTCGCGACGAGGTCCTCGAAGCGGTCGCAGCGCATGGCGCGCAGCTTGTCGTTCGCGAGGTTCGACTCGAACTGGAAGATGCCGGAGGTGCCGCCGCGGGCCATCATCTTGTAGACGGCCGGGTCGTCGAGCGGCACGTCGTCGATGGTCGCGTACTCGTCCCCGGTGTCCGGGTTCTTCAGGACGCCGTGGCGGGTCCGCACCATCTGCACGGCGTCGTACACGACCGTGAGCGTCTTCAGGCCCAGGAAGTCCATCTTGAGCATGCCGGCCTCTTCGAGGCTGGTCATGTCGTACTGGGTCACGGCCATGGCGTCTTCGCCGTTGCCGTTCTTGCCGGTCTGGATGCTCACCGGCACGTACTCGTCGAGCGGGCCGGGGGCGATGACCACCCCGGCGGCGTGCACCGAGGCGTGGCGCGCGAGCCCCTCGAGCGTGATCGAGTAATCGAACAGCTGGCGGTGACGCTCGTCCGATTCGTAGAGGACCTTCACTTCCTTGAGCTTGTCGACCGCCTCCTGGACCGTGTACGCCTGGCCGGGCGCGTTCGGGATGAGCTTGGCGATCTTGTCGGTCTCGCCCGGCTCGAAGCCCAGCGCACGTCCCACGTCGCGGATGACCGCGCGGCTCTTCATGGTCCCGAAGGTGATGATCTGGCCGACCGCGTCCTTGCCGTACTTCTGGCGCGTGTACTCGATCACCTCGCCCCGGCGCTCGTAGCAGAAGTCGATGTCGATATCCGGCATCGAGATCCGTTCGGGGTTCAGGAACCGTTCGAACAGAAGGTCGAACTCGAGGGGGTCCAGGTTGGTGATCCCGAGCGCGTAGGCCACCAGCGAGCCCGCCGCGGAACCACGGCCCGGCCCCACCGGGATGTCGTGGTCGCGCGCCCAGCGGATGAAGTCCTGGGTGATCAGGAAGTAGCCGGCGTACCCGGTCCCCTTGATGACCCCCATCTCGTAGTCGAAGCGCTCCTGCACCTCGGGGGGGAGGGGGTCGCCGTACCGCTCCTTCGCGCCTTCGAGGGACAGGTGCTCGAGGAACGCCGTCTCGTCGGCGTGCTCCTCGGGGACCGGGAACTCGGGGAGGAAGTACTGCTTCTCGAAGACGAGGTCGACTTCGTCGGCGATCTTGAGCGTGTTCTCGACGACGTCCGGGCGGTCGGGGAACGCGGCGGCCATCTCCTCGGCGCTCTTGAAGTAGAGCCCCTCGTCGTAGTGCATCCGGTTCGGGTCGTTCCGGTCCTTGCCGAGCCCGATGCACAGGAGAATGTCGTGCGCTTCGTGGTCGTCGGGCTGCAGGAAGTGTGCGTCGTTCGTGAGCACGGAGGGGAGCCCGAGCTCGTCGGCGAGCTGCAGCACCTTCTTGTTCAGCGCGGCCTGGCCCTCCGTGTCGTGGGCCTGGACCTCCATGTAGTAGCGGCCGTCGAACAGGTTGGCGTACCACTCGGCGGCTTCCTTGGCTGCCTTCCAGTCGTCGGCCTGGCGGTGGCGCGCCCCCGCCCCCGCCATGCACGCCGACGAGACGATGAGCCCCTCGTGGTGCTTCGCCAGGACCTCCCGGTCGATGCGCGGCTTGTGATAGAAGCCTTCCGTGTATCCGATGGAGGACAGCTTCACCAGATTCCGGTACCCCTGCATGTCGCGCGCGAGAAGCACCAGGTGGTAGTACGCCCGCTCGCCCTGGCCGGAGCGGGACTTGTCGCGGCGGTCACCCGGCGCGACGTAGGCCTCCATCCCGACGATGGGCTTGAGGCCCTCCTTCCTGGCCGTCTTGTGGAAGTTCCACGCCCCGAACATGCATCCGTGGTCGGTGAGCGCGAGCCCCGGCATCTCGTGCTCTTTGGCCTTCCGCACGAGGTCCGTCAAACGGTTCGCACCGTCGAGGAGGGAGAACTCGGAGTGGGTGTGGAGGTGGACGAAGCTCACGTCAGGGGCGGGGCGGCGGGTCCATGGGGTGACGGGTCGCCATGAACCTACTCGGGGCCTCCGGGCGGGCCAACCAACGAGTGTTTCCGGTCACGGAATGGTGCGGATTCCGGTCGGACGTCAGCGCCGGGGCGCCGCCTCCATGGCCGGCATGCACATGGCCAGGACGTAGTAGCGGTCGAGCTGTGGCGTCGGCACCCGGGCGTCCGAGACGATGCCTTCTGCCTCGGTCCCGAGCATGCCGAGCTCGTAGAAGTTGAAAAGGCAGTCCGAGCCGTCCTTCCGGTAGCGGAGCGAAGACTCGTTCGGCGCGTCCTGCGGGTCGGGCGTCCGCGTCCAACCGGCGGCCTCGACCTTCTCGTAGAAGAGGCCCGACTCCGTGCCCATGGTGTTCGGCGTGAGGCCCGCCGCGGTCACCCGGCATCCAGCCAGCTGCTGGTCGGTGCGCCAGTCGTCCCAGACATCCGGCTCGGTCACGGCCGCCATCCCGACGTCCTCGACCAGGAGGCGATGGGCCTCCCGGCAGTGGATCTCTTCCTGGGCTCCGGCTTGGTCGGGGTTCGACGCTCCGCATCCGGCGAGAACGGCGACGACGACGGGGAGGAGCGTGACTCTGGAACGTTGCATCGGTCAGTCTGTCGGGGTCATGAATTCGAGGGTCCTACCCAGCCTACCCGGCATCGGGCTCGCACGTGTCTTCGGGCGCCTCGTTCGGGCGAGCGAGCCCGACCCAGAGGAAGAGCGTCGTGTCGCGCGGCTCGCTCCATGCGAAGTCGATCTCGAGCTTGGAGCGCATGCCCGCGGCATAGGTGAACGGTACCGACTCCCCGGGCCCTGCGCTCATGGTCAGCCGACCGGTGCCGAGCGCGTCGTTCGCGTCGATGTCCCATCGGCCCGAGTGCCCGCCCCAGACGTGCACGCAGCCGGACAGACGGACGCCCATGGTCGGCACGGCGGCCGTCGAGACGTGGCCGATGCCGTTCTGGATCGGCACACTCACCCATCCCCCACCGTTCTGCACGCTGGCAAGGAGGTCACCCACGGTCTGGCCAGAGGCTGCCGTGGGCGTCTCGCCGAAGACGGCGACGATGAGAAGGGTGGCTCCTCCGAGGAGGGCCGCGCGCTTGGAACGCATGTCGGAACTCGGGGCTTGGCAGGTCGCTTGGGTCACGTGGTCACCGTGTCCTACCGGCGGCGACGGTTTAAGGGTCCCCGGCTCCTCCATGGTCCCTTGCGCGCGGCTGGTCCCGTCCGCAGTCAGCCCGACGCCACCTCCGCCTCCAGCGTGGGATAGTCGGTATACCCTTCGGGGCCGGCCGCGTAGA
>JBBDSM010000182.1:0-15581 GCA_040904945.1 Gemmatimonadota bacterium
AGAGGTTCCCATGCTCCGACGTTCGCGCTCCACGCTTCTCTCCGCCGCCGCCACCGTGCTCCTCGCGACCGGCCTTCTCGTGGGTTGTCAGGCGCCGTCGCCCGATGCACAAGCCTCGAGCGAGGACGAGGGACCGCGCCCCACCACGCTGGCCCGGCGCTCCACGGTATACGCGCCGAACCATGCGGTCGCGACCAGCCAGCCGCTCGCCACCTCCGCCGCGCTCCGCGTCCTGGAGGAGGGCGGCAACGCCTACGACGCCGCGGTGGTGGCGGCCATGGTGCTGAACGTCGTGGAACCCCACATGACCGGTATCGGGGGAGACGTCTTCACCCTCTCCTGGGACGCCGACGAGGAACGACTCATCGGTATGCGCTCCATCGGACGGGCCGGGTCGCTCGCGTCCCGCGACACGCTCATCGCCCGCGGTCACGAGCGGATGCCCGGCAGTGGGGCGGAAGCCGTCACGGTGTCGGGATCGTTGGCGGGGTGGGCCGCGTTGCTCGAGCGGCACGGTACGCTCACCCTCGCCGAAGCGCTGCAGCCTGCCATCAGCCTCGCCGAGGAAGGCTTTCCGGTCACGCCCATCATCGCCGAGGATTGGTCGCGACAGGTCGAGAAGCTTCAGCGCAACGAAGGAGCGACAGCCGTCTATCTGCTGGACGGGGAGCGGTCGCCCGAGGCAGGTGATTGGCACCGGAACCCGGATCTGGCGACTTCCTTCCGGACCATCGCGAACGAGGGAATCGGCGCGTTCTACGGTGGCGCGCTCGGCGCCCGGATCGCCGAAGGACTTCAGGAGCTCGGTGGCTTCGTGACGCTCGACGATCTCGCCGCGCACGAAGTGGAGTGGGTCGATCCCATCTCGGTGCCCTTCCGCGGCTACCGCATGTACCAGCTTCCGCCGCCGAACCAGGGGATCGCCGCGCTGCAGATGCTCCGGATGCTCGACGGCTTCGATCTCGGCGCCATGGAGCACAATTCGGCCGAGTACATCCACCTCATGACGGAGGTGAAGAAGCTGGCCTACGCGGACCTCTCGGAGCACATCGCCGATCCGGACCACATGCGCGTATCTCCGGAGCAGCTTCTCGACGAGGACTATCTGGCCGAGCGGGCCGAGCTCATCGACCTCGACGAGCCCGCCGAGCGGGTGGAGCCCGGCAGCTTTCTCACCGACAGCGAGACGATCTACCTGACGGTGGCCGACTCCGAGGGGAACATGGTGTCGCTCATCAACAGCATCTACGGCTACTTCGGCTCCGGGGTGGTCGTCCCGGGCACCGGCATCATGCTGCAGAATCGCGGCGCAGGCTTCACGCTCGAGGAGGGACATCCGAACACCGTCGCGGCCGGCAAGCGGCCCTTCCACACCATCATCCCTGCGTTCATCACGCGGGAGACCGACGCGGGGGAAGAGCCGTGGCTGAGCTACGGTGTCATGGGCGGCGGCTTCCAGCCTCAGGGACACGTGCAGGTCATGCTCAACCTGCTCGAGTTCGACATGGACCTGCAGGAAGCCATCGACGCGGCGCGAATTCAGCACTCCGGTGGGCTGCGCATCACGCTCGAGCCCCCGATCACCGACGAGGTACGGGCCCAGCTCGAGGCCATGGGTCACGAAGTAGGCGACGCGGGGCGTCTGAGCTACGGTGGAGCCCAGGCCATCATGAAGCTCGAGCGCGGCTGGGCCGCCGGGTCCGACCCCCGGAAGGACGGCCATGCGGCAGGCGGGTAGCGCCACTGTATCCGTGGCGCGACACCCCTCCGATGGTTGGTGCGAGCGGTATCCCCCGTTGGTGTGAGCTCCAGACCCCCCCGGCTGAGCGATAGAGGCGGGGACTCCTTTCCGGGAGATTCATTAGGTGGACGCCTTGCGTCCCGCCGTCCGGCGCAGTTCGTCGTACGGCGCATTGAATCATCCGATGTTTTCAGGAGGGAGTCGACATGGCGCCAGCAATTGGAAATAGAAGATCAGGCATACCGGCGAGACGTGGTTTACGCAGTGGGCTCGTCCTCTTGGTGGCCGGCGTCGGGTTGGCGTTCTCCGCCTGCTCGGACGATGAGCCCACGGGTCCGGGTCCGGGTTCGGCTGAGCTCGCCACGATCACGGTAGCCCCCGACGCCACCGTGGAGGTGAACGAGACCCATCAGTTCACGGCTGTGGGGCTGGATGCCGAGGGTGAGCCCGTCACCATCACACCCGTCTGGTCGATCACCGGTGGAGGCGGAACCATCGACGACGCCGGACTGTTCACGGCCGGCACGCTGACGGGGACCTACGAGGAGACGGTGACCGCGACCTCCGGCGATGTCTCCGGGACCGCGACCGTCGTCGTGACTGCTGGGCCGGTCGTGACCATCGTCGTCACCCCGGATCCGGTGACACTCTCGCCGGCCGACACCCGTCAATACACGGCCATCGCCGAGGACGACGAGGGCAACGTCTACGTGGTGGAGCCGGAATGGGACGTGGTCGACGGCGGCGGCGCGATCGACGCGGACGGACTCTTCACTGCAGGACTGGTGACGGGCACGTTCGAGAACACGGTGAGCGCCACGAGTGGTGGCATCACCGGCTTCGCGACCGTGACGGTCAGTGAAACGCCCGCCGCGGCGCCTCTGGTCGATCTCGGCGACGCGGCCCCGAACGGCATCATGGCCGGCACCGAGGTCACGTGCATCTCCGGCGGCATCATCCATGCCGACGTGAGCATCAGCCCCGGAAACACCCTCACGGGCTTCGGGCCGTGCGAGATCACGGGTGTGCAGCACCTCGGGGACGCGGTGGCTGAGCAGGGGCAGCTCGACCTGACGTCGGCCTACGATGAGCTGGCCGGGCTGCCGTGTCCGGCTGCGAACGCCATCTCGGCGGATCTGGGCGGCACCACGCTGCCGGCCGGCGTCTACTGCACCGACAGCGGCATCTCCGTCACGGGCACGTTGACCCTCGATGGTGGGGGCGACCCTGACGCGACGTTCGTCTTCCAGGCCGGTACGTCGCTGACGACGGCGGGCGACATCGTCCTGATCAATGGTGCGCAGGCCAAGAACGTCTACTGGCAGGTCGCCAGCTCCGCCACGCTCGGCACGGCGTCGAAGTGGCAGGGCAACATCCTGGCGCTGACGAGCATCACGCTCGTCGACAACGCGACCCTGACCGGGCGCGCGCTGGCCAGGAACGGCGCGATCTCGTTGGGCACGAACAATGTGATCGTTCTTCCGTAGAGCGGTAAACCGTGGGTGACGCCGTGGGCGGGCCGGTACGGCCGCCCACGGCGTTTCGGTATACCTTTCCAGGGTGTGGACAGGTCGGGACACCCGCTCCAGAGGTCACGGATGCCACCATCAGAAGGGGGGCGGCGGCGCATGCCACCGCGCTTCACGTTGCGGGGCGTGGCGATCAGCCTGGCCCTGGTTGCGACGGTCGTGGTCGGAGGTGGGGCAATGCTGGACCGGATCGCTGTGAATGACGACCCTGAGGCCGACGAGCTCGCCGAGGCCGCCCTGCTTCCGAGCCTTCCCGCGATCCCCCTCGACTTCGACGGTGTTCCGTTGGACGCGTACCTCGGTGACATGCTCCCTCCAGCCGAGCGCGATGCGCTACTCGCGTCTTCGCTGCTCGCGGACTCCGCGTTCACGAGCCGCGTCCACTGGTGGGTCCGCTATTGGACGGGACCGGCCCGGGAATGGTTTCCCGACTTCCTCTCGCGCATGGCGTGGCTCGGGACCTCCGTGGACTCGGCGCTCGCGACCCACGGATTTCCACCGTCGCTCCGGTATCTGCCGCTCATCGAGAGCGGGTATGCGCCCGGCGTCACGAGCAGCGCCAGCGCCGTCGGCCTCTGGCAGCTCATGGCGCCGACGGCCCGGGGGCTCGGTCTCGAGGTCACACCGCTGCTGGACGAGCGTCGTGACTTCGAGCGGTCCACCGATGCGGCGCTCCGCTACCTGGGCGAGCTCCAGAACGAGTTCGACTCGTGGTTCTTCGCCCTCGCCGCGTACAATACGGGTCCTACGCGCGTGCGGCGCCTGCTCCAGCGCGAGGCGCCCGGGGTGCCCCGCACGGACAGCCTCTTCTGGGCGCTCAGGGACCAATTCTCGAGCGAGACCCGAGATTTCGTGCCGAAGCTCTACGGAGCCATGTGGGTCGCCAGCCGGCCGGAGGCCTACGGGTACGAAGTACCGGAGCGGGACCCCATCGCTTTCGACGTCGTGCGCGTTCCCGACCAGACCACGCTCGATGTCGTGGCCCGGGCGGCCGGCGTGTCCCATGAAGAGATCAGCCGACTGAATCACCGCTTCGTGCGTGGCATCACCCCACCCGACCGTCCGGTCAGCGTGCGTGTTCCCGAAGGCAGCGGAGGCTCGTTCGCGGCACTCTACGCCCTGATTCCGACGGAGGAGCGGGTCACGTTCGTGGAGCATGTCGTGAGCGAGGGAGAGACGCTGGACGGCATCGCCATCCGCTACGGGGTTCCAACCGCGGAGATCGAGGCCGCCAACCCCGGGCTCGAACCACGCCGACTCACGGTGGGGGCGACGCTCACCGTGCCGGTCGCGCCCAGCGCCCAGACGGGGGTCGACGACTCTTGACCCACGACCCTCAGCCCCGGCTCGCAGGCACCGCGCCCGTCTGCACCCGCCAGAGGGCCGCGTACACGCCGCCCCGGTCCACGAGCTCGTCGTGCGTCCCGAGCTCGACGATGCGTCCCCGCTCCAGCACGCAGATGCGGTCGGCGTTCCGGATCGTGGAGAGCCGGTGCGCGATGGCGATCGTCGTCCGGTCGCGTGAGATGTGCTCGAGCGACCGCTGGATGGCCGCTTCGGTTTCGTTGTCCACCGCGCTGGTCGCTTCGTCCAGGATAAGCACCGGCGGATCCTTCAGGATGGCCCGTGCGATGGCGATGCGCTGCCGCTGACCGCCGGAGAGCTTCTGCCCGCGCTCGCCCACGATCGTGTCGTAGCCGCGGGGGAGCTCCATGATGAAGTCGTGCGCTTCGGCCAGGCGCGCGGCCTCCTCGATGCGCTCGTTGGTGGCGTCCCAGCTCCCGTAGACGATGTTCTCCCGCACCGTGCCGTGGAACAGGAAGACGTCCTGGCTCACGAGCCCCATCGACGCGCGCAGATCCTCGAGGCGAATCTCTTCGATGGGGATCCCGTCGAGCGTGATCCTGCCATGCCGCACGTGGTACAGGCGGAGGAGGAGCTTCACCAGGGTGCTCTTGCCGGAGCCGGTGGACCCGACCACGCCGAGGGTCTCGCCGGCGGGGATCCGCAGGGAGATGTCCCGCAGCACCGGTCCACCCTCGTCGGCCCCGCCCTCGAGAGCTGCATTATCCGCTAGGTCGCGCGGTCCCTCATCGTATCCGAAGGTGAGCTCCTGGATCTCGATATCGCCTTTCACGTCCCGCACGGGCAGGCTCCGGCCTCCCGACCGGATTCGGGCCGGCGTGTCGAGCAGCGCCATGACCCGCGTCGTCGAGGCCATCGCCCGTTGGTACTGGTCGAGCGTGTCACCGAGGCGCGTGAGGGGCCAGAGAAGCCGCTGGGTCATGAACACCAGCACGCTGTAGGTGCCGACCGTGAGCGTCCCCTCGACGGTCTCCATGCCGCCATAGAGGAGCGTCGCCGTGAAGCCGAAGAGGATGACGACGCGGATCAGCGGCACGAACGCCGCGCTCACACGGATCGCCTTGCGGTTCGCGTCCTTGTACGCCTCGCTCTCCCGCGCGACCTGGCCCACCTCGTACAGCTCGGCCGTGTAGGCCTTGATGGTCGTGATGCCGCCCAGGTTGTTGGCGAGCCGCGCGTTGAGATCGGCGACCCGTTCGCGAACCTCGGCGTAGTACGGCATGAGGACCTTCTGGAAGCGGATCGAGCCCCAGACGATCAGCGGCATGGGCGCCATGGCCATCCAGGCGACCGACGGCGCCAGGAGGAAGAACGCGCCGCCGATGACGAGGATCGTGGTGGCGAGCTGGAGCAGCTCGTTCGCGCCGATGTCCAGGAACCGCTCGAGCTGGTTGATGTCGTCGCTCAGCACGGACATCAGGCCGCCCGAGCTCCGCTCCTCGTAGTAGGCCAGCTCCAGGTCCTGGAGATGTCGGTACGCGTCGACGCGGAGGTCGTGCTCGACGGTCTGGGCGAGGTTCCGCCACAGGATCGCGTACGCGTACTGGAAGACCGACTCGAGGAGCCATACCACGAACGTGATCCCCGAGAGGAGCAGGAGCTGGTCCCACACCTCGACGACCCCGAAACGGGTCAGGAACGACGCCTCCCTCTGCACGATCACGTCGACCGCCGCACCGATCAGGACCGGCGGCCCCAGGTCGAAGATCTTGTTCAGGACCGAGCAGACCGACGCGAGCCACATCCTGCGCCGATGAGGCGCAGCGTAGCCGACGAGGCGACGAAGCGGGCGGGAGTCGGTGGGTGGCACGACAGGCGGTTTGGCACGGGGTGGGTTCGGCGGCCGTGAAGATAGCGTCCGCCCACGACTTGCGCGCAACCTGCCGCCCACCGACCCTGGGGGCTGCCGAAGCGGAGCCCGCCGCGCTCCTCCCCCCACTTACGCTCCGAGCTCCATGCTGACCGACATCCAGATCGCTCAGGCCGCCGCCGCACGCCCCATCGCCGAAATCGCCGCGAAGCTCGGCCTCGCCGAATCCGACATCGAGCCGTACGGGCGGACCAAAGCCAAGGTCCCGCTGTCGGTCATACGGAAGCACGAGGGCGCCCCCGGGAAGCTGGTGCTCGTCACCGGGGTGAACCCGACGCCGGCCGGGGAAGGGAAGTCGACGATCTCCGTCGGGCTGGCCGACGCCATGAGCATGCGGGAGCGGAACCCCGTGCTCTGTCTTCGGGAGCCGAGCCTCGGACCGGTGTTCGGCATGAAGGGAGGAGCCGCGGGGGGAGGATACTCGCAGGTGATTCCCATGGAGGACATCAACCTCCACTTCACCGGCGACTTCCACGCCATCGGCTCGGCCAACGCGCTGCTCGCGGCGCTCCTCGACAACCACCTCTTCCGCCCCAACTCACTCCGGATCGATCCGCGGCGGGTGGTCTGGAAGCGCGCGGTGGACATGAACGACCGGGCGCTCCGCTCCATCGTCATCGGCCTCGGGGGTCGTACCGGGGGGATTCCGCGGGAGGACGGCTTCGACATCACCGCCGCTTCGGAGGTCATGGCCGTGTTCTGCCTGGCCGACGGGCTCGCCGACCTCGAGCGCCGCCTTGGCGAGATCGTGGTGGCGTACGACATGGACGGACAGCCGGTGCGGGCCAGCCAGCTCGACGCCCAGGGCGCCATGACGCTCCTCCTGAAGGACGCCGTCGCGCCGAACCTCGTGCAGACCCTGGGGGGGACGCCGGCGTTCATCCACGGTGGACCGTTCGCGAACATCGCGCACGGGTGCAACTCGCTCCTGGCCACCCGGGCCGCCCTGTCGTTCGGCGACGTCGCCATCACCGAGGCGGGCTTCGGCGCCGATCTGGGTGCCGAGAAGTTCCTGAACATCAAGTGCCGGTTCGGTGGGCTCTCCCCCGACGCGGTCGTCATCGCCGCTACGGTGCGGGCCGCCAAGTTCAACGGCGGTGTGCCCCGGGACGAGCTGGGCCGCGAGAACACCGCGGCGTTGAAGTGCGGGCTCTCGAACGTCCTCCGACACATCGAGAACGTACGGAAGTTCGGGCTCGAGCCGGTGGTCGCCGTGAACCGGTTCCCGTTGGATACCGAGGCCGAGCTTCAGACCGTGATCGACGCCTGCGCCGAGCTCGGAGCGAAGGCCGTGATCGCCGACCCGTACACCCAGACCGGCACCGGCTGCTTGGATCTCGCCGACGCGGTCTGGGACGTGCTGGAGGAGGAGAAGGCGTGCTTCCGTCCGCTCTATCCCGACGAGATGCCGCTCACCGAGAAGATCGAGACCGTAGCGCGCGAGATCTACCGCGCCGACGGGGTCGACATCCTGCTTGCGGCCCAACGACAGATCGACGAATGCGAGGGTCTCGGCATGGGCGCCGCGCCCGTCTGCATGGCCAAGACGCAGTACTCGTTCAGCGACGATCCGACCCGGCTCGGGGCGCCCACGGGCTTCCGGATCACGGTCCGTGAGGTCGCGCCGTCCGCCGGGGCGGGCTTCGTCGTGGTGAAGACCGGCGACATGATGACCATGCCGGGGCTACCACTGAAGCCGGCTTCGCTGGGGATGCGGGTGGAGGAGGACGGGGCGATCGTAGGGCTGGCCTGACGACCCCGGTCGCGGAACCGCCGGTGCGATTCAGCCCTTGATGACGCCCAGCACGTCGGTGCGCGCTACGCGGCGGGCGAGCCCGGAGCGCTCGACGACCTCGACCACGTGATCGACGTCCTTGTACGCTTCCGGGGCCTCCTCGGCGAGTTCCTTCATGGACGGACCGTGAACCACGATGCCGCGTTCGGTGAGGGCGCGCTGGACCTCGCGGCCGGGCTGGAGCCTCCGCGCCGCACCCCGGCTCATCCGGCGTCCTGCACCGTGGCACGCGCTGGCGAACGAGCGCTCCATGGACGCGTCCTCGCCGACCAGGACGTACGAGCCGGTGCCCATGCTTCCCGGAATGAACACCGGCTGGCCCACGGCCCGGTAGGCGTCGGGCGTCTCCGGATGGGACGGTCCGAGCGCACGCGTCGCCCCCTTCCGGTGCACACACAGCCGCCCGCCGTCGTGCTCCTCGATCTTCGCAATGTTGTGCGCGACGTCGTAGAGCAGCCGGAGCTCGGCGTGTGATCCGACGACGTCCTGGAAGACTTCCCGCGCCACGTGCGAGATGACCTGCCGGTTGCACCAGGCGTAGTTCGCCGCGGCCGCCATGGCCCCGAGATATGCGCGGCCGGGCTCGGAGGAGAGGGGCGCGCAGGCGAGCTGCCGGTCGGGCAGCTCGATCCCGAGCCTCGGCATCTCGCGGTCCATGCGCTTGACGTAATCGGTGCATACCTGGTGACCGAAGCCTCGTGATCCCGTGTGGATGAGCAGCACCACGGTGCCGACCTCGAGCCCCAGCGCCTCGGCCGCACCGTCGTCGAAGATCCCGGAAACCCGCTCTACCTCTACGAAGTGGTTCCCCGATCCCATGGAGCCGAGCTGGCCACGACCCCGGTCTCTCGCGCGGTCCGAGACCCGCGATGGGTCTGCGCCGGGAAGACAACCCCTGGCCTCGGTATGGGCGACGTCGTCGTGGGTGGCCATACCGCGCTCGACGAGGTAGCCGCACCCGTCGACGAGCACACGGTCCAGCTCGGCGTCGTTCAGCGAGAAGCGCCCGCCGGGACCCATGCCCGACGGAATGGCTCGACCGAGCGCGTGCACCAGTGGCTCGAGGCGGTCGCCCAGGTCGGCCACTTGCAGGTTGGACACCAGCATGCGCACGCCGCAGTTGATGTCGTATCCGACTCCGCCCGGCGAGATGATTCCGTCCTCGGCATCGAACGCCGCGACCCCGCCCACGGGGAATCCGTAGCCTTCGTGCGCGTCGGGCATGGCGTAGACCGCCTTCGTCACGCCGGGGAGCGTGGCGACGTTGACGAGTTGATCGAGAGACCGGTCGGTGGAGATCTGCCGCCAGAGCTCCTCGTCGGCATAGATGCGCGCGGGCACCCTCATGTCGGAGCGGAAGTCCGTCCCGATCTCGTACGTGGTGTCGTCGATTCTGCGTGCCGCGGATGCGGCCTTTGTGGCGTCGCTCATGTTCGCCCTCACACGTCCAGCGTGACTTCGGCTTCGATGCGTTCCGGACTCCCGCGCACGTCCACGCCGTGTAGCGTCGCCGCCTTCACGAAGACGAACGGCTGCTGGAGGATCTGGCCCCGTGCTCGAACGCGGACGACCGAGAGCTCGGAGCTCGGACTGGTCCCGGCGTCCCTCTCCTCCCGGGCGGAGATCTCGGTCGGGATCCAGCACTCGGACTCGGCCAGGAAAACCAACTCGTTCATCCAGTCCACCAGCATCGCCGCCGGGTCCGCGCCTTCCAGCGTGAGCTCCCGGACGTCCGGGGCATCGCGGCGCTCGGCGTCCGCCGGTACCAGTGCCGCGAACGCCCGGCTCGCCTCGGCCAGGAGCTCAGGGAAGGAGGGCGCGTGCAACCGTACCACGATCTCGGACGTGTGGTCCAGGAACTCGTGTCCGCTCGAGCGCTGGTCGCTGGCGGTCGGGTTGCTCCTGGTCCGGTCGTCCATGGCTCGCGTCGCTAGCGGCTTTCCTCGCGGCGAACCTTGACCTTCTTGCCCTTGATGAAGGCGGTTCGGAGCGCACCGAGGATGTCGTCGGCGACATCCTCCGCCACTTCCACCAGGCTGAACTTGTCGCCGATCTGAATCGACCCGATCTCGCGGCCCGATACGCCGGCCTCACCGGTGATGGCTCCGACCAGGTCTTTCGGACGGACTCCGTCGGCCCGGCCCGCACCGATGAAGAGCGTCGTGCCGTCCACTCTTCGGTGGGGTCGCCCTTCGGTGCCGGGACCCGACGCGGCCTTGCCCCGGCCCGCTGCCTTCGACGACCCCGCGCCCTTTCCTTTGCCTTTCGCCTTCGACCCGCCCTTGGCGCTCGACCGGCCCTTGCCGCCACCACGCTCCTGGGCGGGGTGGGCGGAAGGGATCTCCTCTTCGTCACCCTCCGGACCGCTCGTGGTCGCCTCGTGGGCCATCTTCACCGCGCCGAGGGCGATGTCCACGAGATCGAACTCGTCCGACAGCGCCTCGACGACGGCGCGGAACCGGTGTAGGTCCTCCTCGAGGATGGCTTCGCGCACCGACGCCCGCGTGAGCTCGAGGCGGCGTGCCCGCATGTCGGCGACCGTCGGCAGTGACTCCACGGAGATCTTCTGCTTGGTGAGCCGCTCGATGTTGCGCAGCTGCCCGTGCTCGCGCGGGTCGGCCAGGGTGATGGCGACACCCTCCCGCCCGGCCCGTCCCACCCGGCCTATGCGGTGCACGTAGCCCGTGGGAGCCGAAGGCACGTCGTAGTTCACGACGTGCGTGAGGTGCGCGATGTCGAGGCCGCGGGCCGCGACGTCCGTGGCGACCAGGAGATCCACGGTGCCCCCGCGCAGCTTCTTCATGACCCGGTCCCGCTCCTCCTGCGACATGCCGCCGTGCATGGCCTCGGCCCGGTAGCCGCGCCCGTTCAGCGCCTCCACCAGCTCGTCGACGTCGTTGCGCGTGCGGCAGAACACGAGGGCCGCCTCGGGGCTCTCGAGATCGAGCACGCGGCCCAACGCGGCGAGCTTGTGGGGACGGCGTACCAGGTAGGCCGTCTGGCGGACCAGAGGAGCCTCGCCGGCTGCCGCCGTGTCCGGAGTGATGCGTACCTCGACGGGATCCTGGAGGTGCTTGGACGCGACGGCCGCGATGCGAGGGCCGAGGGTCGCGGAGAAGAGCAGGGTCTGCCGCCCCTCCGGCGTCGCCGCGAGGATCTCGTCCAGATCGTCGGCGAACCCCATGTCCAGCATCTCATCGGCTTCGTCGAGCACGAGCATCTCGACCGCGCCGAGGCGCAGCGTGCCGCGCCGCACGTGATCCAGCGCCCGCCCCGGCGTGGCCAC
The DNA here is from genome assembly GCA_040904945.1 of Gemmatimonadota bacterium. GTDB lineage: Bacteria > Gemmatimonadota > Gemmatimonadetes > Longimicrobiales > Gaopeijiaceae > JAWLHJ01. The sequence continues at coordinate 11,587 of JBBDSM010000182.1, forward strand.
CACCACGTCGACGCCGCGCTTCAGGACCTTGAGCTGCTGCTGGAACGACTGACCCCCGTAGATGGGGAGCACCTCGACGCCCATGGCCTTTCCGTAGCGATGGATGGCCTGCGCCACCTGCACCGCGAGCTCACGGGTCGGCACGAGCACCAGGGCCGAAGGGGTGCGGCCTCTCGGCGGAAGGAGCTGCAGGAGGGGCAGCGCGAACGCCGCCGTCTTCCCGGTACCGGTCGCCGCCAGTCCCAGAAGGTCCTTGCCTTCGAGGACGTGCGGAATGGCCGACGCCTGGATCGGGGTCGGTTCCTCGTATCCGAGCGATGCGAGTTCGTCGAGGAGATCGGGGCCCAGGCCGAGGGCCGAAAAGGCTTGGCTCGCCGAGGCGGATGGGGTCTGTGACATGGGGGCGAAGATAACGCCGGGGCGGTTGTGGTGAAGCGTGACCGATGCCCATAATTGGCGCCCGGCGTCGGACGAGGTGTACCCTGCGCCTACGTAGACCGGGAGCACCGCACCGAAGGAGTGTCCGAACATGCTCGCTCTGTCCCTGTTGCTCGCGATGTCCGCGCAGCAGCTCCCCGAGCCCTTCGAGACGCCGTGGAACCGGGCGATCCCGACGGTGGTGGAGCGGCCGGAAGGCGCCAGCCCGACGGCCCCGGAGGGCTTCGAGGTGGTCACGTTCGCCGACGGTCTCTCGGACCCGCGCAACATGGCCCTCGCCCCGAACGGCGACGTCTTCGTGGCGGAGAGCCGGGCCGGCGAGATCGTGGTGCTCCTCGATGAGGACGCCGATGGCCGTGCCGAGCGTCGTGAGATCTTCGCGACCGGGCTCGACCGGCCGTTCGGCCTCGCCTTTCACGACGGCTACCTCTACGTGGGCAACAACGGCGCGGTGGTGCGCTTCCCGTACCGGGCCGGTCAGCGGTCGGCGGGCGGACCGCCCGAGCACCTCGTCGATCTCCCGTCGAGCAGCGACGCCATCGACCATGACACGGCGGAGCGACTCGGCATCGACGTCAGTCGCACCCGCGGCTTCAACCACTGGACCCGCAACCTGATCTTTCGGCCCGACGGCCAGAAGATGTACGTGGCGGTCGGCTCGGCGACCAACGCGATGCCGGGCACCGATCCGAGGCGCGCCGCCATCAACGAGTACCATCCCGACGGCTCCGGGCACCGCGTGCTCGCGGGAGGGCTCCGGAATCCGGTAGCCATGGCCTTCCACCCCGAATCGGGCGTGCTCTGGACCGCCGTGCACGAGCGCGACCACCTTGGCGACGAGCTCGCGCCGGACTACGTGACTTCCGTCGTCGACGGAGGCTTCTACGGTTGGCCCTATGCGTACATCGGGCCCAACCCCGAGCCCATCCTCAACGGCGCGCGCCCTGACCTCGTCGAGACCACCCTTGTCCCCGACGTCCTCCTGGAGGCCCACGCCGCGCCCATGGGCATGACGTTCTACACCGGAGAGCAGTTCCCCCGCCGCTACCGGAACGGCGCGTTCGTGGCGCTCCACGGATCCATCAACCGGCTCGACCTCGTCGGGTACTCGGTCGTGTGGATCCCGTTCGCAGACGGGACGCCCTCGGGCCCGCCCCAGGACTTCCTCACGGGCTTCATCGTGCGGAACGACGAGGAGAAGGAGGTCTGGGCCCGCCCGGTCGGGGTCCTCGAGGCGGCCGACGGGTCCCTTTTGGTTTCCGATGACGGAGGTAACCGGATCTTCCGGGTCTCCTACCCTGGTCGATGAGTGAGATGACAGATCCCAAGCCCCAGACCGCGGCCATCCGCACGCAGGTTCCGCCCTCGCCCCAGGCCGAGCACTCCGTCCCGCTCTACCTGACGTCGAGCTTCACCTTCGAGAGTGCCGAGGAGATGCGGGCCACGTTCGCCGACGAGCTCGAGCACAACATCTACAGCCGGTTCACGAACCCGAACGTGGCCGAGCTCGCGGAGAAGCTGCGCATCATGGAGGGCGGCGAGGCCGGCCATGCCGTGGCCTCCGGGATGTCCGCGGTGTTCGCGACGTTCGCCGCGCTGCTCTCGGCGGGCGATCACATCGTGGCGTGCCGCTCCGTGTTCGGCTCGACGCACACCGTGCTCACGAAGCTGCTTCCGCGCTTCGGAATCGGGCACACGTACGTGGACGCCACGGCGGACCCGGAGAGCTGGGAGAGGGCGGTGACCGACGCCACGCGCATGATCTTCGTGGAGACCCCCACGAACCCTGCGCTGGAGATCCTCGATCTGGACCGCCTCGCTGAGCTCGCTGCCCGCCACGACCTCGTCTTGGTGGTGGACAACTGCTTTGCCACGCCGGTCCTCCAGCGCCCCCTCGACCGGGGGGCGCACCTCTCGGTCCATTCGGCCACGAAGTTCATCGACGGGCAGGGGCGGGTGCTCGGCGGCGCGGTGGTCGGTCGCAAGGACCTGGTGGATGAGATCTTCGCATTCTGTCGCTCGACGGGGCCGGCGCTGTCGCCCTTCAACGCGTGGGTCCTTTCCAAGAGCCTGGAGACCCTCTCCCTCCGCATGGAGCGGCACTCCGACAACGCGCTCGCGTTGGCCGAGGCCTTGGGCGGGCTCGCAGGTGTGCGCGACGTCCGGTACCCGTTTCTCCCGTCGCATCCGCAGTACGAGATCGCGAAGCGTCAGATGACGGCGGGTGGTGGGCTCCTGACCTTCACGGTCGAAGGCGGCCTGGAGCAGGGGCGCCGCTTCCTCGATGCGATCCGTATGTGCTCGCTCACGGCCAACCTCGGCGATACCCGCACGATCGTGACGCACCCCGCTTCGACGACCCACGCCAAGCTCACCGAAGAGGAGCGGCGGGCCGTGGGCATCACCCCCGGCCTGATCCGCATCTCCGTCGGGCTCGAACACTTCGACGACATCGCCGCCGACGTGCTACAGGCGCTCGAGCGGTCGAACTGACGCCCTATGCCTCTCGTCGCACATTCCGGCCTCCCGACCTTCTCGTCTCTGAGCGCACAGGGACACGAGCTTCTGAGCCTCGACCGGGCCGAGCACCAGGACATCCGTGAGCTCCACATCGGATTCTTGAACATGATGCCCGACGCCGCGCTCCAGGCCACCGAACGCCAGTTCATCCGGCTCGTGGGTGCGTGCAACCGGATCGCGCAGTTCTATGTCTACCCATTCTCCCTGCCGGGCCTCGCCCGGGGCGAGCAGGCGCTCGAGTACATCGACCGCTACTACAGCCGCTTCGAGGATCTCAGGGAGAAGGGGCTCGATGCGCTGATCATCACCGGAGCGAACGTGGCCAACCCGGAGGTGGCCCGCGAACCGTTCTGGTCACCGCTCGTGGAGGTCGTGGACTGGGCGCGGGAGAACGTCACGTCCGTGCTCTGCTCGTGTCTCGCCACGCACGCGCTGGTTCGCCACCTCCATGGAATCGAGCGCCAGCCGCTCCCCCGAAAGCGTTGGGGGGTCTACAGCCACCGCGTGCACACCCGAGACCATCCGGTGCTCCGGGAAATCAACACGCGCTTCGACGTCCCGCATTCCCGGCACAACGACATCTCACGCGAGCAGTTCGAGGCGGAGGGCCTGGCCGTGCTCGTCGAGAGCGAAGAGGGCGGCGTTCACATGGCGGCGAGCCCGGACCAGTTCCGATTCATCTACCTCCAGGGCCATCCGGAGTACGACATCCACAGCCTGCTGAAGGAGTACAAGCGGGAGGTCCGTCGCTTCCTGGAGGGCGAGATTACCGCGCCTCCGCCGTTTCCTGACCATTACTTCAACGACGAGGCGGAGGCTCTGGCTCGCGAATACGTTGCGCGCGCTATGGAGGCCCGTGAGGCGGGGGACCCCGTGCCCGAGACGCTGGAGCGAGACGTTATGCCCCTCCTCGACAACACTTGGGGCGACACCGCGAAGGCGATCGTGAACAACTGGTTGGGCCTCGTCTACCAGCTCACCCATGTCGATCGCGGGAAGCTCTTCATGCCCGGCGTGGATCCGGAGGATCCGCTCGG
>JBBDSM010000183.1:0-4607 GCA_040904945.1 Gemmatimonadota bacterium
CGCCACATCGAGATCCAGGTGCTCGGCGACGCGCACGGCAACGTGGTGCACCTCGCCGAGCGCGAATGCTCCATCCAGCGCCGGCACCAGAAGCTCATCGAGGAGGCGCCGTCGCCGGTGCTCACCCCCGAAGAGCGTGCGGCCATGGGCGAAGCGGCCGTCCTCGCGGCCCAGGCCGTGTCGTACCGCGGGGCTGGCACCATCGAGTTCCTCTATCAGGACGGCGAATTCTTCTTCCTGGAGATGAACACGCGCATCCAGGTGGAGCACCCCGTCACCGAGCTCGTCACGGGGATCGACCTGGTGGATTGGCAGCTCCGCGTGGCGTCGGGCGAGAAGCTGGCCTTCACCCAGGACGATATCCAGCTTAGCGGACACGCCATCGAGTGCCGGATCACGTCGGAGGACCCGACCCACGGCTTCCTTCCCTCGACCGGCACGCTCACCCACCTGACGATCCCGACCGGACCGGGCGTTCGCTGGGATGGCGGCGTGCTGGAGGGCTCCGAGGTCACGCTGCACTACGACCCTCTGCTCGCGAAGCTCATCGTGCATGGGAGCGACCGCACGCAAGCCATCGACCGGATGAGCCGCGCCCTCGAGGAGCTCGTGATCGCGGGCGTCGAGACCTGCGCGGACTTCCACCGGAGGGTCATGGCCGAGCCGGAGTTCCGGGCCGGCGATCTGTCGATCCGGTATCTGGAGGAGCATCCGGAGCTGCTCGCGCCGGAAGGCTCCGAAGATGTGCTTACCGCCGCGGCGGTGGCGGCGACGCTCCTCGAGCACGAGGACCGGCAGCGGCACGCCACGCCTCGCGTCGGCCCCGCGGCCGGAACCGAGATGTCCGCGTGGCGGCGGGCCGGAGCCCCGTGGTCACGGTGAGCGGGGAGGCGCTCAGGGCGGGCGCGGTGACGGAGGTCGAGGTCCACGGGATTTCCTCGCAGGGATCCGGTGTCGGCCGGCTCCCCGACGGACGCACCGTTTTCGTGCCGCGCACGGCGCCCGGCGACCGGGTGAAGGTTCGGCTCGGACGGGTGAAGGCGCGTTGGGCCGAAGCCGAGGTGGTCGAGGTCGTCGAGCCGGCGCCGACGAGGCGGCCGGCGCTCTGTACGCGCTACGACGTCTGCGGCGGGTGCCAACTCCAGCACGTCCCCGAGGAGGAGCAGCGGGCGTGGAAGGGCCGCTTCGTGTCCGACGCGCTCGAGCGGATCGGCGGCTTCGAGGCGATGGATCCTCCGGAAGTCGTGGCGTCGCCCCAGGCGGTGGGATACCGGAACCGTATGTCGTTCACGCTGCGCCGGCTTCGCGGGGGACGCGTCGTCGCGGGGCTGCACGCTCTGGGACGGCCGACCCACGTGGTCGAGATCGACGACGAATGCGTCCTTCCCGAGCCCGAGATCGAGACCGCGTGGATGGCGCTCCGGCGGGGCTGGGGCGCCGCCGCGTCGCGACTGCCCGAGGGTGGCCGGCTCCGGCTCACGCTCCGGCTGGACGAAGCGCGGGGCGTGACCCTCGTCGTAGAGGGGGGCGCCGCCCGGTGGAAGCCGGAGCCGCTGCTTCAACGCGTGGATGAGATCGCCGCCATCGTGCATCGGCCGGGCGACCGCGACGGGCTGGGTGAAGGCGACCGCGACGAAGGGCGGGCCGGTCCGGACGACGTCCGGCTCGGCTTCGAGCAGGTGAACGAAGGCGCGGCCCGACTGCTGCGTGAGCACGTTGTCGCGCGGGCCGCAGGCGCCCTCCGCGTCGTCGACGCGTTCTCGGGAGGCGGTGCCTACGGCCGCGCGCTCGCGCTCGCCGGGGCGGAGGTGGTCGGCATCGAGCTCGATCCGGACGCGGTCTCCGAATCCCGCCGCGACGCTCCGCCGACCTTCGCGACGAGGCAGGGATCGGTCGAGGACGTCCTGCCGTCCGTCCTCCCCACCGACCTGCTGATCGTGAATCCGCCCCGTGCGGGCCTCGGTCCGGAGATCGTCCGGACCATTCTGGCCGAGCCTCCCGAACACATGATCTACGTGAGCTGCGACCCGGCGACCCTCGCTCGCGATCTGGCCGAGCTGAAGAGCCGGTACGCCATCTCGGACCTGCGCTGCTTCGACCTTTTCCCACAGACGGCCCACGTCGAGACGGTCGTGGACCTCCATCTGCCGAGGAGCGAGTGAATTGCTGTATCACGTGACCATTGGAGACCGGACCTTCGAGGTCCTCGTCGGGAGCGAGGGTGTGTCGGTCGACGGCCGCCCGGTCGACACGGACCTCTCCACCCTCGACGGAACGCCGATTCGGGGCCTCTCGCTGGACGGGGCATCGCACCGCATCGTGGCCCACCGTCTCGGCAAGGGAGCCTGGGGGCTCAACGTCTCCGGCCGCAGGGTGGAGACGGAGGTCGTCGACGAGCGCACGCGGGCCATCCGCGAGCTCACGGGCGCGGCCGCCGGAGCGGCGGGTCCCAAGCCCATCAAGGCGCCCATGCCCGGGCTCGTGGTCAAGATCGAGGTCGCCGAGGGCGACGAGGTTCAGCCGGGGCAGGGCGTGGTGATCGTGGAGGCCATGAAGATGGAAAACGAGCTGAAGGCCGAGGCCGTCGGCGTGGTGTCCAAGATCCACGTCGCGCCGGGCGACACTGTCGAGAAGGGCCAGGTGCTCGTCGACTTCGAGGCGCCCGACCAGGGCGAGGCCCCCGACCAGGGCGAGGAGGGCTGACATGAGCGACGAGCGCGACGCGATGACCGACAGCGGGATCCCGGTGGAGGCGCTCTACGAGGAGGGCTCCCACGGTGAGACGGGCGTTCCCGGGGAGTATCCGTTCACGCGCGGCGTCTACCCGGACATGTACCGCGGACGTGTCTGGACCATGCGCCAGTACGCCGGATTCGGCACGGCCGAAGAGACCAACGAGCGCTTCCGGTATCTCCTCGATCGAGGACAGACCGGGCTTTCGGTCGCCTTCGACCTGCCCACGCAGATGGGGTACGACTCCGACGCGTCGATGGCCCAGGGCGAGGTGGGGCGCGTCGGCGTGGCCATCGACTCGCTGGAGGACATGCGCCGGCTCTTCCAGGGGATCCGGCTCGACGAGGTCTCGACCTCGATGACCATCAACGCCACCGCCGGGATCCTGCTGGCGCTCTACGTGGCGCTCGGTGACGAGCAGGGCGTCCCCCGCCAGAAGCTTTCTGGGACCATCCAGAACGACGTCCTGAAGGAGTACATCGCTCGGGGGACGTACATCTACCCGGTGGACCCGAGCCTTCGTCTGGTCTCGGACATCATGGCGTTCTGCTCGACGGAGGTGCCGCGCTGGAATACGATCTCGATCTCGGGCTACCATATCCGGGAGGCCGGATCGACCGCCCCGCAGGAGATCGCGTTCACCTTCGCGAACGGCATCGAGTACGTGGAGCGGGCGCTCACGTCGGGGCTGGAGCTCGAGTCGTTCGCACCGCGGCTCTCGTTCTTCTTCGCTGCCCACAACGATCTCTTCGAGGAGGTCGCGAAGTTCCGGGCGGCCCGGAGGCTCTGGGCCACGATCATGCGCGAGCGGTTCGGCGGCTCCGACAAGGCGGCCCGCCTCCGTTTCCATACGCAGACGGGCGGCTCCACGCTCACGGCCCAACAGCCGCTGAACAACGTCGTGCGCGTGGCGGTCCAGGCGTTGGCCGCTACCCTCGGAGGCACCCAGTCGCTCCACACGAACGGCTACGACGAGGCACTCGCGCTTCCCACCACGGAGTCGGCCAAGCTGGCGCTCCGCACGCAACAGATCCTGGCCTCGGAGTCCGGCATTACCCGCACGGCCGACCCCCTCGGCGGCTCACACTTCGTCGAGGCGCTCACCGACGAGGTCGAGGAACGGGCCCGGGAGTACCTCGAACGGATCGAGGAGATGGGCGGCGCCGCCCGCGCCATCGAGTTCATGCAGGAGGAGATCCACCAAGCGGCCTATGCGTTCCAGAAGGACGTCGAGGCGGGCCGCCGGAAGGTGATCGGGGTGAACGAGCAGGTCGAGGACGGGAAGTCGGCGCGGATCGGGCAGCCGGATTACTCGGCCCTCGAGGGCGGACAGCAGGAGCGACTCGCGGCCCTGAAGGCGCGTCGACAGGACGAGGACGTCCGGGCCGCGCTCGAGCGCATCCGCTCGGCGGCTGGAACCGACGAGAACCTCATGCCGCCGATCATCGACGCGGTCCGCGCGGAGGTCACGCTCGGCGAGATCAGCGACGCGCTTCGGGAGGTCTGGGGCACGTACGACGGGTGACCGGGGGCTGATTTCCGGACGGCCGGCACAACGGTTAACTTTCAAGGCTCTTTGAACTGACGACGGCTCGTGCTCCCGAAGCGCCGGGAGGCACGCCAGACCCGTCCGCTCGAACGTCTGTCACCAACGAAAAAACGATGCCTACGTACGAGTACCGCTGCCCCAAGGGGCATGCCTTCGAAATCTTCCAGAGGATGTCCGACGATCCGGTCGCAAAGTGCCCCGAGTGCGGGGCCGAGGCGGAGCGTCAGATCTCCGGTGGCGCCGGCTTCCTCTTCAAGGGGGACGGCTTCTACATCACCGACTACCGTTCGGACGACTACAAGAAGAAGGCGTCGAAGGAGAAGCC
>JBBDSM010000183.1:4707-8085 GCA_040904945.1 Gemmatimonadota bacterium
GCGCCTCGTCCTCCGACGCGAGCCCGTCCAAGTCGTCCACCACGAAGTCGTCGGACGGCTGAGCGTGGCCCAGGACGCGATTCGGAGCGCCCTACGGGCGGTGATCACGGAGCTCGGCGCCGAGGTGGACGAGATCCAGCTCGAGCGGCCGCGCGACCCCTCACACGGCGACCTGGCCAGCAACGTGGCCATGACCCTCGCCGGCCGCCTTCGTAAGGCGCCCCGGCAGATCGCCGATGAGATCGCGGACCGGCTCGACCTCGCGTCGGCGGGTGTCGACGCGGTCGAGGTGGCGGGGCCGGGCTTCCTGAACTTCCGGCTCTCGTCCGGTGCGGTGGCCTCGGTCGTCGAGGACATCCTCGAAGCCGACGAGGCGTACGGCCGGAGCGACGTGGGCGGTGGCCGGCGGGTCATGGTCGAGTTCGTCTCGGCCAACCCTACGGGTCCGCTCCACCTGGGTCACGGTCGTCAGGCCGCGCTCGGCGACGGGATCTCGGCGCTGCTCGAGTGGACCGGCCATCAGGTCCACCGGGAGTTCTACTACAACGACAGTGGGAGCCAGATGGAGCTCCTCGCGCTCAGCGTGCGGGCGCGTTACCGCGAGCTGCTCGGGCGGGACGAGGCGGTCCCGGAGGGCGGCTACCAGGGCGCGTACGTCATCGACATCGCGCAGGCGCTCATCGACGAGGCGGGCGATCGCTACCGGGACGACGACTCCGAGGAGGCGCTCGACACCATCCGGCACTTCGCTGTGGCCATGCTCCGGGACGAGCAGGACCGGGACTTGCACGACTTCCGCGTCTACTTCGACGAGTACTTCCTGGAGTCGTCACTCTACTCCGGCGGGCTGGTGGACCAGACCGTCGAGCGGCTCCGCGAGACGGGACTCGTCTACGAGCACGAGGGCGCCACCTGGCTCCGCACGACGGAGTTCGGCGACCAGAAGGACCGGGTCATGATTCGTGGCAACGGCATGCCCACGTACTTCCTGCCGGACATCGCCTACCACACGAACAAGTGGGAGCGCGGCTACGAGCGGGTGGTCAACGTGCAGGGCTCGGATCACCACGGGACGGTCTCGCGGGTGCGGGCCGGGCTGCAGGCCCTCGGGCTTCCGGCCGGGTATCCGGAGTACGTACTGCACCAGATGGTCCGCGTCGAGCGGGACGGCAAGGAGGTCAAGTTCTCCAAGCGCGCCGGCTCGTACACGACGCTGCGCGAGCTCTTCGAGGAGGTCGGCGTGGACGTGACGCGCTACTTCTTCCAGATGCGGAAGCCGGACGCGCATCTGCTGTTCGACCTGGACGTCGCGCTCGACCAGTCGGACAAGAACCCGGTCTACAAGATCCAGTACGCACACGCACGGATGTGCTCGATCTTCGCGAAGGCCGGGCTGGATCCGGACGAGGTCGGCATGGAAGGCGCCGACGGATCACTCCTCGTTGCGGATACCGAGCGGGAGTTGCTCAAGCTGCTCGGCGAGTTTCCCGATTGGCTGGCGCGGGCGGCCGAGAACACGGCTCCCCACGTCCTCTGTGACTACCTGGAGCAGACCGCCAGCGCGGCCAACTCGTGGTATCATGCAGGGAACCCGACGCGGAACCCGGAGCTCGCCGTGCTGGTGGACGACGCCGCTCTCCGGGGGGCGCGTCTCGCGTTGGCCCGCGCTGTGCGGATCGTGCTCCGCAATGGGCTGGCCGTGCTGGGTATCGAAGCCCCGATGCGCATGATCCGCGAAGACGAGGACGTGGCGGAGTAATGATTCATCCGCCGCGATCCGTCGTCCTCAATGGACGCCGCGCGGTGTGTACCGCATTCTTTCCGAGATACAACAAGGTTGTCAGTTCGATATGTCGATTCTCTGTGTAGGTAGCGTAGCGCTCGATTCCGTGGAAACGCCGTTCGGCAAGGCCGATCGCGTCATCGGGGGCTCCGCCGTGTACTTCTCCGCCGCCGCCACGCTCTTCAAGCCCGTCCAGATGGTGGGCGTCGTGGGGAACGACTATCCCATGGCCGAGCTGGACTTCCTCGAGAAGCGCGGCGCCGATCTCACCGGCATCCAGGAGGTCGACGGTGAGAGCTTCTTCTGGGCCGGGAAGTACCACTTCGACCTGAACTCCCGCGACACGCTCGAGACGAAGCTCGGAGTGTTCGCGGACTTCCAGCCCGAGATCCCCGACGCCTTCCGCGAGTCGAAGTACGTCTTCCTCGGAAACATCGATCCGACGCTGCAGCACGACGTCCTCGACCAGGTTGCGAGCCCCGACGTGGTCGCCTGCGACACCATGAACTTCTGGATCGACGGCGCGCGCGACTCGCTCGTATCGCTCCTGGAGCGCGTGCGGATTCTGATCGTGAACGACGAGGAGATCCGCCAGCTGGCCGACGAGCCGAACATCCTCAAGGCCGCGCGGTGGGTGCAGGAGCGCGGGCCGGAGTTCGTGGTCGTGAAGAAGGGCGAGCACGGAGCGATGCTCTTCGGCGACGACTGGCTTTTCTTCGTGCCGGGATACCCGCTCGAGGAAGTCTTCGACCCGACCGGCGCGGGAGACTCCTTCGCAGGCGGCTTCATGGGTCACCTCGCCGCTGCCGGAAGCCTCGATCCGCACGATCTGAGGCTCGCCATGGTACATGGATCGGCGCTGGGCTCGTTCGCCGTGGAGAGCTTCTCGGTGAACCGGCTCGTGGACCTGACGGCCAAAGACGTGCGCAAGCGCGTTGCCGAGTTCCGCGAGATCACCGCGTTCGAGACCCGGACGGAGGCCGTCTGATGACCGAAGGGCCGGGCGAGGGGCTGAGCTACCGCGACGCCGGTGTCGATCTCGACGCGGCCGAGCGCACCAAGGATCGGCTGAAGGCGCTGGTGGCCTCGACGCGCGACCGCTTCACGCTTTCCGAGCTCGGGGCCTTCGGAGGCCTCTATCAGGTTCCGGACGACATCGACGCGCCGGTACTGGTGTCGAGCGCAGACGGTGTGGGCACGAAGCTCAAGGTGGCCTTCCTGGCCGGACGCCACGACACGGTGGGTCAGTGTCTGGTGAACCACTGCGTCAACGACATCCTCGTGCAGGGCGCGAAGCCGCTCTTCTTCCTCGACTACCTGGCCACCGGCGAGATGGACGAGACGGTGGTGCACGACGTGGTGCACGGCGTGGCCACCGCGTGCAAGGAGAACCGGTGTGCGTTGCTGGGCGGCGAGACGGCCCAGATGCCCGACTTCTACGCGGCAGACGAGTACGATCTGGCGGGCTTCATCGTGGGCGTGGTGGAGCATGCTCGCATCCTCGACGGCTCGGCCATCCGTGAGGGAGACGCGCTCGTCGGCATCGACGCTTCGGGGCTGCACACGAACGGCTACACGCTCGCGCGGAAGATCGT
>JBBDSM010000183.1:8185-15305 GCA_040904945.1 Gemmatimonadota bacterium
GGCTCGCCCATATCACGGGCGGCGGCATCCCCGGCAACTTGCCGCGCGTGCTCCCCGAGGGGCTCGGCGCGGTCGTGGACCGGGGCTCGTGGGACGTCCCGGCCGTCTTCCGGACGCTCCAGGAGGCCGGGAAGGTGTCTCGCGACGAGATGGACCGGGTCTTCAACATGGGTGTGGGCATGATCGCCGTGACCCGCGAGGGTGACGCTGGCGAGGTGCTGGACGCCGCCACCGCCGCCGGCCTCGGCGCGAGGGTCATCGGACGGGTGACCGAAGGATCGGGGGTCCGGTACACGTGACCCTGTTCCGGAAACCCGCCGGCCGTGCACAGGGAGCTGGCTTCCGCCCGGACGGTCGTTCCCCGGTGGCCGCTCTCATGCCCTACCTGTCCGTGTTCGTGTCCGTATTGGCTGTCTGCGTCTTGGGACTGGCTTCGGCCGGAGGCGCGCTGGCCCAGGAGCCCGGCGAACTCGCCGCCCGGTGCGCCCTCGGCGGTGGCGACGCGGACCGGTGCGCGAACGCCGAGGTCGCCGCGCGCGCCCTGGTGGGACAGACGGGACTCCTGACCGGCCTGGGCTCCGAGCTTCCCGGCTCTTCGTCGACGCTCGGGACGAAGCTCGGGAGCTCGCCACGCCTGTCCACCTCGCTCCGCCTGGGCGCCATGTCCGTCGGTCTTCCGGATCTCTTCGACGAAGGGCTCGGCACGGCGGGGGACGCGTCCTTCCTCGTGCCGTCGGTGCACGCGAGCCTGGGCGTCGGGCTCTTCGATGGCTTCTCGCCCATGGCCACTGTCGGGGGCGTGCTCTCCTTCGACGTGTTCGGCTCGGTCGCGTTCGTCATGCCGCCGTCATCCCAGGGCTTCAAGGGGAGCGCGACCGGGGCGACCCTGGGCGCCAGACTGGGCGTGCTGCGCGAATCGTTCACCCTGCCGGGCGTCAGCGTATCGGCGTCGCGGCGGTTCGGCGGCGAGGTCGAGCTGGGCTCCACCGAGCTCGGTGACCCCGCTTCGGTCATCGTGGACCCGGCGGTGACTTCCCTCCGCATCACCGTGGGAAAGGACCTTCTGGGTGTCGGCGTGCTGGCGGGATGGGGCTGGGACGACGCGTCTACGGACGCCGTTCTCGCCGTCGCGGGCTTTGGCCCCGAGCCGGCCACCGTGACGGGCCCCGTCGATGTGAGCAGGAGCCTCTACTTCGGGGGGCTCTCCATGAACTTCCTCCTCCTCCAGCTCTCTCTGGAAGGGGGATGGGCGGAAGGGTACCCCGATCTGCCGGGCGGCAGCCCCTCGAGCTTCGACCCTGGAAGCGGATCGGCGTTCGCCTCGGTCGCGCTCCGGTTTACCCCCTGATGAGCGGGAGCGTTGGCCGGAGCGGTGCGCGGAGCGCCGGCCCGACCGAGGACGACCTCCGTCACCTGGAGCGCGCACGCACGCTGGCCCCGGGTGGCTGGGGACGCGTGCACCCGAACCCATTGGTCGGGTGCGTGCTGGTCCGGAACGACAAGGTGGTCGGTGAGGGTTTCCACGACCGCTTCGGCGGACCCCACGCCGAGATCGTGGCGCTCGAAGCGGCATTCGGGGAAGCGGAAGGGGCCACGGCGTACGTCAGCCTCGAACCTTGTAATCACCACGGCAAGACGCCCCCTTGCTCGGAGGCGCTGCTGCAGGCGGGGATAACGAAGATCGTGTACGGCGCCGCCGATCCCGGCCGGCGATCCGGCGGTGGCGGCGACCGCCTTCGCTCCGCGGGTCTCGAGGTGGTGGGCCCCGTCTGGTCGGAGCGTGAGGCCCGAGCGGACAACCCGGCGTTCTTCCACACCCAGCTGCACGGCACGCCCTATGTTGCCCTCAAGCTGGCCATGAGCCTGGACGCCCGCATCGCGGCCGCTCCGGGTCGGCGCACCCGCATCACCGGCGAAGACGCCGAGCGAGAGGTCCACCGGCTGCGGTCCGGCTTCGACGCCGTACTGGTCGGGGCAGGCACCCTGCGCGCCGACGATCCCCGCCTCACCGTCCGGCTCGCGCCCGCTGGGGAGCGTCCGCTCCGCAGAGTTGTCCTGGACTCCGGTGCGTCGACGCCGTCGGACGCAGCCCTCTTCGGCGAGGTAGGTGCGGAAGCGCCCGTGCACCTGTTCACCCGCGAGGCCGTCGCCGAGGCGGAGATCGAGCGGCTCGAGGAGCGTGGCGCCCACGTGCACCCGGTGGGGGAGGGTCCTCACGGTCTCGACCTCGGGGCCGTCTGGAGCGTGCTCTGGGACATCGGGGTGCGCTCGATCTTCTGCGAGGGCGGCCGGCGCGTTGCGGACCGTTTGCTCCGCGAAGACCGGGTCCAACGGCTGCAACTCTTCGTCGCACCCGTCACGCTCGGGGCCGCGGGGCTTCCCGCGTTCGGAGACGATGCGGACTCCCTCGACTGGAGTGACTTCGAGCCCGTTGGGCCGCCGAGGCTGTTCGGTCGGGACGCGCTCCTCACCTATGATCGGACGGGCGCCTGATGTTCACCGGCATCGTGGAACGGACCGGGGTCGTCCGGAGTGTCGTCGACGGCGATGCGACCCGGCGGGTGACCATCGAGTGCGGTGACCTCGCGCCGGCCCTCGCGCTCGGTGACTCGGTGTCCGTCGACGGAGCTTGCTTCACCGTAGCCGCCCTCGGGACCGACGTCTTCGAGGTCGACGTCATCGGCACGAGCCTCGGTCGAACGGTCGCCGGGAGGTACCGCACCGGAACGGTCGTGAACCTCGAGAGGGCCCTCCAAATGACTGGAAGGCTGGATGGCCATCTCGTTCAGGGACACGTGGATGGCACCGGCCATCTCGAGTCGATTCGAGAAGATGGGAGCTTCTGGCGGCTCGCCGTCCGGATCCCGGAAGACGTCGCGCGTCAGACGGTCGAGCGAGGCTCCATTACCATCAACGGGGTGAGCCTGACCGTGGCCGACATGCCGGAGCCCACCCTCTGCGGGATCGGTCTGATTCCGTTCACTTACGAGCACACGAACCTGGGGCGGCTCGAGCCCGGGGACCCCGTCAACGTCGAGGGGGACCTGATCGGAAAATACGTGGGTAAGATGCTGGCCGCCCGCGCACAGGAAAGCGATAGATCATGAGCATGGACAAGAAGTTCGACACCGTCGAGGAAGCGCTCGACGAGATACGCCGCGGGCGGATGGTCATCGTCGCGGACGACGAGGATCGCGAGAACGAGGGCGATCTGGTGATGGCCGCGGCCGCGATCACCCCCGACCACGTGAACTTCATGGCGAAGCACGGGCGCGGGCTGATCTGCGTGACGCTGACCGAGGAGCGGGCCGACGAGCTCGACCTCCCGCTGATGACGGACCGGAACACCGACCCTCAGGGCACGGCGTTCACCGTCTCGGTCGACGCGCACGTGAAGTTCGGAGTCACGACCGGGATCAGCGCGCACGACCGCGCCCGGACCATCGAGGTTCTCACCGATCCGGACAGCGAACCGGCGGACCTGCGCCGTCCCGGGCACATCTTTCCGCTCCGCGCGAAGTCCGGCGGCGTGCTCCGCCGCGTCGGACAGACCGAAGCCGCCGTGGACCTCGCCCAGCTCGCGGGCTTCCCACCCGTCGGGGTCATCTGCGAGATCCTGAACACCGACGGCACCATGGCGCGGCGACCCGAGCTGCACTCGTTCGCCGAGGAGCACGAGCTCAAGTTCATCACCGTCGCCCAACTCGTCGCCTACCGGCTGACCAAGACCCGCCTGGTCACGCGCGTGGCCGAGGCCGAGCTGCCGACCCGGCACGGCGACTTCCGGGTCATCGCCTACCGCAGCGCTCTGGACGGAGGCGAACACATCGCTCTGGTGAAGGGCGACCTGAAGGGGAAGTCCAACGTGCTCGTGCGCATGCACTCGGAATGCATGACGGGCGACGTCTTCGGTTCGCTGCGGTGCGATTGCGGGCAGCAGCTCGAGGCGGCGCTCGAGCGCATCGCCGAGGAGGGCCAGGGGACGGTCGTCTATCTACGGCAGGAAGGGCGGGGCATCGGCCTGGGGAACAAGCTCAAGGCCTACCACCTCCAGGACACCGGCCTCGATACCGTCGAGGCCAACGAGCAGCTCGGGTTCAAGCCCGACCTGCGGGACTACGGCATCGGCGCCCAGATCCTCCTCGATCTCGGCATCCAGTCGCTCCGGCTGCTCACGAACAATCCACGCAAGATCGTGGGGCTCGACGGCTATGACCTCGAGATCACGGGTCGCGAGCCCCTCCAGATGGAGCCGGGTGAGCACAACGCGGGGTACCTCGAAACCAAGCGCTCCAAGCTCGGGCACCTGCTATGAGTTCCAAAGGATCACCGGTCGACGACTACCGCGGCAAGCTGGACGCCTCGGGACTCCGCGTGGCCATCGTCGTCTCCCGGTTCAACGCCGAGGTCACCGATCGGCTCCTCGACGGTGCGCGTGCAGCGCTCGACGAGCATGGTGCCCCTGCCGACTCGGTCGTGGTATTCGGGGTCCCGGGTGCGTGGGAGCTGCCGCAGACGGCCGCCCGGGTGGTCGCCACGGGACGCTTCGACGCCGTCGTCACGCTCGGGTGCGTCATCCGCGGTGAGACGCCCCACTTCGACTACGTGTGTCAGCACGCTTCGTTGGGGCTGGGCCAGGTGGCCGCACGGTCGGAGATTCCGGTGGTGTTCGGGGTCCTGACCACGGACGATCTGGACCAGGCGCTCGCCCGTGCCCGCGAGGGAGCAGACAACAAGGGCTTCGAGGCCGCGACCACCGCTGTCGAGATGGTCGGCGTCTTCCGCGCGGTGGCCGGACGATGAGCGGCACCACGGGGCTGGATCGGGCCGAACGCATCGACCGGAGCCGAGCGCGCGCATGGACGCTCCAGATCCACTACCGGTGGGAGAGCTCCGGCCGGGAGGGTTCACTGGGCGACGCCCTGGTCGAGACCATGGCGACGCGCCGCATCTCTCCGAGCCGTGTCCCGTACGTGCGGAAGCTGCTCACGACGCTCGACGAGCACGGAGCCGCCATCGACCGGGCCCTCAGCGGGGCGCTGCAGAACTGGCGGCTCGACAGGCTCTCGACCATCGACCGGGCGGTGCTGCGCATCGGGGCCGCGGAGCTCCTGTACGACAAGGACATCCCGCCCAAGGTGGCCATCCAGGAGGCCATCCGTCTCGCCGAAGCCTACGGCGGGTCGGAATCGCCGCGCTTCGTGAACGGCGTGCTCGACGCCCTCTACAAGCAGAACGGGGCGGAGCGGAACGCGTGACCCCGGGCCGCCCCCTGAGGATTCTGGTGGTCAACTGGCTCGACCGTGAGAACCCGAAGAGCGGCGGCGCGGAGGTCCACCTGCACGAGACGTTCGGAAGGCTGGCCTCGCGCGGCCACTCCGTCACGGCTCTTGTATCGGGATGGCCGGGGTTGGCTCCCCGGGCGAGCCTGGACGGCATCGACGTCCACAGGGCGGGGAGCCGGAACACGTTCTCCCTGGCCGCGCCGCGCTACTTCCGCCAACACCTCGTAGGGCAGGGCTTCGACGTCATCGTCGAGGACCTCAACAAGGTCCCGGTCTTCACGCCGTGGTGGTCGGAGACCCCCACTGTCCTCCTGGTCCATCACCTGTTCGGATCGACGGCCTTCCAGGCCGCTCCGGCTCCGGTGGCCCTGGCCACCGTGTGGCTCGAGCGGGCCATTCCGCGGGTGTACCGCGACGTACCCACCATCTCGGTGTCGGAGAGCACCCGCGAGGACCTGGTCGCGCGCGGCCTCGACCGGGACCATATCGAGGTCGTCCCGAACGGCATCGACCTCGAGCGTCACGCCCCGGGCCCGGAGGATGAGCGCTTCGAGGAGCCCACGCTCGTCTTCCTCGGGCGCCTGAACCGCTACAAGCGTCTGGACCTGGTGCTCCGCGCGCTGGTTCGTTTGGAGCACGAGGGCGTCCGGGCCCGGCTCCTGGTCGCAGGGTCGGGTCCGGAGCGGAAAGCGTGGGAAGCGCAGGCGGCGGCGCTCGGCATCGCCGACCGGGTCGAGTTTCTGGGCTTCATTCCAGAGGCTCACAAGCTGACCCTGCTGCAACGGTCTTGGCTCCATGTGCTCACCTCGGTGAAGGAGGGGTGGGGCATCTCGAACCTCGAGGCCGGCGCTTGCGGGACACCGACGGTGGCGAGCGACGCTCCGGGCCTGCGCGAGTCCGTCGTGGACGGGGAAACGGGCGTGTTGGTTCCCCACGGTGACGTGGCGGCGCTGTCGGCCGCCCTGGCCGGGCTGCTCACCGACGCGGCGCTCCGCCGGCGCATGGGAGGCGCGGCGCGGCGCTTTGCCGAAAGTCACTCGTGGGACGCGACGGCGGATGGGGTCGAGCGCGTCCTGCATCGGGTGGTCGCCCGGCCCAGGCTCGGCTAACTTTCGGAGGCAGGTAACGTCCCTCCATCGTGAGGAGTTCACTTGAGAATCCAGATGACCACCCGCCGCTGCGACGTGCCGGAAGACGTGCTCGAAAGGGCCCGCGACCAGGTCGCCTCGCTCGCCAAGTTCGATCCCAGGGCGACGTCAGCCGAAGTCGTTTTCGAAGAAGAGAAGCAGGACCGGAAGGTCGAAGTCATCGTCCATTCCGACGGATCCGGGCCGGTGGTCGGCCACGGATCGGCGCTCGAATTCCGGAGGGCCGTAGACCAGGTCGTCGACCGTGTGGCCCGGCAGCTCAGGGAGCAGCGGAAGCGGCACCTCGAGCACCAGGCGCCGCCGCTCCAGGAACGCATGGTGCAGGACTGATCGAGAAGGGTGTTGAAGAAGTGGGGTGGGCCGCGCGACCACCGCTATCGCGGCGGTGCCCGGGTCTTGCGGATATCGGACAAGGAAGAGCGACGAATGCGATGTGGTGACATCGGGGAGGAGCTATGACGCAGTACGGAGCCCCACCTCCGTCGTTGGCACTCCTAGACGTAGCGCGTTGCTATGCCGTCACGTCGCTTCGCTCCGTGGGCTCGTGGCAGAGCGCGTGGGCCGTGGCGGACGGGCTGACCTCTCGGCTCGTCGTGCCGCCTAGGAGGGCACCGCGGCCAAAGGCCGTGGTCGGCTGTGGCGCTCCCGGGGCACCCGTGCGCAGCACGGGTCCGGCCCGCCCCACTT
>JBBDSM010000184.1:0-15300 GCA_040904945.1 Gemmatimonadota bacterium
AACGAGCGCGGCATGCCCAGCACGTGCTGGGCGACGTAGGACAGGACGAGGTTGTTCGCGACCGGAGCCACCAGATACAGCCTCGCCTCCCGGAACTTGCGCTCGATATGGTACTCCTCCGCCAGCCCGTAGCCACCGAAGGTGTCCATGGCGGCGTTGGCCGCCTCCCACGCGGCTTCCGAGGCCAGATATTTGCTCATGTTCGCCTCCGCGCCGCACGGTTCCCCCGCGTCGTAGAGCGCCACGGCCCGGTCCCGGAGCGCCGCGGCGCCCATCGTGCGGATGTACGCACCCGCAATGGGGAACTGCACGCCCTGGTTCTGGCCGATGGGGCGCTGGAAGACCACCCGTTCGCCCGCGTAGGCGCTCGCGCGGTCGACGAAGAAGAGCGCGTCGCCCACGGACTCGGACGCCAGAAGGAGCCGCTCGGCGTTCATCCCGCTCAGGATATAGCGAAACCCCTTCCCTTCCTCACCGAGTAGGTTGGCCGCGGGCACCTCGAGCTCGTCGAAGAAGACCTCGTTGGTCTCGTGGTTGATCATCGTGTCGACCGGCACGACACGCAGCGCGTCTCCGGCGTCGCGCAGGTCCACCACGAAGACGCTCAAGCCGTCGGTCCGCTTCGCGACCTCGTCGGCGGGGGTCGTCCGGGCCAGCAGGATCATCAGATCGGAATGCTGCACCCGGGAGATGAAGATCTTCTGGCCGCGTACGACGTACCGGTCGCCCTTCCGCTCGGCGAACGTCGAGATGCTCGTCGTATCCGACCCGGCATCCGGCTCGGTGACGGCGAACGCCTGGAGCCGCAGATCGCCCGAGGCGATGCCCGGGAGCCACCTGGCCTTCTGCTCGTCGGAGCCATGTCGGAGCAGCGTGCCCATGGTGTACATCTGCGCGTGACATGCGGCGCCGTTCGCGCCCGAGCGGTTGATCTCCTCGAGGATCACCGCAGCCTCCCGCATCCCGAGCCCCGCACCACCGTACTCCTCCGGGATCAGCACGCCCAGATACCCCGCTTCGGTCAGCTCGCGGACGAATGCCTCCGGGTAGGCGCGCTCGCGATCCAGCTTCCGCCAGTACTCACCATCGTACCGGGCGCACAGCTTGCGCACCTGCTCACGCAGCTCCGCGGTCATGTCGCTCATCGTGGCGCCTGGGCCCGCTGGAGGGTGCGTCGCGCGGCCTCGACCACCGGCCGGTCCACCATGGCGCCCTCGAACGAGATCACCCCTCCTCCGGCGCGGTGGTACGCGTCGAGCATCCGGCGCGCGCGGGCCACGTCGTCGGGACCAGGCCGGAAGGCGTCGTGGATCGGCTCTACCTGCCGCGGGTGGATGGCCGCCTTGGCGGTGAAGCCGAGCGCGGCCACATCGCGGGCCTCCGCCCCGACCCCCGCCACGTCGTCGAGCTCGAGATACGGGACGTCGATGACGCTGACGCCACCGAGGGCCGCGGCATGGACCAGCCGCGAACGGGCGTAGAGCAGCGCGTCCCACTCGAGGGAGCAGCCGAGTTCCGCCGCGAGGTCGACGGCACCCAGGAACAGGGCGGACACGTCGGGCATGCCAGCGATGCTCGCCGCGTTCTCCAGCCCCCGCGCCGTCTCGATCATGGCCACGAGGGTCACCTCACGACCGCCCGTCGCCAACGCGTCGCGTACCCGCTCGACGTCGGATGGCCCGTCGACCTTCGGCACCACGACCGTGAGCGGTTCGGCCGCGGGGAGTGAGGCGAGGGCCGCGAGGTCGTCCCCACCCGCCTCGAGACGGGCCGGGTTTACCCGAACGGCCGATCGGTCCGCGCGCCACGTCGCTCCCTGGATGAGATCGAGCACCGAACGCCGGGCCGAATCCTTTTCTCCGGGCGCCACGGCGTCCTCGAGGTCGACGCAAACCAGGTCGGCGCCCGAGCCCAGCCCCTTCGGATACCGGTCGGTGCGGCTTCCCGGCACGAACAGGAGCGATCTCCACCACGAAGTGCCGGGGTGGCGCGCGCCATCCCGGCTCCCCTCATGCATGTCCGTCAATTCGGGCTGAAGTAGCGGTTGCGCTGGTACAGGTTGAACGGCTGCACCTCGGTGACCGAGATCGGCTGATGGTTCATCACTCGGATCATCGGCACCCGCTGGCGGTCGTCGCCACCCGTCTCATTGGTCTGGAGGATGTGGTCCGTCCACCCCCAGGTGATGAGGTTGTCGTCCGTCTCGGGCTCGAAGATGTAGTTGATCAGGTTGGCCCGGGACTGAGCCGACGGAATCCAGAACCATCCGGGCACGACGTCGACGCGCTCCGTCTGCTTCTCGGCCTCGACCGCCATCAGATAGTGTCCCTGGAAGTAGCTCTCGACGCTCACGTCGGTGGCGTAGTACACCTCGGCGTCGAGGGTCGTCGGCTCACGGAACCGGAAGACCGAGATGTCGTGGTCCTGGAGGAGCGGCACGACCGCGGCCATGGACGGCGGAAGCAGATATCCCACCGGGCGAGGCGTCGTGCGCGTGGTCTCCCAGCGAAGGTAGACCGGAACGTCCTCGCGTGAATAGCCCAGCGGCGCGTCGTCGCTCGGCATCCAGACGGACTCGGTGCCCCGGGACGTCAGCTCGTAGTCGAGAACGATGGGATCTCCGCCGGTCGATCCGGCCTCGATGGCCCGCTGACGCGACCCCGTGGTGAGCGCACGGATCTCGTCACGGCGCTCGGCCGCGACTTCGAGGATGGCCGTCGTGGCGAGTACGCCGCCGCGGATCTGATGGAAGTAGCGATCCTCCTCGGCGATCTCCTCGAGCGCTCCGTTCCGCGAGAGGACGCGGGCGTTCGGAGTCTCGAGCAGGATGCCGATGGAGTTCGTGAGCCCCGTGTAGACATGGTGCTTACGCGGCTCGACCGACGTCGAGCCCCAGCCCCGCACGTCGTCGACCGTGCGCACGCCCGAGTAGTCGAACGCCTCATACCCTTCCGTGCCCACCGCCTGACGGATGCGTGGGAAGATGACGTCGTACGGATAGGCGCGGAGCTCATCGTCCGCGGCCGGGTTCAGCGTGCCCTGGTAGGTGATGACGTAGGGCGGGGAGCCACCGTGGTGCCCGTCGACATGGATGTCGGGCGTCCACTCGTTCATGACCTGGGTCACGAGCGCGTGGATCTCCTGCGACTCGAGCTTCACGTAGTCGCGGTTCATGTCGTAGCCGGCCTCGTTGGTGCGCCGCTGTACTTCACCCCCGTCGGGGTTGATGAGCGGGATCGCGAGAACGATCACGTCCTCGAGAAGGGTCCGAAGATCGCCGCCGACGAGGTCCTTCGCCACGAGCTGCACCGCTTCCTTTGGGGATACCTCACCGCCGTGCACCGACGGCGCCAGGAGGACGATGGTCTTCCCGGAACGGAGCGCGTCCTGGGGCGTCGCAACCATCGGCTCGGCGATGGTCACCATCATGAACTCGCGGTCGAGGAGCGTGTTCGTGAGCGGCTTCATGCTCACGATGTCGCTGAGCCTGTCGAGCTCGTACCAGAACTCCATAAGGGGCTCGAACGGCGTGGGGCCCGACCGGAAGTTCTCCTGCTCCTGCCAGGTCTGGGGAAGCTGCTGCGCGTCGACTGACGTGGCGGATGCCGCGAACGGCATCGAGACCACGGCCGCGAGCGCTAGGGCTCGGACGAGAAATGGCATCGTGGAAAACCTCGAATCTCAAAGGGAATGGAAGACCGAAAACGAACACGCGTCGCCCGCCCGCGCCATCCCCGGGAGACCGCCGTCGTGCCGGGGACGGCCTGCGTCGTTGCCGGAACGCGTGGATCTGGCGAGCGTCCGCCATGCGAATCTTGAAGGGCGAGCACGCTGCTCGCCACCTCACGTCACCGGGACGCGGTGTGCGTCCGACAGCCGAGGCGGTCCGGGACCGGGCCGTCGAGCTCGTCGTCAACGATTTCGAGGGAGGCCGCTTCCTCGACCTGTTCGCGGGTACCGGGGCCGTGGGCCTGGAAGCCCTCTCGCGGGGGGCCCGCTACGTCGATTTCGTCGAGAACGGAGCGTCCGCGCTGCACGCGCTGAAGGCCAACGTCGCGGCGCTCCGGGTCCGCGACCGCGCGCGCATCTACAAGAAGGACGTCATCCCCTGGGTCGAGAGGCTCGAGGCCGGCGCATACGACGTCGCGTACGTCGATCCGCCGTATGGGTCGAAGAAGCTAGACCGCGCCATCGAGCGATGGCTGGAGGTCCCGTTCGCCCGCGTCCTCGTGTTGGAGCACGACATCGGGCATGAGCTCCCGGCCAAGGGACTCGCCTACGACTTCGAAGGTGACACCCGGATCACGATCATCAGAGGGCCGTAACGGCTCTACCGATGCCCCACCAGGGTCAGCGTTCCTTCGGCCCCGCGCTGGCGCGGCCGGAGGACGGCCAGGAGGTCGTGCCGCAGCTTCTCCGCGGCAGCGTCGCCCCGAGCGCCGGCGCGGAACGCCCCCTGGCCGCGCCACACACGCTCCTCCCCCCCGAGCGCCTCCACCTCCTCGCGCAGACGGGCTCCCGCCTCCGGATCGATCAGATCGAAGACGTTCCAGAGTTTTCTTTCCGATGGGGCCCCGAGACCGAGCCGCTCCCGGGCCGCCTCGTTCACGTGGAGCACCCGTCCGTCGAGCCCGGCATGCAACACGATGCTGTCGGTCGCCTCGACCAGGGCGTGTAACTCCGAGCGCGCACGCTCCAACTCCACGACCGGCCGGGCGTCCTCGAGCGAGATGATCCGACGCGAGCCGTCCGGTCCGTCCACCACGTTCACACTGCAGTGCGCGGGGAACGTCTCGCCCCGACCGTCCCGCACCTCCACGCGGCGCGTTCCGAGGTGGAAGTGGCTCAGCGCCGGCCCGAAGACGTCGTGCGTAGGCCGCGCGTCCACAGGCGCGAGGACGTCGACGGGACGCCCGAGGAGGTCCTCCCTTCGGTAGCCGAGCAGCCTCTCGGCCGCCCGATTCACCCGGAGCACCCGCCCCGTGAGGTCGGCGACGAGCAGCGCGACCGGCGCGCCCTCCATGACGACGTCGACCTCGCGCGCCTTGTCCTCGACGGCACGGGTCCGGTCCTCGACCATCCGCTCCAGGCGAAGGCCATACTCGGCCAACTCCAGGCGCTTCCTCGCCAGCTCCAGGAAGACATTGACCTTCGACGTAAGCACCCGGGGGTCGAAGGGCTTGAACAGATAGTCGACGGCACCGCTCTCGTATCCGCGAAATACGTGCTGATCCTCACCGTGCGACCCCGACAGGAACATGATGGGAAGCCCCTCGGCGTCGGGCGTGCGGCGTAGCCGCTCGGCGAGCTCGTACCCGTCCATGCCCGCCATCTCGACATCGAGGATGGCGAGCGCGAACTCGCGCGTCTCCACCAGGGACAGCGCATCTTCGCCGCTGGTGACGCCGACCACCTCCGCGGGCACGTTCGACAGCGTCCGGCGCACCGTCGCGAGGCTCCGCTCGTCGTCGTCGACGACGAGGATATTCAACGATGCGGGCATGGTGGACGGAACCGACGCGTTCCCCGGAAGGGCCGGTCAGTCCTCGTCGAGGGCTTCGGCGACCGCGGACTGGACAGCCTCGCGGGTCAGCGGCTTGGTCAGAGTGCGCACCACGCCGAGCGCCTCGGCGGCCTGCAGCACGGGACCCGCGTCCATCTGGCCGCCACCGCTCATGGCCACGATGGGCGCCTCGGGAAACGTCTCCCGGACCCGCATGACGAACTCGAGGCCGTCCATGTGCGGCATGAAGATGTCGGTGAATACGAGGTCGGCCGGGCTACCCGCGAACCGCCGCAGCGCCTGGGAACCGTCCGCCGCCTCCTCCACTTCATGTCCTTCGGACTCGAGCAGGCGGCGAAGACCGGTGCGGGCCTGGCTGTCGTCGTCGATGATCAGGATTCTGGCCAAGATGGCCTCCCGTGTCGGACCGAGCGTGCCGGTGGAAGAGGAATGGGCGAAACATGCCCGTAATGTCGGCGGCCCGCCACCCCGACGGACCATCACCTGTTGCGTCCTACACTCCACCTTTAGGTTGGTGCGCTGCGCACCCCCCCTTCTGGCGCATCGCGGTCGACCTGCACTCCGTGCGGGCCCGACCATCTCACCGTCCATCGAACGTGATCTCCCGGGGGGGGAATCGCATGTCGCGCACGCACCGCGCCGGGGACCACCAGACGTCCAGGGTGTTGATCGTCGAAGACGAGGCGTCGGATGCCGTCGTGCTCACCCATGCACTGGCCCGTCTGGGCATCCCGCACGATTCCATCTTCCGCGCATCGAGCCTCGGAGAGGCGCTGAGCCGGCTCGCCGGGGACCGTCCCACCGTGGCCATCGTGGATCTCGGGCTGCCCGACAGCGAGGGACCGGACACCGTGCGTCAGCTCCGAGCCCGGGCGCCGGATCTCCCCCTCATCGTCATCTCGGGAGCGGCCGATGCCGTGGCGGCCGCCCGGAGCCTGCAGGAAGGCGCGGACGACTACTTGGTGAAGGGCGACTTCGATTCACGCGCCCTCGATCGCGCGGTACGCCACGCGGGGGAACGCCGCCGCCTCTGGACCGAGGCCCGACTCAAGACGCTGGAGACCGAGCACGCGGAACGCCGCCTGAGGGCCGTGATCGAGGCAAACGCGGACGGCATGCTGATCGTCGACCGGGCCGGCGTGGTCCGCTTTTCCAACGAGAGCGCCCGAGCGCTTTTCGGGCGGGCGGGCGAGAGCCTGGTGGGCGTCGAGCTGGGGCTCCCCGACATGAACGAGACGGACGCCGTCGAGATGGACGGCCCCGAGCGCGGAGACCGCCGGGTGCGGCTCGAGCTACGGGCGCGTCCGATGGAGTGGGAGGGATCACCGGCTCAGCTCGTCGTGCTCCGGGACGTGACGATGCAGCGCCAGCTCGAGGAGCGTCTTCGGCAGTCGCAGAAGATGGAGGCCCTGGGGAAGCTGACCGGCGGCATCGCGCATGACTTCAACAACGTGCTGGCGGTGATCCTGAACGGGACGGACGTCCTCGCCGAGCTCGTTCCCGCGGAGCTGACCGAGGCCAGGACGGAGCTCAAGGAGATCGAGGTCTACGCCCGCCGCGCCGCGGGAATGGTTCGCCGCCTCCTCGGCTTCAGCCGCAAGGAGTACCTGAGATTCGAGACGCTGGACATCCGCGGCTTCACGAGCGACGCGCTGTCCCTCGTGCGACGCATGCTCGACGACCGGGTGCGGCTCGAATACGCCTTCGAGGAGGGAATCGGAGAGATCAGGGCCGATCCGGCCGCGCTTCAGCAGATCTTCCTCAACGTCGCCGCGAACGCCCGCGACGCCATGCCCGAGGGCGGAACGCTCTCGATCTCGGTCGGCCGGATGACGCTCGACGAGTCCCACCGGGACCGCCATCCTTGGGTCCGGCCCGGGATCTACGAACGGATCTCCATCAAGGATACCGGGACAGGCATGTCGGATGACGTCGCGGCGCGGATCTTCGAGCCATTTTTCACGACCAAGGGGCCGGAGGCCGGCACCGGGCTCGGCATGGCGATGGTCTATGGACTCATGAAGCAACACCGCGGACTCGTGCACGTGGAGTCGGAGCTCCACCGGGGGACACGCGTGGATCTTTACTTCCCCGACTCCCTCGAGGAGGCTCGGGAACAGCCGGTCCGCAGGGTCCCTGAGCGGAAGCCCATCGCGGAGAAGGCGGCCGGGGGACGAGAGACCCTGCTCGTGGTCGAGGACGAGCCGGCCCTCCGGCGGGCGATGGAGCGCGTGCTTGGAGCAGCCGGCTACACGGTCCTGCTCGCTGGCGATGGCCGCGAGGGGCTCGAGATCTACGAGCGCGAGCGGGAGCGGATCGACATGGTCGTGTCGGACCTCGTCATGCCCCAGCTGGGCGGTCGCGAGGTGCTCGCGCAACTGCGGCGGGCCGATGCCCGCATCCCCTTTCTCCTCGTCACGGGCTACGGCGTGGAATACGTCGAGGAGCTGAGGGACGACCACGTGTCGCTGCTGACCAAACCGTGGAGTCGTGACACCCTCCTGGAGGCCATACGCACGGCGCTGGACAAGCGCGACAGGGGCGGGCTCGAGGCGGTCCGGTGAGGTCCACCGCCGCCGAGTCCCCTACGATTCGTCGAGGGCCGCCGAAACCACCGAGCGCACGCGCTCCGGATCGAGCGGCTTCTCCACCACATCGAAGGCCCCCAGGGCCCTCGCGTCGCCGAGAGCGGCGTCCATCGGCATGGCACCTCCCCCGGACATGGCGACGACGGGGCGCTCCGGGAAGCGCTCGACGACCCACAGCACGAACTCGATCCCGTCCATCTCGGGCATGAAGATGTCCGTGAAGACGAGATCGACGGGCTCGTCCTCCACGATGTCGACTGCCTCCGCCCCGTTGCTGGCCTGGAGGATCTCGTGTCCATCGCGCGCCAGGATCCGGGCGAGCGCCGAGCGCACGGCGTCTTCGTCGTCGATGATGAGGATCTTCGCCATCGGTAGCCCACGGCTGAGCGTGTCGGAAGGGGACGCCCAAACGTATCGGATTCCGGCGCGCGCGCCACGGCGGGTGTCTATTCCCACCGACGGTGACCATCTTCCAAAGTGACGGGCATACGCACACTGTCCGTCCCGCTGATTCCCCAGAGGAGGTACCGTCCGTGAGCAACGGCGCCGTCACATTCGAATCCGACGCCTTCGCCGCCCAGGTCGCAGGAGCGCTCGCCAGTTCGCGAGCGCTGGCCGTGGTTCTCGTCGACCGGTCGCTCGTCGTTCGGGACGCCAACCCGGGCGCGACGAACACCCTCGGTGGCGCCCTCCGGCCGGGAGCGTCACTCGGGGAGGTCGTGCACGGCCAGGACGTCGCGAGGCTTCGGGGGGCGATCGACGACCGGAACGGCGACGACGGCCCGTACCTGCTACGGGCGGGGTCGGACCCGGAGCGCCCGGACGGCGCTCTCCTCGTATCGATCCTCCCGCTCGGCGGCGGGGACGGCACGAACGGAAGCGTCGCGCTGATCGGCCGGCCCGCCACCGAAGAGCTCGAGCGCGAGGCAAGGATCATACGCGCGCGGCGCTGGGAGATCGTCGGGCAGCTGACCAGCGGCGTGGCGCACGACCTGAACAACCGCCTCTCGACCGTCACGACCTTTTCCGATCTCATGCTGGGCGACGCCGAACCGGACTCCCAGGACGCGGAGGACCTCGCGGAGATCAAACAGGCCGGTCTGGACAGCGCGACCATCACGCGCAAGCTCGACCTTTTCGCAGGGGGACATGCGGGGGGCGCGGTCGAGGCTTCACTTCCGGACGTCGTGCGGGGCTTCGAGAAGCTCATTCGCCGCTTTCTCGGGTCGGAGATCACACTCGAGACGGAGTTGGACGAGGCTTGCCCACCGGTGGCCACTCCGCCGATCCGTATCGAAGAGATGCTCATCGCGCTCGTCGCCAATGCGCGTGACGCCATGGCGGACGGTGGTACGCTCACCGTTCGGGCTCGCCCGGGGACCTCGTCCGAAGAGCCGGCGGGTGCCGCGGTTCTCGAGCTCCATGACACCGGCTCGAACCACGCGATCCCGCCCCTCGAGCGGGCCCTGCAGCCGTTCTTCTCGTCGAAGCCGCACGGAATCGGCTCCGGGCTGGGGCTCGGGACCGTACACGGCATCGCGACTGAATTGGGGGGCACGATCCGGATGGTCCGAGAGGACGGCGGGACCCGTGTCACGCTCGTGCTCCCGGGTCTCGCGGAGAGAAAGGTAGGCGGGCCCGACGAAGCGAGCGAGACGTCCCGTGGCGATGGCGCGCCGGGCGGTCCCACGCGGGTGGGCCTCGTCGAGCCGGCGGAGGAAGCCAGGGGCGCACTGGCTCGCGGCCTCGAGCGGGAGGGGCTTCGGGTGGTCGCCGGCCCGGATGCCTCGACGCTCGGCAACGCCCCCCTTCCCCTCGACGCCGTGATCGCGGACGTCCCGGACAGACCGGGGGCCGGCACCGCTCTGGTCCAGGCCATTCGTGAGCGCTCCGGCGAGGTGCCCATCGTCCTGCTGCGCCGCCGGGCGAGCCCCCGGACGACCCTTCCGGGAACGGCGGGCGTGGTTGAACTCGCCAAGCCCACCGATCTGGCCCGGATTCGGTCGGCCCTGCTGTCGTTCCCCCGCTTCGGGGGCAGCACACCGGGCGGGGCCGGACCCCACTCGTCGGGAGCCGGCACCCCTTGAAGATGATCGCCAACGAGCGGAACGCCGACTCCGGACGGCGCTCCGTTCCGCCCCGAGCGCTAATCCTCTCGATCGCGACGCTCCTGGTTCCGCTCGTGAGCGTCGGCTTCGTGCCGGACGTCACGGGCGAGGAGCTCGGCCTGTTGGTCTGGATCTCCGCGCTGATCCCTGGCTTCCTGCTTTCGTACTACCGCGGCTGGTCCGGCAGCGCCATGGCGCTGGCCGGGGGCATGGCCCTCATTGCGCTATCCAGCGTCGTGCTGAGCCTACGCGGCCTGCCACTGCCCAGCCCGGGCATGACCGTCCTGCTCGTCGGGGGCTACCTCGCGGTCAGCTTTGGGCTCGGACTCGTCACCGAGCTCCTTCATCGGGAGCGAAGGGCCGCGCAGGAACAGGCGCTCACCGACGCCCTCACCGGGCTTCCAAACCGCCGGCACGCTGAGGTGTTCCTCGACGCGGCGATGGGCACCGCCCGATCCACCAGGGGTCCGCTCTCGGTGGTGGCCTTCGATCTCGACCACTTCAAGTGGCTGAACGACACCCATGGGCACGCGGCCGGCGACGACGTTTTGAGGGAGTTCGCCGCGATTCTCAAGGCCCACGACAACCCGAGCTGGCTCTTCGCCCGCATGGGTGGGGAAGAGTTCCTGGCGGTCCTCGGTCATACCCAGGTGGAGGAGGCCGTGCAGTTCGCCGAGGGGACGCGGACGGCCCTGTCGGGCCTCGATCTCCGCTGGCAGCCGATCACGGCCAGCGCCGGTGTCGCGGGGTTGGGCAACGCCCGGCATGCTCACGACCTGTTGGAGGCCGCGGACGGCGCCCTTTACCAGGCGAAGGAGCTTGGGCGCGACCGCGTTCACGTCGCTGGCGAGAAGCTCGCACGCCAAGACACCGAGAGCGACGTCCGGGATACGGACGTCCTGTCGCCCGTTTCCGGCCGCGGACTGATCATCCTCCCTGACCCGGCCGACCGGAAATCCGTGCGCCGCATCCTGGAGCTCAACGGCCTGAGGG
Source organism: Gemmatimonadota bacterium (assembly GCA_040904945.1). Lineage (GTDB taxonomy): Bacteria > Gemmatimonadota > Gemmatimonadetes > Longimicrobiales > Gaopeijiaceae > JAWLHJ01. The sequence goes on from JBBDSM010000184.1 coordinate 11,214, forward strand.
TCGAAGAGTACGGAAGCTCCGACGACGTGCCCATTCAGGTGAACCGCGGGGAGGGCCCGGTCGCCGTGGTCATTACCGCGTCGGTGAGCGCAGATCGGTTCGAGGGTGAGCTGGCGACCCTCGCGACCGTCGTCGGAGAGGACGTGCCGCGCGTGTTCTTCGCGCCGCCGGAGGCCGACCTCGCACCTCGTGCGCTCGAGGCCGACGTGACACTCGTCGGGTGGCCTCCGTCCGGCGACAGGCTCCTTCCGGTGCTGGCCGGGCTCCTGACGCGCCCGATCGTGCGCGGGCTCGACCAGAACCTCTCGGCGGAAGAGTCGTTTTCGAGGCTCGGCGGCGAGGACACGCCGCTCACGGAGGGGCTCGTGCTCGTGGTCGACGACGAGCGCTCGAACCGCGTGGCGCTCCAACGCACGCTCGAGGACATCGGGTTCAAACGGATCGTCACGGCGGAGGACGGTGAGAGCGCCCTCGAGGCGGTGGTCTCGGAGCACCCCGACCTCCTGATCCTCGATCTACACATGCCGGGTATGGACGGATTCGCCGTGCTCGACTCGCTCCGTGCGCAGCTCTCGGACGACGACTTCCTGCCGGTGCTCATCGTCACCGGGGACAAACAGTGGGAGCTTCGGCAGCGCGCGCTCAGCATGGGCGCCAAGGACTTCCTGAACAAGCCCTTCGACGTGTCCGAGCTCGGCGCCCGGGTACTGAACCTTCTCGAGACACGCCGCCTGCACTTGCAGATGCGGGAGCTGAACCACCTCCTCGAGCGACGAGTCTGGAACCGGACCCGGGAACTCGAGCGGGCCAAGGACGAGATTCTGTTCCGGTTGGCGCAGGCCGCGGAGTACCGCGACGACGTCACGGGGAAGCACGCGGAGCGCGTCGGTGCCGGATCGGCGATCCTGGCCGAAGTGCTCGGCCTGAGTCCCGCCCAGTGCGATATCCTGCGTCGAGCGGCCCCCCTCCACGACGTCGGAAAGATCGCCATCCCGGACTCCATCCTCCTCAAGCGCGGTCCGCTGACGCCCGAGGAGCGTGAGGTCATGGAGAGCCACACGACCATCGGCGCTCACCTGCTCACCGAAAGCACCAGCGAGATCATCGAGAGCGCGCGAGTCATCGCCCTCACGCACCACGAGCGATGGGACGGGGGCGGCTACCCCAACGGAGTGTCGGGGTCCGAAATCCCCATCGAAGGGCAGATCGTCTCCGTCGTCGATGCGCTCGACGCCCTCACCCACACGCGCCCCTACAAGACGAGCATGAGCTACGCCAAGGCCGAGGCGCGCCTGCTCGCGGATGAAGGCACGGCCTTCGCGCCCCCGCTGGCACGCGCGCTCGTGCGCGCCAGGACCCGCCTCCAGGTGGTGATGTCCGAGGGCTCCTGACGGCGTCGAAATACCTTCCCCGGCCCCACCGTTCCTTCAGGTCACCCAACGGGTCCACGACCCGACGGGACGAAGCAGCGTGGCCCGCACACAGTCGGCCAGGACCCCCGCAGCCGTGACGTCGTATCCGGCTCCGGCGCCCGACACGACGAGCGGATCGTCGTACCTCCGCGTCCGGAAAGCCACCAGGTTATGCGCACCCCGAAGTCCATGGCAGGCGTGCTCTGGCCCCACCTCCGCGACGCGGATGTGCGCGTCGTCGGTACTCACGGTCGCCAGATGGCACAGCCGCGCTCCTATGGATACGGCGGCCTCGCGCATCGCCTCGAAGTGGTCGTCGACCTCCGGGAGGCGTTCGAAGAACGTGTCGACGGTGCCTTCTTCCCACCCGTCTCCGGGGAGAACCGGGTCCATCCGAACCTGGGCCGGATCGAGGGCCCATCCCGACTCCCGGGCGAGGATGACGAGCTTGCGCAGCACGTCCTGGCCCGACAGGTCCTCGCGCGGATCGGGCTCGGTGTACCCTCGGGCCCGGGCCTCCGCCACCACCTCGCTGAAGCGGCGTCCCTCCATGACCTCGTTGAAGAGGAACGCCAGTGTGCCCGACACGACGCCCTCGATCGAGACCATGTGGTCGCCGGTGGCGCGCAGATCTTCGAGGGTCGACAGGATGGGGAGTCCCGCGCCGACCGTGGTCTCCAGGAACGCCCGCGCCTGGCCCGGCCTCGGCTCGCGGATTCGTCGGTACAGCTCGTAGGAGCCGGAGAAGCCGCGCTTGTTCGCCGCCACGACCGAGACGCCCGCGTCGAGGAGCTCCCGGTACACATCGGGAAGGGCGCCGTCGGCCGTCACGTCCACCAGGATCCGGAGCGCCGCCCGGTCATCGCGCGCCGCGTCGATCAGCGCGCGGCTCGGCGCCTCCGACGCCTCGAGCCGCTCGAGCACGTCCTCGAACGCGATCCCGTCCGCCGAGGTCACACTTCGACGCGAGTTCGCCGCGCCCGCGAGGCACAGCGATACGCCACGCTCGGCCTCGAGATCCGTCGATACCTCGCGGATCTGCGACAGGAGCGCCTGGCCGACCCCGCCGACGCCGGCCAGATAGATGCGCCCCTCCGTGGTCGGGCTCGGAAAGAACGTGGTATGGAGGCCGCGTAACGCCCTCCCCACGTCGGACTGCTCCACGACCAGGGAGATATTCAGCTCGGACGATCCCTGTGCGATGGCGTGGACGTTCACCCCGAGGTCTCCGAGGATGGAGAAGAGCCTGCCGGCGATCCCCGGGGTACTCCGCATCCCTTCACCGACGGCGGCGATGACGGCTCGGTCCTCGTCCACCACGAGGTCCTCGAGCAGCCCGACGCGCTGCTCGAGGGCGAACTCCTCCTGCACCGCCCTCCGGACCAGTGGAAGCGCCCCGGGCTCCACGGCGAAACAGATGGAATGCTCACTCGAAGCCTGGCTGATCAGGATCACGCTCAACCGGCGGGCCGCGAGCGCGTGGAAGAGACGGCCGGCGATGCCGGGGACGCCGACCATCCCGTCGCCCTCGAACCGGACGAGCGCCACGCTGGGGATCGAGGAGATCCCCCGCACGGGACGGTCGTCGACCGGTACACCTTCGAATCCCACCCAGGTACCGTCGAAGTCCAGGTCGAGCGCATTACGGATGCGGAGGGGGATCCGCCCTTCACGCGCCGGATGGACCGACGGCGCGTGCACGACCCTCCCGCCGAAGTGGGAGAGCTCGAGCAACTCCTGGTAGGTGAGCGCCTTGAGGGAGAAGGCGTCCGGAACCAGGCGCGGGTCGGCGCTCATGACGCCGTCCACGTCCGTGAAGAGCTCGATGCGGTCGGCGTCGATCATCGATCCGATGAGCGAGGCGGTATGGTCCGAGCCGCCGCGGCCGAGCGTCGTGGTCTCGCCCCGGGGGGTCGCGGCCACGAAGCCGGGCACCACGGGCAGCCCCTCCACCCGGGCCAGCCGCTCTACCACCCGCGGTGCGGAGCGCGCGAGATCCACCCGTGCGCACCCGAAGGTGTCGTCCGTCACCAGGAGGTCCTCGGCCGGAACGGACTCGGCGGGGATTCCCGCCGCGCGCAGGGCGGCCGCGATCACCAGGCTCGAAACGCGCTCCCCGAGAGCCAGCACCCGGTCGAGCATGCGGGGCGTGCATTCCCGGACGAGCTCGATGCCGCCGAGCACGTCCCGGACCTCGTTCGACCAGTAGGTCATCGTGGCGGCAAGCTTCGCCCGCTCGGAATCCGGCGTGCAAGCACCCAGGATCTCCCGATGCTTCGCGGCGACTTGGTCGAGCAACGCGCGACTCCCGGACCCGCCCTCCGCCGCGCGGGCCGCCTGGTCGAGCAGCTCGGTGATGCCGCCGAACGCGGACACCACGATGACGAAACGCACGCCGGGCGCGGCGGCTCGCTCCTCGCGGACGATCTCCACGGCCTTCCGCACGCGAGCGGCGTCTGCGATGGCTCCGCCGCCGAATTTGAGGACTCTATGCGAGGCGGCGCGTTCGGGTTGGTCTGCTGGGGTCATGATTCTGGGGTTCGCGGGGGCTCCACCGGACCTCACTTCGGTTCGGGAGAGCGCGCGACGCGTCGAACTGGAAACGGCGGGAAAGGTCGTAAGCTAGTGTAGTGTGGCCGAAGTCTCTTGAGTAACGAGAGTGCCGAAGCGCTCCG
>JBBDSM010000185.1:0-15283 GCA_040904945.1 Gemmatimonadota bacterium
CGTCTTCCTTCGGCGCCGGGAGCTTCGGGATGAGGAAGTTCAGGAAGATCGAGAGCTTCTCCCACTCGGCGTTGGAGTACGGGAGCACGGACGCGAGGAACCCGTACGTGCGGGTGAACCCCTTGGCCTTCCCCTTGAAGTCGACCTGCCCGTCCTCGTCGAGGCTCTCCTTGTACACGGCCACGCATCCGTCGAGGATGGGATCCAGGCGATCCCGGTCCGCCCCCTCCAGGTAGAGCCGCACGAGCTCGTCGATCTCTCCGTCGCTGTACACCTCGCAGGCGTCGAGCGCGGCCTTGAGATCGTGGAGCTTGTTCGGATCGGTCTCCTCGCTGAGGACCGTGGTCCGGTAGTAGTCCGAGAACGCCGCCTTGATCGTATCGACATCGTTCATGAAGTCGAGGACGAAGACGTCATGCTTCTTCGGATGCGCCCGGTTGAGGCGTGACAGCGTCTGCACCGCTTTAATGCCCGAGAGCGTCTTGTCCACGTACATCGTGTGCAGGAGTGGCTCGTCGTAGCCGGTCTGGAACTTGTCGGCGCAGATGAGGAACCGGTACGGATCCTCCTTGAACTCGTCAGCGATCTTGTTCGAAGGGAAACCGTTCAGCGAGGCTTCCGTCACCCGGGCACCGCCGTACTCGTGCTCCCCCGAGAAGGCCACGATGGCCTTGTATGGGCTCTTCCGCTCCTCGAGATAGTCGCGGACCTGGTGGAAGTACTGGATGGCGCGTTGGACGCCGCTGGTGACCACCATGGCGCGAGCCTCGCCGCCGATCTTGTTCAGGGCCAGCACCTGCTCGTGGAAGTGGTCCACCATGATCTCGGCCTTCAGGCGGATCGCGTGGTCGTGGCTCTCCACATACCGCCGTAGCTTCTTCTGCGCGCGCTTCGTATCGAACTCGGGATCGGCCTCCACGGTCTTCGTGAGCTTGTAGTAGCTCACCACCGGGGTGTAGTGCTTCAGCACGTCCAGGATGAAGCCCTCCTGGATCGCCTGCTTCATGGTGTAGCTGTGGAACGGCACGTGCTGCGCCGTCCCTTCCGGCCCCGGGCGCGGCTCACCGAAGATCTCGAGGGTCTTGTTCTTCGGCGTCGCGGTGAACGCGAAGTAGCTCGCGTTCGGGAGCAGCTTCTTGGCCTCGACCAGCCGGTTGATCTGGTCCTCGATGGTCTCGTCGTCCTCCTCCGCCCCTGCGTTGGAGAGCGCCATCGACACCGCCGCCGAAGTCTTGCCGCCCTGACTGGAGTGCGCCTCGTCGATGAGGATCGCGAAGCGCCGGCCCCGCTGCTCGTTCCCGATCTCGTCCAGGATGAAGGGAAACTTCTGGACCGTCGTGATGATGATCTTCTTGCCGCTCTCGATGAACTTCCGGAGGTCCCCGGAACGCTCCGCATGACCCACCGTCGCGCCGACCTGGGCGAACTGCTTGATGGTGTCCTTGATCTGCTTGTCGAGGATCCGCCGGTCCGTCACCACGATGATCGAATCGAAGACGTCCCGGTCCTCCCTCCGCATCCCGATCAGCTGATGCGCGAGCCACGCGATGGAGTTCGACTTCCCGCTACCCGCCGAGTGCTGGATCAGGTAGCGACGGCCGGCGCCATGCTCCCGGGCATCGGCCAGAAGCCGGCGGACAACGTCGAGCTGATGGAACCGCGGCCAGATCTGGACCTTCCGCTTCCGCCGCGTCCGCTCGTCCTTGAACTCGATGATCTGAGCGTAGTTCTCCAGGATGTCGGTCAGGCCATCGCGAGTGAGGACCTGCTTCCAGAGATAGTCGGTCTTCAGGCCGTCAGGGTTCGGCGGATTCCCCGCGCCGTCGTTCCAACCCCGGTTGAAGGGCAGGAACCAGGAGTGCTTTCCCTTCAGCTCCGTGCAGAACCGAACCTCGTGCTCATCGACGGCAAAGTGAGCCACGCAGCGTCCGAACTCGAAGAGCCGCTCGCGCGGGTCGCGGTCGATCTGATACTGGCGTACGGCGTCGTCCACCGTCTGCTTCGTCAGGCTGTTCTTCAGCTCGAACGTCGCGACCGGGAGGCCGTTGATGAACAGGCCAAGGTCCAGGGCGAGCTGAGTCTCGTCACGGCTGTACCGGAGCTGGCGGGTCACCGAGAAGCGGTTGAGGGCGTAGCGCTCCACGGCCGCCGCGTTGTCCGGTGACGGGGTGCCGTAGAACAGATCCACCTGATGGGGGCCATGCTTCACCCCGTGGCGGAGGACGTCGATCACGCCACGTTTTGTGACCTCGCCCTGCAAGCGTGCAAGGAACTTCCGGCGACTGGGTCCATCTTCGTCGAGCGCCAGACCCTCGGCGACGTTGGCCTGGCTAGCACCGAGGAATGTCTTGAGCTGGAACAGATCGACGCAGTACTCGCGGTCGTAGTCCTCGGGCGCACCACAGATCCAGCCGGCGCCGTAGATCGCCGGACGCTCGGCCACTCGGCTCGTGTCCTCACCTCCGGGATCGCAGGCGGCGCCGGCCAGGGTGGAACAGATCAGCCGCTCGAGGCCGCGCTCGGAGGTGTCCGAGGTCATCGTGCGGAGGTGCCCGTGCAAATGGCCAACAAATGAGTGCATTCGGCGTAAGTCATTGCTAAAACAACCATTAGATTGACTACATCGAGGCTCCAGGCCCTCGATGGCAAATGGCCAGCAAATGAGCTCGGACCGCTCACGGCCTGACCTCCCCGTGCGCCCGCTCCGCCGCCCACCAGGGCACGTACTTCATGTAGCGCTTGGACGTCTCCGGATCATATGGCGCGATCGCACCAGCCTCGACGGCCTCCTTGATCATCCTGGACGCCGTCGCGCTGCTGGTCGGTTCGAGGCCGAAGCGCGCGCGCACGGTCGTGTTGGTCATCTCTTTTCGTGTCACGTAGCAGAGACAGGCGTGCAGGTAACAGGCGCGGATCCGCTCCGTCTTGTCCATGGCCGACAGGGGCTTGTGGGCGAAGAGCACCGTCCGCGTGAACCCCTCCGGGCGCTCGAATAGCGGCGCCGGGAGCTGAAACATCTCGACCTGGGAAACCACCTTGTCGATGCCGCTGCCGCGCTCCTCGCAGATCCGGAAGCGGCGCATGAGCGAGGCGAGGCCCTCGTTGCGCGATCGGGGCGGAGTGTCTACGAAGCGCTGTGTGTCGACGAGCGGCTCGCCCGGGTTCGTGATCTCGATGCGGTCGTCGAAGATCTCGACCATCGGGCCGGCGCCGGTGATGAAGAAGTCCTGGTGGATGAGCGCATTGGCGACCAGCTCGCGCACCGCCAGCTCGGGAAACATCGGCACGCTCCGGCGCAGGGCCTGCTCAATGACCTCGTTGGCGGGCAGCAGGCCGTTGATGTACCCGACCAGCCCCTCGAAGCCGCAGGCGTACCCCTTGCTACCTTCCTGCTCCCTGAGCGTCTCCGTCCGGCCGTTCCCACGGTACTGGATGACCCGTACCGCCTTGCGCCGCAGCGGGTGGAAAGCATCGAGCCGCTTGGCGAACTGGATCGCGCCGAGGTTCGTGACATTCCAGCCGCCGGCGTCGCACTTCTGGATCAGCCGGTCGTCCGCCAGACCTTCGAGGATGCCCTCCCGGTTCGCCGGCAGCGGTCGCTCCAGCAGGTCGAAGTATGCCGGGTAGTCCAGGAGACGAAGTACGTCGTCGGCCGTTGCGCGCTCGACGGCGACGCCGTCTTCGAAGGGCGTCCGGTCGAAAATGCGCCACAGCGTACGTTCCTTCTCCGGGAAGTCCTTCAGCTTCTTCTTGTAGGTGCCGACGCGAATGAACTCCTGGCCCGAGAAGCGCACCGGGTGGCGGGCGGCCCTCGCGATCTCCAGCAGGACGACGCGGTGTCCGTCGATCACGACCGTGAAGAAGCGGAAGTCGATCTTGGGCTCCAGCAGCCGCAGCAGCCAGCTCTCCAGCTCCTCGTTGCCGACCTTGGCCGCGTGGGGATCGAAGGTGGTTCCGACCACCGTATGGTCCGAGTCGCGCACGCCCCAGACCAGGTACGCAAAGGCCTTGCCCACGAGGGCGGCGGCGTTGGCCAGCGCCGAGATGTATTCGCCGATCTCCTGCGGCTCGGCCTCGTTGACCTTGAACTCGACCCACTCGGTCTCCCGCGGCAACGCGCACAGCTCGTGCACGAGGCTCGCAAGGTAGTCGGCGGGGCGGTCGGCCGTCATGCCTCGATCTCTTCGAGCTCGGCCTCGAGGTCCATGTCCTCGAGGGCGGGTTCGTCTTCGTCGAGGTAGTCAGCTTCGTCGACGGTGTCCCCGTCATCCTCGGGGAGACGAGCGGCGACTTGGCGGACATCGAGCTTGCCGGTGACCACGTCGGCGATGAGGCGGGTGCGGAGTTCACGGAGGAGGCGAATCTCGCGTCGGGCCTGCTCGATGGCTTTGTCCGGAGCGATCAGCGCCGCAGCTATATGTTCGTCGATCTGTTCCTGCTCCCATCTTGGGGGGAGAACGAGCTCGAAATTCCTAATCCGACCCACGTTCACGTGGGGGGCCGCTGCCCCGATCTGATCAGCCGCTGCCTGAGCATATACGTGGCGTGTGTTGATCTGCCACATGATGAACCCAGCATGATGCTCCGCGCGAATCCGAAAGGTCATCATACGCTGCGATATGCAGAGACGGCTACCCTCAGGGACCGGCGCAGCGATCCCGAAACGCTCGCCTTCGCGGCTGTAGAGGATGTCGCCTCCTTGGGGCACCATTCGACTCGTCCACCGTTGGTACTGTCTCTCCTCCACCCTCCGCGCTGACTCGATATTCACCTTCCCCGGCTGGACGTCAGCAGTCCTGATCGCGGGATACTCACCGTCTTCTGAATAGACCGGAGTCGCGTGAAGGCAGTCCGCGATTTGTGCTGCGATGAACTTCAGGCGTACCACCTTCCAGTGCTCCGGCACCTCCCCCAACCACTCCACCCCGGAATCCTTGAGCGGCACGTCCGGGTCGAGCCCGCGGGTAACGGCACGGTGGATGATGGCCTGCTTCTGCTCCTCGAGCAGCTTGATCAGCTTCTGCTTGGCACGGATGTAGCGCCGGATCCGCCGGTCCGCGTGGTCCAGGAACCGTGCTATGGCGGCTTGTTCGGGGATGGGCGGAACCGGGAGGGCCACCGACTTGATCGAGCCATGAGCGAGCCCGTACCTCGTGACACCCTTGGCTTCGACGTGGAACTGGTAGGCCCCCGCGGAACTCTGGAACATTCGAAACAAAAAGCCACCCTTGATGCGGTCCTGGAACGGACGCAGCAGCGCGAGGTGATAACCACTCACCAGATCGTCCGCGGCGCCGTCGACGAGCGACGGCACTCCGATATCGTTCCAAGTCTCCGAGTCCTTGGTGATCAGCACGTCATCCACGTGCAAACGAAAACGCTCGACTTCGGCCCGAGTCGCAGTTGCCTTCATAAAGGCCATCTCGGGCGTGATTCGATCATGCTTGTAGACATCGACATAATTGCAGAGCCTGACCGGCTCCTCGCCGTCCCTGGAATGCTTGTCGATGTTGCTCACGCGCAGCCCTGCCACGTTACGGAGGCGTCTCACTTCCCAATGCTCCGGCACCTCCCCCAACCACTCCACCCCGGAGTCCTTCATCGCTGGGTAAGGCTTGAGCTCGCCGATCATCGTCCGAGCACCTGCTGGAACCAGAGCACGGCCGCCTCTCCTTCCTTCCGGGTCACCTCGTCCACGTTCCGGCTGTGGCGGATCCCGTTCCGCAGGTCCGCGAGTTGTCCGAACCGCTTGGCGAGTATCTCCTTGTTTACGTAGCGCCCTTCGAAGAGAGACCAGAGCGCCTTGCTCATGATGGTGTCCTGCAATTCCCTGAGATCGGCATACTCCAACTTGCCTCCGAGCGTCTCGTATCGCTCTGCGTCCAGCGCGGCATTCTTCCTCGCAGCAATCTGGAGCCGCTCGGCGATCTTCTGCTGAACATGTGAGGGAAGCTCGGACGAATCTCCGTCCAGCGTTTCGGTGATGTCCCGGCGCAGCGCCAGCTCCACTTCTTCGATGTTGGCGTCCAACTCACGGAGCTTGGGCGGAAGGTCGAGCCGTTCCTTCACCAGGAGATCCTCAATCGCGTCCTGGAGCGTACGTTGCCGTTCAGCGAGAAAGGTTTCAAAATCGTCTGGCGTGAAGGGAGCTCGCAGCAGGATGTCAAAGGCCGCAGGAGAGATAAAATGGGACTCCAACGTGGCACGAACGCTGTCTTCACCGTTGGCCGCCACGAGGTCCGGAAGATACTCGTTCGGTAGCCGGTCTCGGATGACGTTGCGGTTGGTATCCGCCGTGAGAGGCGTGCGGTTCAAGATCGTGTGGATGGCGCCAGCCAGACCCTGCGCTTTCCCCCAACTGCTCGGAACGATGTGGTGGTCGTCCAGGTCTCCGTACTGAGGGACGTTCCCCGTCATCCAGTCGCGAGCTCCGCGGAGGACGAGCAGGTTGAAGATCCCGTTGTAGACCGACGACCCGCGCTTGGTCTCACGGCGCAGCTCGAGGTTCTTGAACCGCGCCTGGAACTCGGCGATCAGCCCCGGCTCGGCCGCGTCGTTCTCGAACCAGGCTTTGACATCGAGGTAATCCCTCGCACTCGTCGATTCGACGGATCCCGAGTACCGATTGTTGAACACGCTGGCCCAGTACCAGTGTCGCAGCTTTCGCTGTGCGTCCAGGCGCCGGGGCGCCGGCAGGGCTCGAATGGCCACCTGAAGCGCTGCGAAGGCCGGCAGGATGGACACGTACGGCAGGTACTGCGAGGAAATGGCGCCGAACTCCTGGGGGTGCCGCAGGAGGGATATGGCGCTCTCGACCGCGTCCACCGCCTCATTCCAGTGAGCTTCGAATGCTTGGATGTCGGGAACCAGGACCTCCTTCCGAAGCGAACCGTCTGGGTCACGCACCTGCTTCTCTTGGCCAGGAAGGAGATAGTAGAGGTACTTCGGCGAGCAATAGGCCTGGCGCAGGATGGACATCACCTGCAGGAGATAGACGTTCATCCGCTCGGTCTCGACGAAATCGAGCCGTTGAGCGGCCTCACGCCACAGGTGCTTGAGCTGCAGCCCCTTCGGCTTCAAGAGAGCATTGATCAGGTCGAAGACATCGAGACGGATACCGCGACTGTTGATCTGCGTGAAGATGTCGCAGACCTTGTCGATTTCGAGGTCCCGGTCGAGCTCTATATACGCGATCTGATACTGCTCCGTGATCCCCTTCAGGTGCTCCCCAAAGGCTTTCGCGTCGTCCGCGCGGTGCCTCGCCTCCTGAGCGGCCTCCTCATCAGCTGCCGCCGTGGCCGCACTTTCCTTGTCAGCCCAATACTTCTCATAGCCCTGAACCCAGTTGGGGAGCTCCCACCCCCCCTGCCCGACCACCGACACAGGGAACATGTGGCTCTCGTACTGAGCGTCCTGGTTCTCGAGCAGGTTCAGGCCGCGGCGAGTCCACTCGTATTCGAACGCCTCGTCGTAGGCCTCCTCCATGAACCGGTCGACGCGGATGAAGAAGAGGAAGCGGTTTGATCGGTTGGGAAGAGAGATGTCCGGGGCGAGAAAGACGTAATACATCGCCGTCAGGCGTTGCTGACCGTCGAGCACGATGTGCACGGGGTCGCCGGACCCGTTGTATCCGTAGATGGACTCGCAGGCGAGCGCCTCGAAGTTCTCCGACTTCCCCTTCCAGAGTAGCAAGCTGCCGATGTAGTAGTCGAGGAAGATGGATCGGACGAGATCGCGAATGTCCCAAGGCTTCCACTCGAACTCACGCTGGAAGTCGGGAATCACGAAGCGCCCCTCCCGGAGGCGTCCGATCAGCGTGGTCAGGCTGACATGATCCGGCTTCTGGGCGTCCTTCATCGGACCGTCTCCCCGATGATCTCCTCCAGCAGCCCCTCGGTCTCGCGCTCCACCGCCAGGATGTCCTCCCGTATCTCGTCCAGCGAGCGCAGGGGTTCGGGCTTGTAGAAGTAGCGGGTGAAGCTGATCTCGTAACCTGTCTTGACCTTGTCCGGCTCGTACCAGGCGTCCGGGGCGTACGGGAGAACCTCGCGGCGCAGGAACGCCTCGACGCCGCCTTCTTCCAGGAGCGGCACCTGCTCGGTGTCCCGAAGGTCCGTGTCCGGCTCATACTCGACCACGCGCCGCTTCCCATAGATCGTGGCCTCGAACAGCCCGCGCAGCGGATCGGCCGTGACGTTCTTCCCCTTGTGGATCTTCCGGATGAGCGGAGGCGCGTCCTCGCTCACCTCCCCCGTGGCCTTGAGCTCGCGGACCTCCGTGGCCGTGTGGGCGTGCTCGGGATCGATCCCCTTGATTCTGAGCGGCCGCTCCACGGTAACCTTCCAGTAGCCGAACTCGGCGTTGGGGAAGATCCGGCTCTCCTCCGTCTCCCCGAAGGCGAGGAACGTCTCACAGATCCGCTGGATATCGTCCTCGGAGAGCTCGCAGTTCTTCTTCCCCAGGTTTTTCCGGAGAGGCCGGAACCACTTCGTGGCGTCGATGAGCTGCACCTTCCCTCGACGATGCTCCGGCTTCCGGTTGCTGAGCACCCAGATGTACGTCGCGATGCCCGTGTTGTAGAACATGTTCAGCGGGAGTGCGACGACCGCCTCGAGCCAATCGTTCTCGATGATCCAGCGCCGGATGTTGCTCTCACCCTGGCCTGCGTCCCCCGTGAACAGCGAGCTCCCGTTGTGCACCTCGGCCACGCGGCTCCCGAGCGGCGTGTTGTGCTTCATCTTGCTGAGCATGTTGACCAGGAAGAGCATCTGGCCGTCGCTCGTCCGCGTCAGGAGCGAGAACTCGGGGTCGTCCGCGTGCTCGATGACGAAGCGCGGATCCTTCATCCCCTTCTTGCCACCCATGCGCTCGAGGTCGCTCTTCCAGCTCTTCCCGTACGGGGGATTGGAGAGCATGAAATCGAACTCATGGGACGGGAAGGCGTCGTTTGAGAGCGTCGAGTGTTCGGGGCCGCCGACGACGTTGTCCGCCGCCTCCCCATCCCCCTGAAGCAGAAGATCCGCCTTCGCGATGGCGTAGGTCTCGGCGTTGATCTCCTGACCGTAGAGATGGGCGACGACGTCCTTTCCACGTTCGGCGCCGAGGCTCCGGAGCGTATCCTCCGCGACCGTGAGCATACCACCTGTCCCGCACGCGCCGTCGTACAGCAGATAGGTCCCCGACCGGATCTGGTCCGCGATGGGCAGGAAGATCAGCTTGGCCATCAGCTTCACGGCGTCACGCGGCGTCCAGTGCTCACCCGCCTCTTCGTTGTTCTCCTCGTTGAACCGGCGGACGAGCTCCTCGAACACCGTGCCCATCGCGTGGTTGTCGAGCCCCGGATGCTTCTCCGAGTCATCGCCGTTCAATACAGGCTTGGGGCTGAGGTTCACGTCCGGAGAGACGAACTTTTCGATGAGCGTGCCGAGAGCGTCGGACTTCGAGAGTCGGGGGATCTGATTCCGGAACTCGAAGTTTTCGAGGATGTCCTGGACGTTCGGCGAAAAGCCGTCGAGGTACGCCTCGAAATCGGCCCTCAGCTGCTGCTGGCTCGCCCGGCTACGCAGATCCCTCAGGGTGAAATTCGACGTGTTGTAGAACGCCTGCCCGGCCGCCTGACGAAGGGCCTGGTCCTGGTGCACAATGCCCGCTTCGTCGAGGGACGACTTCAGGTCGAGGACGGCTTGCTTCGTCGGCTCGAGTACCACGTCGAGCCGGCGGAGGACGACCATCGGGAGGATGACGTCGCGATACTTGCCGCGCACGTAAAGGTCCCTGAGCACATCGTCGGCAATGCCCCAGATAAAGTTGGTGATCCAGGCTAGTTCAGATGACTTCATATCGTTCCAGTTCTTGATTCGACGGGTTGATCAGACATCGTCGGGGTTCGATTTCGTGTACCTCGCGCCTACCGCACCCGGTCGAACTCCGTGTACCCCTGCAGCTCCAACGCGCGCACGCGCGGCCGCGCGTCTAGGACGAAGGTGACGGTGGCGGTGCCCCAGCGCGGCTCCCGCCAGGCGCCGCGGAAGGTCTCGTGGTGCCAGTGCTCCAGGTCAGCCACCAGCTCGTCACCGTAGCGGAGCACCAGCCCGCCCTCCTCCACGGCCACGCTGACGTCACCGAAGAGGCTGTCCGCGTATGTGCCGGCGTACTCCTCCAGCGCCAGCGCCGGTGTGGTGCCCTCGACGCGCCCGCTGCCGTTGCCGCCGCCGCCCCCGCCCTGCCCCTCGCGCGCCTCCGCCAGATACTCGCCCGCCCAGTCGCGCTCCGGCAGGTCGAGCAGCACGTCGAAGACCTTGTACATGAGCGGCGTCTGCAGCCCGCTGGAGCTCAGGTTGGCCAGCACCACCACGCCGATCCCCTCGGAGGGGATCATCCCCACCTGCGTGCGCATGTAGTTCACGTTGCCGGTGTGCTGAACCACCTTGCGGCCGTGGTAGTCGTGCAGCCGCCAGGCCAGCCCGTACGCGGCAAAGTTCTGCGTGGGGAAGCGCCGCCGGGTGGCCGCGCCCACGGCCATCACTTGCTGCGCCTGGTGCATCTCATCGAGGGTGCGCTCCTCCAGCAGGCGCGTGCCCTGGTACTCGCCGCCGCTCAGGTGGAGCCTGAGCCACTGCGCCATGTCGTGGGCGCTGGAGAAGACGGAACCGGCTGGGCCGAGCGCGTCGTAGTCGCGATGGGGCATGGCGCGGACGCCGCTGCCTGAACCCGTATGGGAGGAAGCGACGTTCGCCCGTCGGGCCACGACGGCTGAGCGCGTCGTGCTGCGCGTCATGCCCAGCGGCTCGAAGAGGCGTGTCTGGATGAACTCGTCCCACGAGCCACCCGCCGCGGCGGCCAGTACCTCACCCGCCACCATGTACATGATGTTGTTGTAGGCATACTGCGCCCGGAAGGGCTCCACCTGCGGGAGGTGGCGGGCGCGCCGCATGACCTCGGGGCGATCGAAGCGGCCTGCGATCCACAGCTGATCCTCGCGCGCCACGCCCACCCGGTGCGTGAGCAGGTCGCGGATGCTGACGTGCAGGGTGACGTAGGGGTCCTGCAGCCGGAATTCCGGCAGCCAGCGGATGACCGGGTCGTCCCAGTCGAGCACATCCTGGTCCACCAGCATGCCCAGGCCCGCCACGGTGAAGGCCTTGGTGGTGGAGGCAATGGCAAAGAGCGTGTGCTCGTCCACCGGCTCGCCGCTGCCCACCGTGCGCTCCCCGTAGCCACGCGCGAAGATGACACTGTCATCCCGCACCACCGCCACGGCCAGGCCGGGGATCTCCCAGGCCTCCACCGCGTCGGCAATGTAGCGGTCCAACTCTGCCAGGTCGGGCTGCTGGGCCTGGACCGGCAGGACCGTGAGCGCCAGGGCCAGGAAGGCCAGGGCGGCGCCGTGGAGACGGGGGCGTGTGCGCATGTTCGGACCGTTGCGGAGGGTGGCCGGCCGCGGCCGTGCGGGGCAGCCGCGGGTGTCTCCCCCCAACGTACAACCCTGCGCCGGGCGCGTCACGCGGCTTGCCCCGCGCCGCGCGCCACCCGATTGTGTGCACTCCTTCTCCCCCGGCCAGGAGACCTCGCGCCATGGACGACCGCAACGAGCCGCGCCCCTCCCCCGTCCGGCGGGACAACCCCACCGGCCCGGATGACGCGCTGGAGGCCATGGGCATGGAGGGCCAGCCCATGCCGGAGCGGCCCACGCCGGCCAAGCGGCTGCTTGTGGCGGCGGCCGTGGTGCTGGCGGTTGCGGTCCTGGCGTGGCTCACGGGACCGGGCACCACCGGAGGCCCCGCCGGCGATGGAGAGCACTACGGCTTCCCCTCCATCCTGCCCGCCCTGCTAACGCTGATCCTGGTGTTCGTCACGCGCGAGGTCATCTCCTCCCTCTTCATCGGCATCTTCGTGGGCGGCGTGGTTTCGGGGAACTGGAACATCATCGACGTCTTCCTGCTCCCCTCCATCGGCAGTGAGAGCTACGCGGTCATCCTGCTGGTCTACCTGTGGGCGCTGGGCGGGCTCATCGGCCTGTGGACCCGCACCGGCGGTGCGCAGCACTTCGCGGCCTGGGCGGGCGGCAAGATCGTGCGGGGGCCGCGTAGCGCCAAGTTCTTTGCCTGGCTGGTGGGCATGATCTTCCACCAGGGCGGCACCATCTCCACCATCCTGGCGGGCACCACCGTGCGGCCGGTGACGGACGCGGAGCGGGTCAGTCACGAGGAGGTGAGCTACCTGGTGGACTCCACCGCCTCACCCGCCGCCACCATCATCCCGCTGAACGCATGGCCGCTCTACGTGGCGGGCCTGGTGGTGGGCACCACGCCGCTGTTCGCCACGGAGCAGGACGCGGTGAGCTTCTTCTTCCGCGCCGTGCCCTTCAACTTCTACGCGATCTTCGCCGTGACGATGACCTTCCTGTTCGCCTGGGAGTGGCTGCCCTGGGAGGGCGGCAAGATGCGGCGGGCGCGGCGCCGTGCGCGGGAGACCGGACAGCTGAACGCGCCGGGTTCGAAGCCCATCGCCGCCGACGAGCTGACCCAGCTCCGGGTGCCCGCGCACTATCGCACGGGGCTGGAGGACTTCCTCGTGCCGCTCGGCGTGCTCATTGGCGTGGCGCTCACCGGGGTGATCCCGGGCGTGCTGGCCGGCGATCTCTCGGCCATCTCGGTGCCCATCGCGGAAGCGTTCGGCCTCTCGGTCATCTCGGCCATCCTGCTGGCGCTCCTGAAGGGCATGAGCGTGCAGGAGACCGTGGACGGCTTCGTGGACGGCTGCAAGGGCGTCACCATCGGGGCCATCATTCTGGGGCTGGCGGTGACGCTGGGCGCGGTGTCCCGCTACCTGGGCACCGCCAACTACATCGTGGAGCTGGTGGCCGGGCAGATCCCCCACGCCATCCTGCCCGCGCTCTTCCTGGCCATCGGCATGGCCATCGCGTTCTCCATCGGCAGCTCCTGGGGCACGTACGCCGTGCTCTTCCCCATTGCCATGCCGCTGGCCTACGCCGTCAACCCGGACCCCTTCTTCATGGTGCTGTGCTTCGGCGCCACGCTGGGCGGAGCGGTCTTCGGGGACCAGTGCTCCCCCATCTCCGACACCACCATCCTGTCCTCGCTGGCCACCGGCGCCGACGTCATGGACCACGTGACCACGCAGCTGCCGCTTGCATGGGCGGCGGCCAGCCTGGCGGCCTTGCTCTACACGGTGCTGGCCGCGGTAGGCGTCCCGGGTTGAGCCGCCCCCGCCTTTGCGTACTTTCCCTGGCCGTGTCATCGTGTAGGCCAACCGATGCACGGCCGCGGGTCTCTGGCGATCGCTGGAGACCGGCCCCCACCTCATGGCAACTGGACCACCCCGCGTGGAGCTGAACAATCCGGCGCTGACGTTCACCCTGGCACTGGCCGCGGGCATCATCGCGCAGTCGGCGGCCCGGCACCTCCGTGTGCCCGGCATTGTGCTGCTGCTGCTGGTGGGCGTCCTGCTGGGACCGGACGTGATGAACCTGGTCCGTCCGGAGACCCTCGGTCACGGGCTGGATATTCTGGTAGGGCTGTCGGTGGCCGTGATCCTCTTCGAGGGCGGGCTCAACCTCAGCGTGACCCGACTGCGCCAGGAAGCGCGGGTGCTCCGCCTGCTGGTCACGGTGGGCGCCCTGGTCACCGGCGCGGGCGCAGCCCTGGCGGCGCGCGTCGGCATGGGTTGGCCATGGCCGATCGCCACCACCTTCGGTGCCCTGGCCATTGTCACCGGCCCCACCGTGATCACGCCACTGCTGCGGCGTATACGCGTGCGCGCCAGCGTCTCCACGATCCTGGAGGCCGAGGGCGTGATCATCGACCCGATCGGCGCCATCCTGGCCGTGGTGGCGCTGGAGCTTGCCCTTACGAGCTCGCTGGGAGAGGCGGCACTGGGCCTCCTGGGGATCCCCACGCGGCTGCTGCTGGGGGCCACGGTCGGACTGGTCGGCGGCCTGCTGATGGCCGTTCTCCTGCGCTTTCACAAGCTGGTGCCGGAGGGTCTGGAGAACGTCTTCACGCTCTCGCTCGTGCTGGTGCTCTACGAGATCAGCGACGCCATCCAACCGGAGAGCGGCATCATGGCCGCGGCGGTCGCGGGCCTGGTGGTGGGCAACGTGGGGGGCCGCGTGTCACGCGAGTTGCGGGAATTCAAGGAAGAACTGACGGTGCTCCTGGTGGGGATGCTCTTCGTGCTCCTGGCGGCAGACATCCGGCTGGTGGAGGTCACGGCGCTGGGGTGGCGCGGCGTTGCGGTTGTGGTGGCGCTGATGTTCCTGATCCGCCCGCTGGGCGTGGCCGCCAGCACGTGGGGATCGGGGTTGGAGTGGCGGGAGCGGAGCTTCATTGCATGGCTGGGTCCACGGGGCATCGTGGCGGCGGCGGTGGCCTCGATCTTCGCGGAACGCTTCCTGGCCGCGGGCTATGAGGTGGGGACGGAGTTCCGGGCCCTGGTTTTCCTGGTGATTGGCATGACCATCGTGGTGCAGGGGTTCAGCAGCGGCCCGGTGGCATCCATGCTGGGTATCCGCGAGCCCACCAATCGGGGCCACATCATCGTGGGCGCCAATGCCCTGGGACGCGCGCTGGGTGAGGCGCTCGGCGCCATGGGTGAGGACGTGGTGCTCATCGACACCAACGCGGCGGAGGCACGTACGGCGGAGGAGGCGGGACTGAGCGTGATCTACGGGAACGCCAACGACGAGCAGGTCCTCCTGCGGGCCGGTGTGGAGGGGCGACGTACCTTCACCTCGGTCACGACGAACGAGAGCGCCAACGTGCTGCTCGCCCGGAGCACGAAGGAGGATTACCGGGTCCCCGAGGCACTGGCCGCGCTGGAACACGGGAAGGCCGCCCTCACGCCGCGACGCGCCAAGAAATCACGGGTAGAAGTGCTGTTCGGTGAACCGGTGGATATGCACGCGTGGCTCCGCGCGTTGAGGGATGGGCAGGCGGAAGTACAGTACTGGCGCGTTCAGGCAGGTGAGGAGGCCACCGAGCAGCCGCCACCCGAGCCCCAGCGCGAAGGGGTTGAGTTCCTGCCGCTGGCACTCCAGCGGGACGGCACGGCCGTTCCCGTGGGGGAATCCCACCGCTTCCGCGCGGGGGACGTGGTAGCATTTGCCGTGCGCGCGGGGGCCGACAGCCCGCCAGCCATCCCGGGTGGCGCATGGACCCGGGCGCCCGGCAATGATCCCGGACGGCGAGCGGAGCGGGACGCCCTTAGCAGCCCGTGGCAGAAATAGGGCTTTCGAAGCCCCCAGGGGATGACGCCGCGGCTC
>JBBDSM010000186.1:0-15246 GCA_040904945.1 Gemmatimonadota bacterium
GGGGCTGTCCCCGCACGCGGACGGGATCAGCGCCAGCGCACCGAGGAGGAGGAGGACCGTGTGGGCCTGGGGTAGCCGGCGATTGCGCGGGGCATTCGCGCTGGACGAGCGATGGGACGTCATGGGGTCGGGGTCTCGTGGTCTCGGGAGGGAGTCACAGTCGATCGGCCCATATCGGTGCAAGTCGCGTACCGGCGGCCGCCCTGAGATCCCTCGTCATAAGTCGAACTGGCGGAACTCCGGCTCGGTCTCCCACGCGAGCCTTCCGGCGCGGAGGTTTCAGTCGCTTGCCACGTCGCGGGACACGGGCGTACGATGACGCTCAGTTCAGCTGTCCGCCCATGGAGGCAAACCCCATGCAGTCTCGCATTCCCGCCCGGTCGTGCTTCGGTCGATTCCCGGTCCTCGCCTTCGCCTTGTTGGTGGGGCTCACCGCTCCTCTCGCCGCACAGGAACGGCCCGCCGGATGGGATCCGGAAGCGATCCTTCAGCAGGAGGACTTCGCGGAGCCGCCGAGCACGATCGCCGAGGCCGTACTGGCGCCTCGTTGGCTCAATGTGACGCTCTCCGACATCAACGCGGGCGGTGACTGGTTCCTCCATTCCGTGGGCGACGGACCGGTCACCATGGACCGCTTCGCGCTCCCGTTCCACGACCTGGGCGGCCAGTTCATCGACCACCGGGCGAACCGCGACCGGGCGCTCACCATCCGGAGCGACGTGGGTATTCAGGTCGTCTCCGCGACGGACGGGACGGTCCGGGACATCCAGGTGCCCTCGGGCGCGAGGGTGACGAACGCGAGCTGGTCGCCCGACGGCACACGGGTGGCGTTCTTCGCCCACACCCCGGAGGCCACGCACCTGTACGTGGCGGGGTTGGATGGCGAGGCGCGCCGAGTCACACCGCGCCCCGTTCTCGCCACGGGCTACACGTCGTTCGACTGGTCGACCGACGGAAGCACGCTCGCGACGGTGCTCGTCCCCCGGAACCGCGCGCCGATGCCGACCGAGCCGGCCCAGCCCAGGGGTCCGCAGATCAAGGTCACCGAGGACGGCGAGAACATGCTTCGCGTGTTCAAGAGCCTGATCGCGACGCCGCACGAGAAGGATCTGGTGGAGTGGCACAACACGGGACAGGTCGCGCTCATCGACGCGGCGAACGGCGACGCGACCGAGGTCGGAGACCCGGTCATGGTTCGGAGCCTCGACGCGAGCGCCGACGGACGACACGTGCTCGTCGAGCGCATGGTGCGGCCGTTCAGCTACGTCGTGCCGGTCCGCATGTTCGGCTCGATCCAGGAGATCTGGGATCGTGACGGCGACGTGCTGGCGGAGGTCCGCACCGACCCCCTCGACACCGGTCTGGAGGGCGGTCCCCGCGCGGGCGGTCCCGGCTTCGCCGCCTACGGTGAGGGCGACGGACCGAGAGACATCGCCTGGCGTACGGACGGCTCCGGGCTCGTGTATCTCGAGCGGGCGCCGCGCGTCGACGCCGAGGAGGACGAGGACGAGACGTCGAACGGTGACCGGCCCGACCGGTTGATCCTCTGGCGGGCGCCCTTCGGCGAAGCTGACCGGGAGGTTCTGTTCGAGAACGAGCTCGAGATGGAGTGGGCCCGCTTCGGTGACGGCGAGGACGTCGTTTTCATCGCGGAGGAGGACGACGGGGAGGCGCATCACTTCGCCGTGTTCCTCGGCGACACGGACACCAAGCACACGCTGGCCCGCTTCGACGCCGAGGACGTGTACGAGGACCCCGGCGTGCCGGTGGCCGCGGACGGCACCTTCGCAAGCCGCGGGGGACGGGGATGGAGCGTCGACGGCGATGTGGCGCTCTCGACCGACGCCGCGCACGTCTTCTACCAGGGCGTCGACTATCACGAGAGTCCGCTGGATGTCGGCCCGCGCAGCTACGTGGACCGCATCCAGATCCGCACCGGCGAGCGCACCCGGATCTACGCGGCCGACGAGGAAGACATCTTCGAGGAGCCGCGGGCGTACCGCGATCTCGAGGGCGTCGAGTGGGTCGTCACCCGGGAATCCTCCACCGAGGTACCGCAAAGCTACCTCCGTAGCGGCGACGCACTCACGCAGCTCACCGAGAACATCGACTACACGCCGGATCTGACGCTCGCCCCGCGCGAGACCTTCACGGTGACCCGCCCCGACGGATTCCAGTTCCGGGTCAACGTGACGTTGCCCACGAGCTACCAGGAGGGTGACCGGCTCCCGGCCATGTTCTGGTTCTATCCGCGGGAGTACACCGAGCAGGAGGAGTACGACGAGACGCTCCTCACGCACAACAAGAACGCCTTCCCGAACTTCGGGACGCGCTCCATCGAGTACCTGATCCGCATGGGATACGCGGTCGTCGAGCCCGATGCGCCCATCGTGGGCAGCGAAGGCCGCATGAACGACAACTACCAGCACGATCTCCGAAACAACCTGGCCGCCGTGATCGACGAGCTCGATCTCCGGGGGATCATCGACCGGCGTCGACTGGGGCTCGGGGGTCACTCGTACGGGGCGTTCGGGACCGTGAACGCGATGGTGCACACGCCATTCTTCAAGGCCGGCATTGCGGGCGACGGGAACTACAACCGCACGCTCACCCCGCTCCACTTCCAGAGTGAGCGCCGGACGCTGTGGGAGGCGCGGGAAACCTACCTCCAGATGTCACCGTTCATGTGGGCCGACCGGCTGACCGGATCGCTGCTGCTCTACCACGGGCTGCACGACCAGAACGTCGGCACGGATCCCATTCACTCCCCCAAGCTGTTCCATGCGCTGAACGGGCTGGGCAAGGACGTGGCGATGTACCTCTACGAGAACGAGGATCACGGCCCCGCCGCGCGTGAGACGTTGCTGGACCTCTGGGCTCGCTGGACCGCGTGGCTGGACTCGCGCCTGCTCGAGCAGACGCGGCCGAACTTGACCTCCGATCAGGACGAGGCGGGCCCCGCGCAGGAGTGGCGGGAATGACGACCCGGCGGGAGTTCCTGCGCCGGTCGACAGTGGCCGGCGGCGCCGTCGCACTGGGACTCGGAGACGCGACCGGAGCGCTCGGCGCTTCCGGGACACCGGTCTCCGGCCCGCACGCGCGACCCGCGCCGTCGCCGACAGCCCCCGCTCCCCGCCGCATCCGCCTGCTCATCCTCGGCGGAACGGGCTTCATCGGCCCGTGGCAGGTACGCTACGCGTTGGAGCGCGGCCACGAGGTCACGATCTTCAACCGTGGGCGGAGCGCGCCCGGCATGTTCGACGGGGTCGAGGAGCTCACCGGCGACCGTGCCGCGCCCGACTTGAGCGCGCTGGAGGGCCGCACCTGGGACGCGGTCATCGACAACTCGGCGTCGCGCTCCGACGCGCCCATGTGGGTGCGCGACTCGGCCAATCTGCTCGCGGACGCGGCGGACCAGTACCTCTTCATCTCCACGCGCTCGGTCTTTCGGGACCTGAGCATGGTGCCTGCCACCGTGGACGCGCCGCTGTACACGCCCGAGACGACGCCGAGCTGGTCGGAGGGCGAGCCGTACCCGTACGGCCTCGCGAAGGCGCTCGCCGAGGGCGAAGCGCGGGCCGCGTTCGGCGACCGGACCACCATCGTCCGCCCGGGCCTCATCGTCGGGCCGGGTGACGAGACCGACCGATTCACGTACTGGCCGGTCCGCGTCGAGCGCGGGGGCGAGATCCTGGCGCCCGGTACGCCCGAGGGTGCGCGGATTCAGGTCATCGACGTGCGCGACCTGTGCGAGTGGGTCGTCCGTCTCTGCGAAGACCGAACCTACGGCACCTTCATGGGGATCGGACCGGAGAATGGGCGTTCCGTCGGCGAGATGCTCTACGGAATCGCCGGGGTGACCACGACGCCTCTCGAATGGACCTGGGCGGACATGGACTTCCTCCTCGAGCACGAAGTGCGGCCCTATCGCGAGCTCCCGGTGTGGCGGCCTCCGA
The DNA here is from genome assembly GCA_040904945.1 of Gemmatimonadota bacterium. Taxonomy (GTDB): domain Bacteria; phylum Gemmatimonadota; class Gemmatimonadetes; order Longimicrobiales; family Gaopeijiaceae; genus JAWLHJ01. Next base: position 3,957 of record JBBDSM010000186.1, read on the forward strand.
CACCCGGCTACGAAGGGTTCGCACGTTTCGACCTGAGCCGTGAGGTAGCGGCGGGCCTGACCTTCCGCTCCCTGGCCGATACCGCGACCGCGACGCTCGAGTACCACCACTCCAGAGACGCGGAACGGCGGGCCAACCTCGAGGCCGGACTCAGCGCCGAGCGGGAGGCGGAGGTGTTGAGGGCCTGGCACGCGCTTGCCAGGAGACGATGAAGCCCGAAGTCACGGCGCTGCTCCTCGATTGGGATAACGGTCGGGAGGGTGCCTTCGATGACCTCGTCCCTCTCGTCTACGACGAGCTCCGTCGTCTGGCCAGCCTGGCGCTCAGACGTGAGGGGGAGGGCCACACCCTCCGAACGACTGCGCTCGTGCACGAGGCCTATCTGAAGCTCGTCGGCGCCGACGTCGGGTGGGAGGATTCGGGACACTTCATGCGGGTGGCCGCCCGCGCCATGCGGCGGGTGTTGGTGGACCACGCGCGGAAGCGCCTTCGACAGAAGCGCGGTGGCGGCTTGCGTCCGATCGGGTTGGACACGCTGAAGGAGGTACTGCCCGGAGAGGGCCGGCCGGAACTCGTCATCGAACTCGATGAGGCGATGGAGCGCTTGATGACGCTGGAAGAGAGGAAAGGGCGCGTGGTCGAGCTGCATTACTTCGGGGGCCTCTCCTACGATGAGATCGCCCGGACCCTCGAGATCTCCTCCGCGACCGTGCATCGGGACCTGAGGATGGCCAGGGCGTGGCTCTACAGGGAATTGGGCAATGAAGAAGGATCAGAGTGACCGTTTTCAGCGTCTCGCTGCGGCGTTCGACGCTGTCGTCGGCCTTTCGCCCGAGGAGCGAGACGATGCCATCGGGCGTCGCTGCGAGGGCGACACGGAGCTCGAGCGAGAGCTTCGCTCGTTGTTGGCGGCCGATGAGCATGGCGGTGCCGGCGACGACCTGATTGCGGGCGCGGTGCAGAACGAGGCGCGCTCCCTCGATACGCCCGATGTGCTCGGGACGACCCTCGGCTCCTGGCGGCTTCTCAGCACCATCGGCGAGGGGGGGATGGGGACGGTCTACCTCGCCGAACGTGCGGACGGCGCATACGATGCGCAGGCCGCGATCAAGCTGGTACGTGGCGGGCTGCCGAGCCCGGCGATGTCCGAGCGGTTCCGGTCCGAACGACAGATCCTCGCGGGCCTCTCCCATCCGGGAATTGCCCGGCTCCTGGATGGCGGCAGCACGGCGGACGGGACGCCGTACCTCGTCCTGGAGTACGTGGACGGCATCCCCTTGACCGATTGGTGTGATGCTCACGACCTGGGCGTCGAAGAGCGCCTCCGACTCTTTCTCGCGATGTGTGACGCCGTGGCGTACGCGCATGCCAACCTCGTGGCGCACCGCGATCTGAAGCCGGGGAACGTCCTCGTCGGCGAGGACGGCTCTCCGAAGCTCCTCGACTTCGGCATCGCCACGCTCATGGATACCGTCGTAGAGGGCTCCGAGCGCGTCACCCGCACGCGCGGCGTGCTGACGCCTGCCTATGCGAGCCCGGAGCAGATCCTGGGGCGGAGGGCCGGCGTGGCGGCAGACGTCTACTCCCTGGGCGTCATGTTGTACGAGTTGTTGACCGGGCGTCTCCCGATCGACACCCGGAACCTGACGCCGGCCCAGCTGGCGTCCAAGGTCACGGAGGAGGTCCCGCCCGTGGCGAGTGCCGTCGCCCCGGATGTCGAGCGTAGGAAGCGCTTGACCGGAGACCTGGACGCGATCGTATCCCGGGCGCTCCGGAAGGAGCCGGACGCCCGCTACGGCTCGGTCGCGACACTGGCCGAGGACGTCCGGCTGCATCTGCAGGGGATGCCTATCACGGTCCGCCGGGACGACTGGATATACCGGACGCGTAAGCTGGTCAATCGGAATCGGGGGATGGTGAGCAGCACGCTCCTGGTGCTGGTCCTGGGCGTCGCGTTCACCGTGAATGCCGTCCTGCAGGCGAGGGCCGTCGCCGCGGAGCGCGACCGGGCCGAGGCGGAGGCCGCTACTGCCGAGCGCGTCAGCACGTTTCTGGAGGAGCTGTTCTCGGAGGCCGACCCCAACCAGGCTTCGAGTGCCGATGTGACGGTGCGCGAGATCCTCGACCGGGGCTCGAGCCGAGTGACCACGGCGCTCGAGGCGGAGCCGATGGTGCAATCTCAGATCGCCCTGGTCATGGGGCGGGTGTACCGCGCGCTCGGTGAGTACGGACCGGCGGAGGCACTCATCGACTCCGCGCTCGCGGTTCGGACCCGCCTCGACGGCACCGCCCCGGCGAATCTGGCCGATGCCCTGGTCGAACGGGGCGGGTTGGCCTACGAGCTGGGTGACTACGAGGGGGCCGTCGAGATGGCCGGGACGGCGCTGGACGCTTATCGCGCGGAGCTCGGCGGGAGAGACGACCCCCGCGTCGCCAGCGCCCTCGAGTGGATGTCGGTGTCGCTCGCCGAGCTCGGGCGGCTGGAGGAGGCCGAGGACCCGATGCGCCAGGCGGTCGAGATGTATCGGAGACTCGACCCCGAGCCCAACGAAGACCTGGCAAGCGCGCTCGCCAGCTTCACGGACCTTCTCAGAACCAGAGGCAGCTACGCCGAGGCGTTCGAGGTCGGCGCGGAGGCACTCGCCATGACCCGCGAGGTGTTCGGTCCGGAGCATCTAGAGGTCGCGTCCGCACTGAACCAGCATGCCAGCACACTCTCCCGCTGGGGGCGGCCCGAGCAGGCGATCCCCTATGTGGAGGAGGGACTCGAGATAAGACGGGCTGTCTTCGATGGCCCGCACGTGGAGGTTGCTGCGAGCCTCGGCAATCTGGCCAACATCCTCGTGGGACTGGAGCGTCTGGACGATGCGCTCGAACCACGCCGTGCTTCGACGGATATGCTGCGCAACATCTTCCCCGACGGTCATCCCTATGTGGCCGCGGGCACGCACAGTCTCGGCTCACTCCTGTCGCAGATGGGAAGGGTCGAAGAGGCGGAGCAGATGCTGAGGGAGGCGCTGGGGCACCACCGAGTGGCGTTCCCGGCCGAGCATCCCAACCTCGGGTATCCACTCACGGAGTTGGGGCGGCTATACCAAGGCGTGGGGCTCCTGGAGGAAGCGCGCACGGTACTCGAAGAGGCGTACGCGGCACGGTCCGGCGGGCTACCGGTCGGTCATTGGCACATTGCCGCTTCGGGGCTGGAGCTGGGCCTAACCCTCGACGCGCTGGGGCGAACGGAGGAGGCGGAGGCATTGCTCACCGAAGCCTACGAGATCCTGCTCGAGACCTTCGACCCCACCGACGAGCGGGTTGTCCGGGCCAGGAATGCGCTCGCAGCGCACTTCACCGCGCGTGGAATGCCCGAGCGGGCCGCGGGTCTCGAGGGGTAGAGATTGTCTCACCGGAATCCCGCCAACACCTCCTCCAGCCGCTCGCTACCGGGGCACAACTCCGCAAAGGGCACGTCCACCAGATTGCGGTCCACGGTGCCGAGCGTATCGACGTGGTGCGGCGCGTCGGCGTCCACATACAGGAGGCCCGTGGGGATCTCACCCTCGGCCTGCCGGGCGCGCACGTAGGCGTAGACCTTGTCCCGGTCCTCGGGATCGTAGTGGTCGGGCACCTTCCGGAAGCGGACGGAACTCCCGTCGGGGAGCTTCACCTCGCGCGCCGATCCCGGCTCGTACGCGGTGGTGATCTCGGCCATGGGCAGCACGAGATCGGCCTCGACGGCCGCCGCCAGATGGTCGCGCGTGTACTTGTAGCTCTTGGTCGATCCTTCGTGGTCGTTGAACGCGACGCAGGGCGACACGACGTCGACGAAGGCGAAGCCCTGGTGGCGGATCCCCGCCTCGAGAATGGGCACGAGTTGGGCCTTGTCACCCGAGAAGCTCCGCGCAACGAACGTGGCCCCCAGCCCGAGCGCCAGCAGCACGGGGTCGATGGGCGGCTGATGGTTCACCTGCCCGCGCTTCGCCTTGGTCCCGATGTCCGCCGATGCCGAGAACTGTCCCTTGGTCAGCCCGTAGACCCCGTTGTTCTCGAGGATGTAGAGCATGTCCACGTTCCTTCGGATGACGTGGCAGAGCTGCCCGAGCCCGATGGCGAGGGAGTCCCCGTCGCCCGACACGCCGATGTAGGTGAGGTCGGGATGCGCGGCCTGGGCTCCGGTGGCGATGGACGGCATGCGACCGTGCACCGAGTTGAAGCCGTGGGCCTGCCCTATGAAGTAGGTGGGCGTCTTCGACGAGCAGCCGATGCCGCTCAACTTCGCGACCCGGTGCGGCTCGAGATCCATGCCCCACGCGGCCTGGATGATGGCGGCCGTGATGGAGTCGTGCCCGCATCCGGCGCAGAGCGTGGACATCGAGCCCTCGTAGTCGCGGCGCGTGAGCCCGATGGCGTTGGTCGCCAGGCTGGGGTGCCGCACCCTGGGTTTGGTGATGTGCGTCATGCGCGCTTCCTCCGGCGGCGTGGGGCGGCCTCTTCGATCGATGTTGCCGGCTTCGCCGTCATCGTCCGCTCCACGGCCTCGATCACCTCCTTCGCGCTCAGCGGCATGCCGCCATAGGACAATACCGGCGTCATCCTCGCCAACGGGAACTCCGTCTCCAGCGCGAGAAGCGAGCGCAGCTGCGCGTCACGGTTCTGCTCTACGACGAACAGCCGGTCGTGCGCCAGGAGGAACTCGACCACCTCGGGGCCGAACGGGAACGCCTTGATGCGCATGACGTCGGCGGCCAGGCCGCGCTCGCCGAGCCGCGCCTGCGTCTCGAGCACGGCCGCTCGGCATCCGCCGAGGGTGACGAGCCCGATGGCCGCCGGGTTCGCCCCCGTCCCACCCGCCATGCGCACCTCGGGCTTGGGGAGCCGCTCCACAGAGCCGCCGACCTTCCGGTCGAGGCGGTCGACCACGTCTTGATACGCGTCGGAGTCTTCCGTGTAGCGTCCGAAGCGGTCGTGCCCCGAGCCGCGCGTGAAGAACGCTCCCTTCGGATGCGTGCCAGGCACCGTGCGCGCCGCGACCCCGTCGCCGTCGGCGTCGAGATACCGGTAGAACTTCTCCATCCCCTCGAGCTCGCCGGCCGAGAGGACCTTCCCCCGGTCCGGCTGGTAGGCGTCGTCCCACCGGATCTCGGGAACGACCCAGTCGTTCATGCCGATGTCCAGATCCGACACGACGAACACGGGGGTCTGGTACCGTTCCGCCAGGTCGAAGGCGGCCACCGCCATGTCGAAGCACTCGCCCGGATGTGCCGGAAAGAGCGCGATGTGACGGGTGTCACCGTGTGACGCGTAGGCCACCATCATCACGTCGCCCTGCTGGGTCCGCGTCGGCATCCCCGTCGAGGGTCCGGTGCGTTGGATGTCGAAGATGACGGCCGGGATCTCGGCGTAGTACGCGAGGCCGATGAACTCGCTCATGAGCGAGATGCCGGGTCCGCTCGTCGCGGTGAAGGAGCGCGCGCCCACCCACGAGGCCCCGATCACCATGCCGATGGCCGCGAGCTCGTCCTCGGCCTGGATGACGGCCACCCGGCTCTTCCCGCTCTCCGGGTCCTTTCGGAGCTCGCCGCAGAAGCCGCTGAACGCGTCGATGAGCGAGGTGGACGGCGTGATAGGATACCAGGCCGCGACGGTTGCGCCGGCATACACGCATCCCAGCGCCGCGGCGGTGTTGCCGTCCATCAGGATGTGGTCCCCGGTCTCGTCCATGGGCTCGAGCCGGAACGGGAGCGGGCAGTCGAAGTGCTCCTTGGCGTAGTCGTACCCGATGCGCACGGCCTCGAAGTTCGAGTCGAGGAGCGCCTTCTTCCGGCCGTACGTCTCCTCCAGGAGCGCGTCGACGACCTCCAGGTCCATGTCGAGGAGCGCCGCGAGCACCCCCGAGTACGCGATGTTCTTGAGGAGGATGCGGGCCCGGGCGCCGTCGAAGCGCTCGTTGCAGAGCCGCGCCAGGGGAACTTCGAGGAACGTCACGTCGTCGCGCTGAAGCTCGTCCGGCAGCGGCCAGGTCGAATCGTGCAGAACCCATCCACCGGGACGCACCTCGCGGACGTCCTGGGCGTAGGTGGCCGGGTTCATCGCGACCATCAGGTCGAACTCCGCCCGGCGCGCCGTGTGCCCCTCGCCGCTCACCCGGATCTCGTACCACGTCGGAAGCCCCTGGATGTTCGACGGGAAGAGATTCTTCCCCGATACCGGGATCCCCATGCGGAAGATCGTCTTCATCAGCAGGCCGTTGGCGCTCGCCGAGCCGGTCCCGTTCGCCGTGGCGATCTTGAGCGCGAAGTCGTTCACGCCCGCAGCCTTGCCACCACCCGGCGCCGCGCCTGGGTTGCTCATCGGCCCACCTTCGCCACCCGTCGGTCCGCGTGGCGCTCACCCGCCGCGAGCCCCGCGTAGGGCTTCAGCAGCTCCGACTTGCGCATGTCCCACGCCGCCGTCGGGCACCGCTCGGCGCACAGCCCGCAATGGATGCACAGGTTCTCGTCCTTGAACATGAGCCTCGCCGTATGGGGTAGGGGCCCGGAGGCAAAGAGCGGCTGATCGAGGTTCTCGGCCGGGGCCGTGAGCCGCGTGCGCACCTCGGTCTCGTCGCCGTCCCACGTGATGGTGAGGCAGTCGAGCGGGCACACGTCGATGCAGGCGTCGCACTCGATGCACAGCTTGTCCGTGAAGTGCGTCTGGACGTCGCAGTTCAGGCAACGCTCCGCCTCCTGAAGAGCTCGCTCGAGATCGTAGCCCAACTCGGCCTCGACCTCCATCGAGGCGAGCCGCTCCTTCAGGTCCGCGTACCGCATCTCCTGACGGTGCGCCTCGTCGTAGTCGTTGGAGTAGCTCCACTCGTGGAGCCCCATCTTCACGCTCATCAGGTTCTGCCCGTACGGAGGCCGCTCCTCGACCGGATCCCCCTGGCAGTGCCGATGGAGGCTGATGGCGGCCTGATGCCCGTGCTCCACCGCCCAGATGATGTTCTCCGGGCCCCACGCGGCGTCTCCTCCGCAGAACACGCCGGGCCGGGTGGTCTGGAAGGTCTTCTTGTCGACGACGGGCATGTCCCAGTCGTTGAATTCGATGCCGATGTCGCGCTCGATCCACGGGAAGGCCGCGTCCTGCCCGATGGCCAGGATCACCTCGTCGCAGGGGATGAACGTCGTGTCGAGCACCTCCTTCTTCAGCCGGCCGCCTCCCTCGGGCTCGTGCCAGCGCACGATCTCGAACTCCATGCCGACCAGCCGCCCGTCGTCGGTCACGAACCGGCTCGGCGCGTGGTTCTCGAGAATCTCGATCTCCTCCCCCTCGGCGTCCTCGAGCTCCCACGGACTCGCCTTGAAGAGCGGACGGGGCTTCCGCGCCATGACCTTCACGCTCTTCCCGCCGATGCGCTTGGCGCTCCGGCAGCAGTCCATGGCCGTGTTGCCCGCACCGATGACCAGGACGCGCTCACCGATGGAGTCGATGTGCTCGAAGGCGATGGACTGGAGCCAGTCGATACCGATGTGGACCTTGTCGGGGTCGTCCCAGCGGCCGGGCAGGTCGAGCTCCTTGCCGCGCGGCGCGCCGGTGCCGATGAAGACCGCGTCCCACCCCTCCTCGAGCACGGCGGCCATGCTCTCCACCGGATGCCCGGTGCGCAGGTCGACGCCCATGTCGAGGATCATGTCGATCTCTTCGTTCAGGACCCGTGGCGGAAGCCGGAACTGCGGGATGTTGTTCCACATCAGCCCGCCGGCGCGCTCGAGCTTCTCGTAGATGGTGACCTCGTAGCCAAGCGGTAGCAGGTCGTTGGCCACCGTGAGCGAGGCGGGTCCGGCACCGATCAGCAGGACCTTCTTCCCGTTCTTCTTCTCGGGGATGCGGGGCAGAAGCTCCGAGACGTCACCCCTGAGGTCGGCCGCCACGCGCTTCAACCGGCAGATGGCGACGGGCTCCTCGTCGAGCCGCGTACGGCGGCATGCGGGCTCGCAGGGCCGGTCGCACGTTCGCCCGAGGATCCCCGGAAAGACGTTCGACCACCGGTTGAGCATGTACGCCTCGGTGTACCGACCGAGAGCGATCAGCCGGATGTACTCGGGGACGTCGGTGTGCGCCGGACATGCCCATTGGCAGTCGACGACACGGTGGTAATGCTGCGGGTCCGAGACGTCTGTGGGGCGCATGGCGAAGCTCGCGGTTCGGTGCGTGGGGTCGTCGTCCGGCGGGGTGCGGCTCAGGAAGCCTTCGGGGCGTCGGGGTCCTGCCTGCGGGCGACCCCTTCTTTCACGGCGCGGGCGAGGATGGCGCGGCCGTCGGCCACGTCTCTCTTCTTGCGCTCGCGTTCGGCCTGGACGGCCTCGGCCAGCAACTCTTCGGGCGGGAGGGTGGGCAGGGTGAAGAGCGGGCAGAGCCAGCCGGTACAACGGACGCCGTAGTCGAGGCAGGACACGAGCTCGGGAAGGCCGCCCGGGGAGGATGCCTCGGCATGCTCGCGGCGCAGCACGGGCACGTTCCGGTCCCGCGCCGAGCAGAACGCTCGGGCCAGGCGGATGGTCCCGTCCTTGTTCATCGCACGCCTCCGGCACGGAGAATCCCCGTCCCTTCCGGCGATCGGAAGGGCTGTTCGAGGCAAGCCTTCATGGGCTCCGGGGAGCCCCTATCGTGCGACGTGCGTTCTCGCGAGGCGGGATGTGGGCCGGTGCTCGACCCTCAGGCAGCCGCCGCCGCGGGAGGGGTCGGCCCCGAGGCGGGCGGACGACCCTCATCCCCCATAGTACGGCGTGGCGGCGGGCGCCGAAAGGGAATTGCGGCCGAGCGGACCGATCACCAGTCTGCCGTCAATTCGCCAGCGGCCCCGGACGGAGCTGGAACTTCGCGACGTAGCTGGTCCGCTCGGCGCCCCCCTCCATGTGGAACGGTGCGCGCGTGCTGACCGTGGCCCAGAGCCCGCGTCCCTTCCAGCCGCCCTCGGGGTCGTCGATCCTCCCGTCCATCCACTTCGTGTAGAAGCCGAGGGGATAGGGTACCCGGAGCACGACCCACTCGCCGTCGTCGAGCACGAGGAGGCCCTCCGAGACATTCCCGGTATTGATCGGCACGTTGTCGCCAAGGCCGAGCACGCCGAACTGGTCCACCCAGGTGTAGTAGCTCGCTTCGGCGCTCCCGGACGCGGTCACGCCCCCCACCTGGGGGAGTGGCTCGGTGAAGAACGTCCATCCCTCCGGACAGTGCTGGCCGGTGGCCTCGGGTCCATTCAGGGGACCTTCGCACGCGCTCCGGTCGAAGCGGCCCATGTGGCCGCTGGCGAGGGCGACCCACGCGACGCCGTTCCGGTCGATGTCCATGCCCCGCGGCGAGAAGCCCTCGACGGGGCGCCCGGTCTCGTCCAGGGGGAGCTCGTAGCGCTCCACGAGTGCGGTGTGGGTCGGATCGTCGCCCGGCACGAGCCGGAGCACCGCGCCGGGGTAGCCCAGGGACGAGCCCCACACCGAGCCGTCCGGCGCGGGCGACACGGCGTAGTAGCCAGACGTGATGCGCGTGTCCATGGTCGGATCGGCCGGCTTCCCGGGCTCGACCCAGGCATCGCGCCGGCCGTTGCCGTTGGTGTCCAGCACCAGCGGCGTCCACCCCTGGGCGAGCGTCTCGTCGCCCGTCTCGTCGAACACGCGCGTGTTCAGCCAACCGATGGCCGGTCCGCCCCCGCTCGTCCAGAGCGTATGGTCCTCGTCCTCGGCGAACATCAGGTGATGCGTGCTGAAGCAGGTGCCCACGTGGGTGAGCTCCTTCGTCGCTGGCTCCCAGACCGCGAGGTGCCGCCCCGCGCGCTCCCGCGGGAAGACCTCGGCCGACGGGTGAGCCGAGCCCTCCCGGCACACGTCCGGGTTCTCGGGCGGACGCACGGTGGCGGTGAGCCAGACGCGGCCACGATGGTCGATCATCGGGTTGTGCACGTTCGTCCGGCTGTCCCAGAGCACCTCGTCGCCCCAGTAGGGCGAGGGCGCGGGTAAACTCGGAGAGGCCGCCGGCTCTGTTGCCGGATCGCGGGGCGTGAGCGGAATCCCCGTGCTGTCGTTCGTGACTGGATCCACGACGGGCAGGTAGTCCGCGCTCAGCTCGAGCGCGCCGTACACCGGACCGTTCGCGTTCACAGTCGGATCACGGCGATCGGTGGAGACCACGTCGTGCAGGTAGTCGGTCGGGTCCGCCCAGTCCCACTGCGTGATGACCACGTTCCGCTCGATCCCTTCCGGACGCCGGGGTGCGGGCGGCACCTCGCCCGCCGCGATGCGGTCGGTCCAGTCGGCGAACATGCGGGTGGCGGCCGTCCGTCCCAGCACGTCGAGCCCGCGGCTCATGCTCTGCCCCGCCTGTCCGGCGAGAACGCGCTGCTGCCAGGCCTCCTCTGAGTCGAGACCGGCGAGCCCCTCGGGCATGACACGGGTGCCGAGGCTGCCGAGCTGGTGGCACGCCATGCAATTCCCCGACTTGATCTGACGCAGCCAGTCCGCCTGGTGTCGGATGTCGGGAGAGATCCCGTTCCCGCTCGGGCCCGTTCCGGGGAAGGCGTCCTCGGGCGGCACGTCGATGAGCGAGAACCACGACCCGGCGGGATAGTAGTACGCGGCGGCCTGCGCGTCGGGGGCCGGTCGGGCCGTGATCTCCAGCTCCGCCCCCGGCTCGGCCGTCAGGGTGTCGGAGTCGACGAGCCCGTATCCGCGCGCCCACACCGCGTAGCTGGCGTCCGGGAGCTCCGGGAGGAGGAAGCGGCCCTCGTCGTCGGTGACCACGATCTTCGCGAAGCGCGTACCGAGGTCGTCGGTCTCGGCGATGACCCACACGCCCGCCTCCGGTCCCGAGGGCCCGCTGACGAGTCCCGTGATCACGCCGTCGGGCGCCGGGCCGGAAGAGTCCGGCCGGTCACACGCTGCGGCCGCCACGACCAGCGCGGCGAGCATCGCGTAGGAAGGAATCGAGCGCATCCGGATCATAAGGGTGATCTCCTGCTCACGGGTCCGACGCCACGGGGTCCGACGCCACGGGGTCCAAACGCCACGAGGGTAGTCTACGGGTCGGACCGACGGCCGGCGAGCGGGGTGCGGCGGCGAGCGGCCCTCCCGCCGCGGCCGCCGCACGTGTCGTGATGGCTATCCCAGTGGCTATGAGCCCTCGAGGAGCTCCAGCGTCCGCGTTCGTTCCACCAGCTTCACGAACTCGGCGCGGTACCCGTTCGGGTCGTTGCCCAGCGCGCCGCCCGCCAACGTCAGCACGTCGCTCAGCCCGAAGTCGGCGCAGTGCTCGGATTCGCGGA
>JBBDSM010000187.1:0-15225 GCA_040904945.1 Gemmatimonadota bacterium
TTCGACGCCACCGGGCTCGTCGTCGCTCCGGGCTTCATCGATCTGCACGCGCACGGTGACCCGACCGAGACGCCCGACTTCGCCAACTTCCTGGCCCAGGGCGTCACCACCATCGTTCTCGGACAGGACGGCAGCAGCCCCGACCCGACGTCCTTCCCCGCTACCCTGGACGCGGTGGACGCCGCCCGCCCCGCGCTCAATGTCGCCTACCTGGTCGGCCACAACACCATCCGGAGGGCCTCCGGCGTGGACTTCGGGGAGCCGGACGCCGCCGGACTCGAACGGATGGCGGGCCTCGTCGAGCAGGCCCTCGACGCCGGCGCGTTCGGGCTCTCGACCGGGCTCGAGTACACGCCTGGCAACCAGGCCGCTATGGCGGAGCTCACGGCCATCGCGGAGCCCGTGGCCGCCGTCGACGGCGTGGTCATGAGCCACCTCCGGAGCGAGGACGCGGACCAGATCGACGCATCGGTCGCCGAGCTCCTCGAGCAGGGACGACGCTCGGGAGCCCGGGTGCACGTGTCACACGCCAAGATCGTGCTCGAGGCCGACCCCTCGGCCGCCGAGCGCGTGCTCGCGGCGTTTGACGCGGCGCGCGCCGACGGCGTGCGGGTGACCGCCGACCTCTACCCCTACACCGCCAGCTTCACGGGCATCTCGATCCTCTTCCCCGACTGGGCCCGCGGTCCGACTCCGTACGCCGACGTGGTGCGGGATCGCCGGCCGGAGCTCGAGGCGCACCTCAGGGCGCGGGTCGGCGCCCGAAATGGACCGGAAGCCACCCTGTTCGGGTCGGGCCCGTGGTCGGGGCTTACCCTCGCCGAAGCCGCCGCCCGGGAAGAACGTCCGTTCGAGGACCTTCTCGTCGAGCTGGGACCGGGCGGAGCTAGCGCGGCTTACTTCGTCATGGACGAAGATGTCATGAAGCGCTTCCTCGTGGACCCGTACGTGGCCGTCTCGTCCGACGGAAGCCCGACGATGTCGCACCCGCGGGGGTACGGCTCCTTCGCCCGTGTGCTAGGCACGTTCGTCGGCGAATCCGGGATCCTCACCCTCGAGGAGGCCGTCCGGAAGATGTCCTCGCTGCCCGCCTCCATCCTGGGGCTCGACGACCCCGAGCGCGTGGGGGTGCCGCGAGGCGTGGTGCGCGAGGGGATGGCCGCGGACCTCGTGGTCTTCGACCCGGCCGAGGTACGTGACCGGGCGGACTTCGAGACGCCGCACACCCTCGCGGTCGGCATGCGCGCGGTGTGGGTCGGAGGCGAGCCCGCCTGGATGGACGGAGCGCCCGTGGAGCGACCGGGAAGCGGCCGGGTGCTGCGGCGCCGCTGACCGGTTACGCCGACACCGCCGCTCGCCGACCCGTCAGATATCCCTCGAGCAACCGCTCGACGTCCCCGAGCGTCTCCGACTGGAACAGCTCGGTGCGCAGCTTCCGGCCATCCGGGAGCCCCTTGGTATACCAACCCAGGTGCTTCCGAAAGTCGATGATCGCCCGATCCGGGTTCTCCTCGAAAGCGATGGCGTTGCGCGCGTGCTCGAGGCAGATCTCGAACTTCTCCTCGACGCCGGGCTCGGGCGGGACCGGAAGCCCGTCGAGCGCGGCCCTCGCCTGCGTGAAGATCCACGGGTCGCCGTGGGAGCCGCGGGCGATCATGATGCCCGCGCAGCCGGTCTCGTCTCTCATGCGGCGGGCGTCGGCGCCCTCCACGATGTCTCCGTTGCCGATGACCGGGATCTCGAGCGCCTCGACCACATCGCGGATCTCGGACCAGCGCGCCTGGCCGGAGTACATGTCCGACCGCGTCCGGGGGTGGAGGCAGAGCGCCCGTGCCCCCGCCTGCTCGCACCGCAGTGCGATCCCCACGGGGTCGCGCGTCTTCTCGTCGAAGCCCGACCGGATCTTGACGGTGGTCGGAAGCGGCGTGGCGGCGTCCACGGCGCGCACGATCCGGTCCACGAGGTCGAGGTCCCGGAGGCACCCGGAACCTCCGTTCCGCTTCACCACCTTCTTCACCGGACATCCGAAGTTGATGTCGATGTAGTCGGGACCGTACACGTCGGCCACGAGCGCCGCCGCGTCGGCCATCATCACCGGGTCCGCGCCGAAGATCTGGATGCCGATAGGGCGCTCCGCGTCGTCGAAGCGCAGGTAGTCCCGAGAGCGAGGCGAGCCCATGACGATCCCGGCCGCGCTCACGAACTCGGACACCACGACATCGGCCCCGAACCGCCGGCACAGGCGGCGGAACGGCGACTCACTCACCCCTGCCTGGGGCGCGAGATAGAGTGGCGTGCGCTCGCTTCGGAGCAGCGCGAATACGTCGTCGGACATGCCAGGAAGCTACGGCTTGGGCGCGCCGGAGTGAAGTCGAAGTCCACCCGGGGGATCGACGCATCCGTCCCGATCGTCTATTCTCCAAATGGTTACCAAGCAAGCACCCGAATTGTAGTTTGGAGGACATACATGCAGCTTACAGAGCTGTTCACGGTCGATTCCGTGAAGCTCCAACTCGAGTCGGAGACGAAGGACGATCTCCTGAAAGAGTTGATTTCCCTCCTCGGCCTGGACAACAAATCCGAGGCCATCCTCTTCAAGACCGTGAAGCGACGCGAGAATCTCGGTTCCACGGGCATCGGCAAGGGGATCGCGATCCCGCACTGCCGCTCCCTCGTGGCGAACCGCCTCCGTCTGGCCTACGGGCGCAAGCCCGGCGGCATCGACTTCAACGCCATCGACGGCGCCCCGGTCTACAACTTCTTCCTCATCGTGGCGCCGCCCCTCGAGGTGTCGAACCAGTACCTCCCCGTCCTCGGCAAGATCGCGCAGTTCGCCAAGGACCCCGACGTGCCGGACCTTCTCCTGGCTCTCGAAGATCCGAACGAGTTCCTGAACCTGCTCGAAGAGAAGTCTCGATGAACGAAGAACTCGTCCTGATGCTGGAGATCCAGGACCTTACATCGAAGGCGCGGGAGATCGAGAGCGGGGAGCTGGGCGACCTGGAGAAGGCTCATTTCGGCATCGAGCCGGCCACCGCCGTCAAAGCGCTCCGCGGCAAAGCCGAGAAGCTCATGGCCGATCTCCGGCCGAACGTGCGTGGTCGCTTCTCGCAGCTCCTCAAGCGCGTCGACCGGGCGGTCGTGCCGGTCATCGACGGCACGTGTTTCGGCTGCTACGTCTCGATTCCGACGGCCACCGCAGGTGAGCAGAATCCCAACGCGGATCTGCAGACATGCGAGACCTGCGGGCGCTTCCTCTACATCCTGGTCTGACCGAAACGGGCCCCATCCCGGTTCGCCGGGATGGGCGCTACTTCAGCACGTACATCTTCCGGGTCTCACTTCGTCCGTTGACGGTGAGTTGCATGAAGTAGATGCCGGACGCGACCTGTCGGCCGGAGAGGTCGTAGCCGTCCCAGAACGCTTCGTAGCGAGCCGGGATCGTGTACTCGAGCTGACGCATCTCCTGCCCTTCACCGGATGGGTGACCCAGCGCCACCGGGTAGGCGACCAGCTGTTGCAGAAGGTTGAAGATGCGTACGGTCACGACAGCAGGACGCCCGTCGACGAACAGGTCTTCACCCAGGGTGAAGGGGATGGTCGTCTCGGGGTTGAACGGGTTCGGATAGTTCTGTTCGAGCTGGAATCCGTTCGCCTGCCCGGCCTGGGCGCGAGCCCCGTCCTGAGCGGAGAGGGCTTCAGCCGTGATGGCCGAGAGTAGGAGGACGGACAAGACGCCGATGGTGCGTCTCATCAGGACCTCGGCACAACTCGTGTGCGGTAGCTAAGCGTCGATCGCGCTCCATTCGGTGAACCTTCATAGGCGTCACGCGCCGGTCCCTTTCAACCTATGCTGTCTCGCAAGCGGCGGTCAAGCGGTCCCGACGTCGTCCTTCCGGGGCCGGGCACCGGAGGCCCGACACCTCTTTTGATGCGCGGGGGGCCCTAAGGGTTGCCGTCGCTCAATTCGGTACGCTGCGGCCGTCCTCGAGCCTCAGCGTGACCCCCCGCGTGTCGAAGAAGTTCAGGAGGGGAATGAGGTGCTTCCGGGTGACGTCGAGCGCGTCCCTGAAGTCGGCGGGACCGAGCCCGCTGCGCCCCCCGAGCACGTCGCGGACGCGCGCCTCGGCGGCGGTCAGATGCTCGCTCGCCACATAGAGATCGTCGGCCACCTGGGCTACGCTCCCTTCCCGCTCCAACCAGTGCAACAGCGACCACAGGTCGGCACGGTCCTTCAGCTCCCCGGGCATCTCCTCGACGAACGGGGGCGCGAGCCCGCCCCCCGCGATGAGCGCACGCAAGCGCTCCGAAGCCCCCCGCTGATCGTCGGTGAGCGTGGGCTCGTGCTCCGGTGCGCGGACGCCGCCCGACTCACTGACGAGCGCCCCTTCAGCCAGAAGCTCCTGGATGACGCCGTCGGCCAGCCCGGCGGGAGCCCAGGACGGGACGACGGCCCGGATCGCCGCGAGCGCCACCGAAGCGCGTAGCGGGTCGCGCTCGTGCTCGGCCCGCACCGCCGCCAGCACCTGCCCCCTGGCATCGCTCCAGACGTCGCCCGACACGGCGTGCTCGGCCGCGACCCTCACGCCCGAGTCCAGAAGCGCGTCGAGAGCGGCCGCAACGCGAGCCTCGGAGAGACCCGAGCGCACGGGGAGCTCGGCCCGGACCACCCCCCTCCAGCCCTCCAGGGCGAGAAGGGCCGACAGCGCGGCGTCGTCGTCGCCCTCGAGCGCGGATTCGAGCGCCGCCCGGGTCGGGGCGTCGAGGTCACTCCGCTTCGGTGGATGGGACTCCGCCACCATGCCGCCGGCGATGGTGGTCACGGGCGAATAGGAGCGCAGGACCAGCCGGTCGCGTCCCCGCGCCATGAGAGGCTCCTCGAGTCGGAGCTGCATCCACCCCGTCTCGCCCGGAAGCAGCTCCTCCGCGTCGAGGGCCACGCATCGCGCCAGCACCTGCGCGGTTCCGTGGTGCACGTGGACCCGCTGGTTGTGCGCCAGCGTCCACGCGCTGTCGCTCAGGACGTGCGCCCGAACGGTGAGCATGTGGGTCGGAGACCAGGCCCCGGACGTGACGAGCGTAGCGCCCCGCTCGACCACCTCGCGGTCCGCGCCGCTCCCCGACAGCGCCACGGCCGTCCGCTCTCCGGCCCGGGCCGCTTCGGCCGACCGGCCGTGCACCTCCAGCCCACGGATACGAGCGTCCAGGTCCTGGGGCATCACACGCACCCGTTCTCCCGGGCTCAGCTTGCCGCTCCAGAGGGTGCCGGTCACCACCGTACCCGTCCCCTGGATGGTGAACACCCGGTCGAGGGGGAGGCGGACCAGATCGTCGTCCCCACGGTCCGGCACGCGCGCACCGACCTCGGCGAGTCGCTCCCGCAGCGTATCGAGGCCGCGTTCCTCCACGGCCGACGTGGCCACGCGCGGCGCCTGCTCGTACGCCGTTCCGTCGAGAAGGTCGTCCACGTCGGCCTCCACCAGCTCCAGCCACTCCGGCTCCACGAGATCGGCCTTCGTGTAGGCGACCACCATCTCGGGCACGCCCAGGAGTCGCACGATCCCGAAATGCTCGCGGGTCTGCGGCATGACGCCCTCGTCGGCGGCCACGACCAGGAGCACGACGTCCATGCCCGCGGCGCCCGCCAGCATGGCCCTCACGAACGCCTCGTGCCCGGGAACGTCGACGACGCCGAAGTGGACGCCGTCGTCTCCGCTCAGCTCCGCGAAGCCGAGCTCGATGGTGATGCCCCGGGCCTTCTCCTCCTTCAGGCGGTCGGTGTCCACGCCCGTGAGCGCGCGGACCAGTGCCGTCTTGCCGTGGTCGATGTGCCCCGCGGTCCCCAGAATGAGACGATCCCGGCTCATGAGATCACGCCCTCGTCGGCGGGGAGTCGGTCGGCGAGGAAGACCAGCGTCTTGAGCGGCTTGGACACCACGTGGTGCACCATGAAGTCCGACACCAGCGCGAGATGCCGCCTGGGATGCGCGAAGTCCTCCGGGGGCCGGCCTTCGAGCAAGGCGAGGAGCTGGCTCCGCGCCCCGGGGCCCACGCGCGGCCCCACCGCCCCCGCGCCGCACGACTCGCACCGCACTCCGCCCGCTTCGAAGTCGAAGCGGGCGAGCTCGTCGTCTCCGAGCGTCCGTCCGCACAGGACGCAGCCGCCGAGCTCGGGGGCGAATCCGAAGGCCGCGGTCACACGCCAGAGCGCCGAGAGGACGCGGGCCGGGAGCTCCGGTACGGGCGAATCGTCCAGGCGGTCCAGCTCGTCCTCGAGCGTCTCGAAGAGATACGGGTGCGGCTCCTGCTCCGCGTGCGACAGGACCAGCTCAGCGAGGCACGAGGCGCCCGCGAAGCGAAGGATGTCGAGCGGAATTCGGGACCTCGACCGCTGGGCCGTGAAATCCTTCATGGTGTGCAGGTCGCCGTGCGGCTTCACGTAGGCCACGAGCTCGCCGGACGCGAAGCTGTTCGCCACCGAGCCCCCCTTCCCGCTCCGGCCACGCACGCCCCGGGCGACGACGCTCAGGAGGCCGTGCTCGAGGGTGTAGAAGCGCAGGATCCGGCTGGTGTCGCCGTAATCGTACCCACGCAGCAGCACAGCCGACGTCCCGACGGGCGCCACGTCAGGATCCCGCCCTCAGCTTCCCGAGCAGCTCGGCGCGACGGCGCTCGTACGCGGCTCGCTCGTCGTCGGTCGGATCGGGATCGGCCTCGAACGCTTCGTCGAGGCGCGCGACCTCCATGAGGAGCGCCTGGCGGTCGGCCGCCGCGCTCCGCCCTCTGGCTCCCCCGGCGACAGCCCCGGCGCCCCCTACCCCTCCGGCGGTCTCCGTGGTCGAGAAGCCGCGCAGCACGACGATGGCCGCCCCGGCCAGCGCGAGCGCCACGACCACCGTGATCCACTCGAAAGGGAGGTCCCCGGGAGTCTCGGCCTCGACGACCCGTACTCGATCCGGTCCGACATCCGTGGCCGAATAACGGCGGTACGTCGACCCGGCTTCGAGCTCAACCCGCCCGATGAGGTCGAGCCCGTCCACGCCGACACGCGGTGATGGCTCGCGGACCAGGAGGTCGAAGGCTTCGGTCAGACCCGGCGTCGCCACGGGGCCGAAGATCTCGTCGACCGTGTAGCGGAAGACGAACACGCGCTCCCCTGGAGCGACGGCCGCCCGCACGACCACGTCACCGTCTTCCACGGTCGTACCGTCCAGAGAGAAGCCGTCCTGTCCGGAGCTGAATTCCCGCG
The DNA here is from genome assembly GCA_040904945.1 of Gemmatimonadota bacterium. GTDB lineage: Bacteria > Gemmatimonadota > Gemmatimonadetes > Longimicrobiales > Gaopeijiaceae > JAWLHJ01. The sequence goes on from JBBDSM010000187.1 coordinate 7,250, forward strand.
CGCCCTCGAGCAACGGATAGCGCCACACGAAGCCGTCGTCGGGCGCCACCAACGTCCTACCTTCGTCGTTTCGAAGCTGGAAGATGTCGGTGACGCGCCATTCCTCGCCGTTCGGTTCGAAGAACAGGTTACGCGCCTGGATCGGGATCGGGTGGCCACCCGATGCCACCATGGCCGTATCGTAGGTCTGGATCCGGTAGATGGAGTCGAGCTGCGCGACATCGGCTAGCGCTGACCCGAAGTAGAGGATCCCCTCGTGACGAATCGACGCGAAGTAGAATCGGTCGGCCGCGCCGAGCGGCGCCTCCGGGAGGCTGAACGTGAACGCTCCGTCCGGCGTCACGCTCACCGAGTCGATCTCGCCCTGGCTCTCGCTGGTCACCTGGTGCAGAACGACGGTCCCGGCGTCCAGCGTGGAGTCGCCAACCAGTACCTGGCCCCGAAGCGGAGGAACGTCCTGCGCCTGCGCCTCGACGCCGGCGGGCTTCAGGAGCGGCGCGATGAGTACGGTCAAGGTCGCGACGATTCGGATCCAACGCACGGCGATGCTCCGGTGGGGCCCGAGCTGGGCGGCTTGGATGGACATGGGGCGCACGGGAGGCGCGCGACTACGGATTGAAGCGGCCGAAATCTTCCGGATTCAGCTTACGGAGGTGCTCTTTCAGCTCGTCCGGCCCCATGGACTCGGGCTCGATGACCTTCTCCTGGACGTCGAACGGCAGATCGACGACCGCTTCCTCGTCAGCGACCTCGATGGACGCGGTCTCGAGCAGGTCGTCCTGCGCGAAGATGCGGGCGTCCACGCGGAGCGCGACCGCGATGGAGTCGGACGGGCGGGCGTCGAGCGAGAAGACCTCGCCGTTGCGGCGCATGATCAGCTCTGCGTAGTACGTGCTCTTTTCCACCCGGGTGATGATCACCTTCTCGAGCATGCCGCCCAGCCCCTTCATGACCGAGCACAGCAGGTCGTGCGTGAGGGGCCGCGCGAACTCCATGTCCGCGAGCTGCATGGCGATGGCGCTGGCCTCACCCGGTCCGATCCAGATAGGCAGGACACGCGCACCCTCCATCTCCTCGAGGATGACGACGGGGGTGTTCGATGAACGGTCGAGCGCCAAGCTCTGTACTCTGACCTCTACCAACACGCGGGAGATTCCTCCGCACCGGAGTCGTGGGCGGGGCCGGCTCGGCCCCTCGCACCCCCCAATACTCCGAAGCACCGCCCGGGTTCTAGTGAACCCGGACGGTGCTCGGAGGGACTCGGCCTCGCGCGGAGGCTCAGCCGCCGACGGCCGTCTTCAGGTCGTCGATCCTGTTCGTCAGCTCCCACGGGAAGAACTGCGCTTCCGCGTCCCCACCGGCCGACGGGACCTTCTTCTCGGGCGTGCGGCCGAAGTGGCCGTATGCCGCCGTCGGCGTGTAGATCGGCTTCAGCAGGTCGAGGGTCTCGATGATCTTCTTCGGACGGAAGTCGAACACCTCGGCCACCGCGTCGGCGATCTCGGCCTCGGGTACTTCGCTCGTGCCGAAGGTGAGCACGTGGATCGATACCGGCTCGGCAACCCCGATCGCGTAGGCGAGCTGGATCTCGCAGCGACGGGCCAATCCGGCGGCCACCACGTTCTTGGCGGCCCAACGCGCGGCGTACGCGGCGGAGCGGTCCACCTTCGACGGGTCCTTTCCGGAGAACGCACCGCCCCCGTGGCGACCCACGCCGCCGTAGGTGTCGACGATGATCTTGCGGCCCGTCAGGCCGGCGTCCCCGTGGGGCCCGCCAATAACGAAGCGACCCGTCGGGTTGATGTGAAGCACGCAGTCGTCCGCGTCGAACATGTCGACGGGGAGGACGGGCTTGATCACGCGGTCGATGATGGTGTCGCGGATCTCGCTGTCGCGCACGTCGGGATCGTGCTGGGTGCTCACGACGACGGTGTGGACGCGAACCGGCTTGTCGCCGTCGAACTCGATGGTGACCTGCGCCTTGCCGTCCGGACGGATCCACCGCACCTGGCCCTCGCGACGGACGTAGGCGAGACGCTGCGTGATCCGGTGCGCGAAATGGATGCTGGCCGGCATGAACTCGGGGGTATCGTCGCTGGCGTAGCCGAACATCATCCCCTGGTCACCGGCGCCGCCCGGGTCCACGCCCATGGCGATGTCGGGAGACTGCTGGTCGATGTTCGTGAGCACGGCGCAGGTCATCGCGTCGATGCCCAGCTGCGCGTTCGTGTACCCGATGCGCTGGAGCGTCCCCCTCACGATGTCGGGGAGGTGCACATAGGTCTCGGTGGAGATCTCACCCGCGACGAGGGCCATGCCCGTCGTGACCATGGTCTCGCAGGCGACTCGCGAGTTCGGATCCTTGGCGAGCAGGTGATCGAGGACGGAGTCGGAGATCTGGTCCGCGATCTTGTCGGGGTGACCTTCCGTGACAGACTCGGACGTAAACAGGTTCTTCAAAGTGTCCCTTCCCGGGAAATCGGCTTCCAATTGCGTGAATCCAGCTGTCCCATCCGCATATTCGGATAGGCGTTCAGCCTTCTAGGCTATTGGATCAGTCGGGGACCGACAAGCTCCAGCGTCCCTGGAATACCTTGAGATCAACAGAGTCGCCGATTCCCGCCACCAGACAATCGGTCACGTCCTTGCTCGTGGGCGCGGCCAGCGCCTTGCGGGCCGCGGTACGTGCGTCTTCGACGCGGATGTCCCGGATGAACTTCTTGATCTCCGGAATAGACGGCCACGACATCGACAACGTCGTGATGTCGAGCCCGAGCAGGAGGAAGGCGCCAAGCGGCGTGGATGCGAGCTCTCCGCAGACGCTCACCTCGATGCCGGCGGCCCGGCTCACCCGGGCCACCTGGTGGAGCAACCGAACGACGGCCGGGTGGAACGGATTGTAGAGCGGAGCCAGGCGCGTATTGGTACGATCGACGGCCAACGTGTACTGCACCAGATCGTTGGTCCCGATGGAGAAGAAGTCGCAGTGTCGCGCGAGCTCGACCGCATCGAGCGCGGCGGCGGGGGTCTCGATCATCACCCCGAGCTTGTATCCCGAGTTGTAGGGGATACCTCGGTCGCTCAGGTACTCCTCCTCCTCCTCGAGGAAGGCCCGAACCTTCCGGACCTCTTCGACGTCGTTCACCAACGGAAGCATCATGCGGATGTCCCCATGGGCCGTGGCGCGCAGGAGCGCCCGAAGCTGCGTCCGGAAGAGTTCGGGCTCGTCGAGACACACCCGGATCGCCCGCCATCCCAGGAAGGGGTTCTCCTCCGTGGGCATGTTGAGGAACATCGGGAACTTGTCGCCGCCCAGATCGAAGGTCCGGATGTACACGGCCCCCTTCGGAAAGGCCTCGGCCACCGCCCGGTACGCGTCGTACTGCTCGTCCTCGCCCGGCATGGCACTCCGCCCCACGACGAGGAACTCGGTCCGGAAGAGGCCGACGCCGACCGCCCCGTGCGCCGCGGCTTGAGCCGCCTCGGAAGGCAGGTCCAGATTCGCCCGGAGCTCCACGTACTGCCCGTCGCGGGTCACCGACTCGAGCGAGGCGATGACGGACATCTCCTCCTCCCAGTCGGTCAGCCGACGCTGACGTTCCTTGAAGCGCGCCTGCTCGTCGTCCGTGGGGTCGAGCACGACGCGCCCGATGCGTCCGTCGATGACGGCATGCTGCCCCTCGACCGCGTGCTTCGACACCGTTCCGAGCCCAACCACGGCGGGAATGTGGAGCGCGCGCGCCAGGATCGCCCAGTGCCCCGTCCGCGTTCCGTGGTCCGTGGCGATGCCCTTCACCTGGTCCGGATCGAGCTGGACCACGAGGCTCGGGGTCAGATTCGGCGCAACGACGATCACGCCCGGTCCCAGGGAGGGCACGTCCGAGGGATCGTGGTCCCCGAGAAGCCGCCGGAGCACCCGGATCATGAGGTCCTCGAGATCGTTGAGCCTGTCGAGGACCATGGGGTTGCGGGTGCGGCTCCACATGGCCTGGAGCTCGAGCATGCGCCATTCGAAAGCGCGCTGCGCCGTCAGCCGGTTCTCGCGGATGTAGCGGAGGGTCCCGTCGACCACCTCCGCGTCTTCGAGCATCAGGAGTTGGGGCTCGAAGATGCGCGCCTCGACCGCGCCGAGACGATCCTCGGTCGCGCCCTGCATTTCGTTGAGGCGCTTCGCCGCCCAGGCGCGAGCTTCGTGGAAGCGCTCCACTTCAGCCTCGACCCGGTCTTTCGACACGGTCTCGTGCGGCACGATCGGTACGCCCCATTCGAGCAGGAAGACGTTGCCTTCCGCGATCCCTTCGGAGGCCGGAGAGCCGTCGAGCGTGATAGACATAGGGTCTCCTCTACGCCTCGATCTCGTCGAAGCCGGAGCTCACCAGCTGCTCGAGCGCCTGGACAGCGTCCTCCGCGTCTTCGCCCTGGGCGACCACCTTGAGGCGGCTCCCCTGCGCCGCGGCGAGCATGAGCACACCCATGATGCTCTTGCCGTTCACGGACAGTCCGTCCTTGGCGACGGTGATTTCCGAGCGGAACCGCCCGGCGAGCTTCACGAACTCGGCAGCCGGGCGGGCGTGCATCCCCGCTCGGTTGACGATCTCGACGTCGCGCTCGACGCGATCCTGTTCGGTCATCGGAGCATCCCCCATGTCGCTAGAAGCGCAATCGTGGCCACTGCCACGACCGCGGCCGGTCTCCAGACGTGATGGCCCACGCGTAGGCCCACCGTGAATCCCACGATGGCCAACCCGGTCCAGAGCGCCCCGGCGTCGCCGAGCCCCCCGCCGCCGCCCAGGAGAGAGCCGAGCAGCACGCCGAGCACCACGACGCCCCAGGAGCGGAGCCTCATCGTCCATGCGGAAAATCCGGCCGCCGCGAGACGTCCGGCCACCTTCCGTCCCGCCTCGAGCCCGGTTCGGAAGCCCCAGAGGCGCAGGGCCAGGTGTCCCGTATTGTACAAAACCAGGAACAGAGCCGCCGCGAGCCAGCCGGGAACGCCGAGCCAGTATAGCGCCACCGCGGCCATCGAGACGACCGGCAGCCACGTGGCCCAGACCAGGGCGTCACCAAGGCCACCCAGCGGCCCCCGCACGGCTGTCTTGAAGCGTCGGACCGTCTCGGGCCCCGCTTCGTCCGCCTCGAGACGAAGGCTCGCTCCGAGCGCGATGCTCGCCAGATAGGGGTGGGCGTTGAAGTGCTCGAGATGCCGGCCGACGGCGGCCTCCATCTCGGCCTCCCGCCCGCGAAAGAGGGAGCGGATGCCGGGAATCATCGCGAAGCCGAAGCCCGTTCCGACCATCGTGCGGTAGTTCCAGGAAGCCTGGATCAGGAACGAGCGCGCGAACGTGCTGGCCAGCGCGGCGCGAGAGATCCGGGCGCTCATAACAGCCTCGCTCCGGCCAGCCCGAGGGCGATGCCGATCACGAGTCGGACGCGGTTGGTCCGGAAGCCCCCGAAATCGCGGAGCAAGATACCGAGTGATACGGCCGCACCCACGAGCACCAGCCCCATGGACGCTGGCGCGTCGAGTGGCCAGATGGGCGCCAACGCGCCCACCAACGCGCGGCCGAAGATGAGTCCGCCCGCCACCACGACCGCTCCGCGGAGGAAGTCGAGCGCGAGCGTACCCACATGGAGCCACGCCACTGCCGACGCCGACGGCGTCGGATCGTCCTCGGAGGGAACGAGCGAGGCGTTCAGACGGCGCAGCCCGGTGATCGAGAAGCCTCCGACGTGTCCCCACACCAGTCCCACCGCGACCGCGACTGCGAGCGAACCTGGACCTCCCGTCGTGGCGGCCGATCCCACGGCCACCACCGTGGCTGTCGCCCCCTCGGGGAATCGGGAGCCACCGGTCGGGAACGAAACGAGCAGGTAGAGCTCGAGCACGGCGCCGATCGTCGCGCCCAGAAGCGGCTCGCCCATCAACCAGCCGGTCACGGTGCCGGCCACGAGCGGCCGTGACACCATGAACTGCCCGACCGACGTTCCGTCGAGGCCGAGCAGCCCGCCGAGCGCGGAAAGACCGAGAAGGCTCATGCTGCGCTCGCGTCGTCAGGCATCGTCGGCGTCCTCGGTCAGCCCGAGTTCGTCCGCCAGATCGACCTTCGGCGCGTCGGGCAGATCGCGCGCCTGAACGCGTGCTCCGGCATCCAGGATTCGCTGGACGTCTTCGACTTCCCCCGGAGCGAGGTGGACGTAGGTCAGCACCTTCGTCCGTCCCGTCGCGTGGTGGAGCCCACCGACGTTGACGGTCCGACCCACCATGCCGCCGCTTTCGGCGAGTCGGCGCATGGTCCGGATGTCGCGGGTCAGCACGATCGTGCGGGCCGGATCGGCCGCGTAGCGTACGAGCGCCTCGATGGCGTCAGCCGTGGTCTCAAAGGACACTTCGGCGCTCCCGGCCCCGAGCCGGTACAGCTCCTGCTCCCAATCACTCTCGGCAATGTCGTCGTCGACGACGAGGTAGCGGTCGGGGCGCAGCTCGTGGCCCCAGCCGATCACCACCTGGCCGTGGATCAGCCGCTCGTCCACCCGGTACAGCACGACCGGCATCGTCAGGCCCCGCGACCGGCGTCGACGCGCACCGGGCGGATGGCGTCGCGCGACCGCTCCACGAGCCGATCGACCAGCTCTTCGAACGGCCGGGTACGGTTGAATACGAAGTCGATGAGCATCGGGAGGTTCACCCCCGTCAGCACGACACGGTCGGAACACGCGCGGCAAGAAGCGAGGGCCGCCGTGCAGCAGCTCCCCGCCTGCAGATCGACGAAGACGACCGCCGACCCACCGTCGGCCGCGCGGTCGATCGCTGCGCGGAGGTCTTCGGGCGACATCCCCTCGTTCGAGATCGGCACGAGCATGTCGGCGCTGTCGCCCGCGATGTGCCGCACTGCGCCGACGAGGCCGTCGGCCATCCCGCCGTGCGCGATGACGATCCCGATCGGGGGGGCGATCTCACTCATAATCCTGCTCCAGATACTGCCGGAGTCTCTTGTCGAACGAATCCGCGGCGTTGATGCCGGAATACGTGAGAAGGTGGTTCATGGCCACGACCTCGGAGATCACGGTGATGTTCTTCCCCGGGTTGAGGGGCACCGTCACCTTCGGGATCTCGACGCCCAAGATCTCGTGCGTGTCGCGGTCGAGACCAGTGCGTGAGTAGTGGCTGTCCTGGTCCCACATCTCGAGCCGGACCACGACCTCGATGCGCTTCTGTTGCCGGATGGCCGTCACGCCGAAGAGCGCGGAGATGTCGATGATGCCCACGCCGCGGATCTCCATGTGGTGCCGTTGCAGCTCGTGGCCCCGGCCCATGAGCACGTCGTTGCCGGTCCTACGCACCAGCACGAGGTCGTCCGCGACCAACCGGTGTCCACGCTCCACGAGGTCCAGGACGCACTCGCTCTTGCCCACCCCGCTCTCCCCGATGAACAGGAGGCCTACCCCGTACACGTCCGCGAGCGAGCCGTGGAGGGCGGTCGTCGGCGCGAGCACCATCTCCAGATACGGCTTGATGCGCCGGTAGAAGTGGCGCGTGCTCTCGGGGGAGCGCAGGACCGGGATCGAACGCGCGCTCGCCAGCTCGAGGAAATACGCGGGAATGTCCTGGCCCTTGGTGACGAAGACCGCGGGCACCTCGAAGCCGAAGAATTTCACCAGCCGCTCGCGGGCCTCGGTCTCGTCCAGCGTGGCCATGTAGGTCATTTCGGTCTCGCCGAAGACCCAGAGGCGACCGTCCGGCACCCTCATGGTGTGGCCGGCCAGCGCGAGTCCCGGCGAGGTGATGTCGGAGTCGTCGGCCGATCCGTCGAGGGGCACGCCCTCGTTCATCAACTCGAGCCCCAGGGACTCGCGCTTGGCCTCCAGGATCTCCCGGACGGAGACCCGCTTCGGCTCTTCAGCCGCGGGAGCCGAAGTCACGTCTAGAAGGGTGTTGAAGAAGTGGGGCGGGCCGGACCCGTGCTGCGCACGGGTGC
>JBBDSM010000188.1:0-15162 GCA_040904945.1 Gemmatimonadota bacterium
TCCGCGGACTGGGCGTCGCCCGAGGCTTCCATGGAGTCCACCGCCTGCTGCACGGTGACGGACGCGGTCCCGTTGGCGCTGCCCGCGGTGGCGGTGATGGTCGCGGTTCCGTTGGCCACCGCGACCACCCGACCCTCCCCGTCTACCGTGGCCACGGCGGCGGCCGACGAGGTCCAGGTGACGCTGGTCGACACGGTCCCGCCGGAGGCGTTTCGAACGGTCGCGGAGAGGTTCGCCGTATCGCCCAGCGAGAGCAGCGTCGGCGCCTCGGGCGTCACCGCGACGGAGGCGGGCCCGGTATCGGTCCCGTCGGTGCCGGTGGGCGAGTCGCTACACCCCCACACCAGCACGGAGAGCGTGAGCGCTCCCAGGAGGGCTCCGTACCTCTGAGACCTACGGCTCGGCATCGTCATGATCCTGCCTCCCGAATGATGCTGAAGAGTACGGGCCTGACGCCCTCGGTGGTCTGTTGTCCACTGACCCAGACCAGGCTTCCGGACGCCGCCACCAACCCGGGCGGGGCATCCACCAGGCGGACGGCCTCCTCCCCGAAGAGCCAGACGCCGTCGGGGCGCTCGAGGACGATCCCCATCCAGCGGTCGTCCACCAGGGAGGAGCGAAGGTCGTAGCCATGCACGGAGATCCCCGTAGCCGACGTGACGCCCCACACCCGGGCGGCGGTTCCCGTGAGCGCCGCCAGCTCCGTCGCCAGCGGCCCGCTCGCCGTGAGCGTCCGTCCGTCGTCGGCCCGCACCGTCACGGTGGGAGTCGGCCACCCGGAGGCGTCGACCGTGCCGATCAACGTGTCGGGGACCGCATCCACGCACCGGACCGGGAAGTCCACGGACCGCGGGCTGGCCGCCCCGTCGAGCGTCACCAGCTGCGGGTTGGGCCCCAGGGGCTGGCAGCTCCCGATGATGTCCGCCACGTGGAAGACGGTGGGGGTGGCCGCTTCGACCCCGTCCACGCGGACCATGGCCTCCTGCGGGAGGGCCGACACAGACACGCCGTCTCTCCGCAGCTCGTAGCCGTTGGGGTCGTCACCGCCCCCCTCCAGGGTCGTGCGATACTCCACCATTCCGGCCTCGAGGTCCGGAAGGGCACATACGACCATGGGCTCGACTTCGGTGACCTGATTCGCGATCACCTCGACGTCGACCGGATCGGAGACGCACCACGGACCCACGTCCACGACCTGGACCGACCGGGTGCCGGGGGCGAGACGGGTGAGGAGGAGCGAGGCACTGTCCGGGAAGGCGCCGAAGCGTTGCCCCTCCACGGCGAGCGCGGGTGGAAGGTCGGTGGTGGTGCCCAGCGTCGGGAGCAGGACACGGAGGTCGCCGGTCGTCCCCCGGGGGCCGCACTCGATGTCGAAGACGACGCTGGCAGGGTCCAGCCGGTTCAGCGAGTGGTTTCTGGAATGGAGCCAGACCTCCTGGGTGGGGCCACCCTGAACGGTGCAGTTGTCCGCCACCCCCTCCAGCGTCACCTGATAGTTGGCGATGAGCCAGGCACAGGGGGTCGCTACCGCGTAGTTCGGGACCCCGACCCCCGCCGCCCGGGCGCCACCCAGGGCCAGCCCCCAGACGGGGGACGAGTTCAGGAGGGCGTCGGAGTAGACGGCGATACAGGGCAGGGCCGAGACCAGCTCACCGAAGCGGTGCTCTCCGGTCGGTCCGCCGAGGTGCTCGTGGACCGTGGGGGACCACGCCCTCCCGAGGCGCTGGGCGCCGGCATCGACGATCCCCGGGGTGGAGTCCGTCCGCTCGACCAGGATGCGGTAGCCGTCGGGGTCGACGTCGGCCGCGTCGCCGGTGGTCGTCCAGACGACATCCAACGGCGCCTGCCCCCAGTAGTCCGAAACGGACAATCGGCAGCACTCCCAGGTCTCCTCGAACTCGCGGGGAACGTCGGGGAGGGCCCAGCCGGTAAGCGGGATGGTGATTCCGCCGGCCACCGAGACATCGTATCCGCCCTCCACCGACACATTCCAGTTGTCGATGACCGGGTCGGTGGGATGGACCTGGGGCCGGCTCCAGATGGCCTCGTAGAACATGGAAGCCCCGGCCCCCAGCTTGGCGCCCACGTTCAGGTTCTTGAAGACCCGGTCGGCGAGGTTCGGGTCCTCCTTCGACTCCGCCGTCTCACAGTTGTAGATCGCGATGCAGATCTCGACCCCGACCTCCACCGGAACCCCGACCCGCACGACGATGGAGTCCGGGTTGTCCAGGTAGAGGAGTTCGGCGTTGCGGTTCTCCTCGACCAGCTCGAAATCCCGGCCGAAGCCAGCCGTCGACGACCAGGTCTGCGTCACCCGTCCCGTGTCGTCGAAGGTGAACTTCACCGTCCCGCCCCCGTTCTTCACGGTGGTCTTGAGAAGGATGAAGACGCCGATCTTCGCCTCGGCCGTCAGGTCCTGTCCCGCCGAGTACCCGGTCTGGGCCGCCAGGTAGGGTACCGAGACCTTGACCTCGAATTCCCCGTCCCCCTGCACCCTAACCACGAGCTCTCCCTCCACGTTGGGCCGGACCTCCGAGTCCAGGCTGCTCACGGAGGGGAGGACGATCTCGGGAAGCTCCCCGACGTTGGCGATCCGGCACCGAACCCAGGTCGGGGGATTCCAGGTATAGGAAGGAAAGGATCCGCTCCAGAATCCCCGCCGCGTCCGGACGCGGGCTCCGGGGACGCAGACGCGCACGGGAGGAAGGGACGCCTCCGGAATGGAGGGGGCGTACCGGCGCAGCCACTCCACCAGGGCCGCCCCTGTGGGGGTCGACACGCACCCCAGGTAGTTCCCCCGGTTGCAGGGATAGAACTCGGGGATCTCTCCGCCGACCACGCCACCGGGATCGATGTTCATCGCGATGTCCATGTCCCCGGTGACCCGTACGCGGCCCGAGCGGATCTTCAGCGAATCGAGCGTCCCGCTGATCCCCAGCTTGGCCACGCCAATGGCGCCGGACAGGGTGCGGGGCTTGCCGCAGATCTCCGGGTCGTTGTTTCCCGGAAGGAGCGCCGCCAGGTCGTGGACCCAGGCGCAGACGTCCGTGGGTTGGAAGGTGTGCTCCAGCGGCGGGAGAGGAAGCGAGTCCCGGGCCAGCGGGATGCGCTGCGGTCCGCCGGCATCCGTGAGCTGCGCCTGCGCCTCCTCCGACCCGTCGAAGGGGATCGTGAAGCGGTACTCACCGCCCCGCACGATGTCGTGCCAATACGCGGGGGATGTGTCCATGCGCAACTCCCCGCTGGCCTGCTCCGCCGAGATCACCCGTCTCACGACCGGCTCGCCCCCCTCCAGCTCAGTGACGATGAAGTCGTCGCGCGTCACCTCGGGAAGGACGCCTTCGGTGGCCCGGTAGCGCAGCATGCCCGCACTCTGCTCCTCGCGGGTCGAAAGCAACTCGAAGGCCTCCGGCGGCAGGGCGTGGGCCCGGTCGCTGTAGATCGCGCTCCCGGTCATGGTGGCGGGCGCCGCCCCTGTCTCGTCGCCCACCTCCGGCTCCGCCTCGGTTACGGGGCCGGTTGGGTTGGCACGGTAGTCACAGGCCTGGAATACCAGGATCGCGGTCAGGAGCGCGGCAGGGCGTCGTAGCGTCATCGGTGCCTCGGGGTCGAGCGAAGAACGAGGTGCCAGTCAACACTACATGCGTAATTTTGGGGTCGGGAACTGCACGCAGGGGGTGCGGGCGGGCCACGAGGGGGATGAGTCACTCTGTTTTCGACGCTTCGCAAATCGTTCGACTCTCGAACGATCGGCTTCCGTCGCGCCGACACTCACGTCGATCCCTAAGACGTTGTGTGGCAGGAAGATATAGCCGGCAGTCCGCCACCGGCGCTGCTCGCCAAGTCGTTCGACTTTCGAACCACTTACGAAGTGGGCACGGCCGTCCCGCAGCCCACGGCGGTCAGGGCGGCGATCGCCACCGCCGCCCCGCCCGGGCGGGACGGCTCCGGGCCGTTCAACCCCCGCTTCAGAAGGCGATGCCGACGTTCACGATGCGGAAGGTGGGAATGAAGCGGGGCTCGAAGACCGCGTCGCTGGTGCCGAAGAGCCGTTTGAGACCGAAGCCGAGGCCCACGTAGAAGTTGCCTGACGCGCCCATCAACCAGCTTCGGTTCACGTCGAATCCGAAGCCGGGATAGCTACTTCCCTCCACCCGCGTGACGCCGACCTTCGCCCCGAACGCCCATCCGTCGAAGACCGTTCCCTGGGGGTAGTAGCGCCAGAAGCCGTCGAAGTTGACGTAGGTCTGTTCGTTCAGGTCGAGGAACGAGCCTCCCACTCCGAGGGTGGTGGTGCCGGTCACCGCCCGCTCGTACTCGGCATTGAAGAGCTCGAGCAGAAGACCGAACGGGTTCGCCGAGATCACCTGGCGCCGTTCCGGGGTCTCCTGGGCCGTGAGGGCGACGGGGAGGAGGGCGAAGACCAGAAGCGCGGTGGCCGCGAGGGAGGCCGGGCCGAGGGCCCGCGGGGGCGTGTGCATCCCAGGGCTCCGGTGGAGGGGAATTCCAAACGCCGTCCTTGCGAAGCAATCAGCGTAGTCGCGCAGAGATCCGTCGGCAAGCTGATCGCGAACGCCGCTTGGGAAGGAGAGGCACGTCCCGCTAGAACGACAGCGCCTTGGTCACCTTCAACGAGACCAGGCGCTCCACCGGAAGGACGTCGGTGCGGTCCCGGCGCTCGGTGAAAACCAGGAAGAGGTCGCTCAGGGGGGCGTGGACGTAGTTCAGGCGCACGTTGGTCACCACCACCTCGCTGGCGGTGTTGTACTGGACGAAGGCGCTGGTGAAGAAGCGGGTGCTGGCGGCGAAGTTGAGGCGTCCGGAGTAGACGTCGGCGTTGAAGTCCTCGGTACCGGGAAGGGAGAGCTCGTTCCGCTCCGCCGAGTAGTCCAGCGCCAGGCGGTACGAGGCCCGCCACTGGCCGTTCAACCCATAGGAGGTGCGCTGCCCGTCGTAAAATCCGCCGTTGGTGAAGGAGAGGCGGCCCCAGAGCGGGCGTCCGGCGTTGGTCCCCACGGAGAGGGTGGCGGTCCTGAAATCGTAGTCCCCCATGGGCACCACAGCGCCGGCCCCCACGGTGAAGGGATCGTCCAGCCGCTCGAAGCGGTCGCCCAGCCCCAGGCTCAGCGAGCTGCCTTCCCGCAGACGGACACTCAGATTTCCCTCGGCCACCCGGGTCAGGAGACGCCCCTCCAGATCGGTGGTGTAGTCCATCTCGAGGTAGGGGTTCACCTCGTTGAGCCACGCCGCTCCGGGGCGGTGGTGCACCCCCACGGTCCCGTATCCCTGGCGCACACCCCGCCGCCGCACGAAGCCCACTCGGGGAAGGAACGACTCTCCCACCTGCTTCACCGAGGCCGCCACGTTCCAGAAGGGGTCCCGGAAACCCGCCCAGAGGCGCCCGGCCCAGCGGTCTCCTTCGGCCACCTCCGAGTCGTCCACGGCCGCCAGATACGAGTTCACCCGCACGAAGGGGTGGGGCTGCAGATTCGCCTCCACGCCGTACGCCCGGTTGAAGGTGCCGCTCCCGTCGGTGGACTGCCGGTTCACCATGATGGCCCCGAGGTCGCCGAAGCCCTCGACGCTCCGCTTGGCCCGAAGCACGGTGAAGTTCTCGTCCGGGAGACCCAGGGCCGCTCGGGTCTGCATGTTCAGCGCCCCCAGCTCGAATCCCCCCGCGCGCCCCGTGAGGCGGCCGCCCCCCAGGATGGGGACCTCCTGGCCATCGTTGAGCCCGATGCGCCGGGAGTGGAAGAGGGTGAAGTCCCGTAGGGAGCTTCCCGCCCGGTAGTTGCGCTCCGTGATGTCGCCGAACTGGAAGACGCCGGAGTTCTCGGTGAAGAAGTCCCGGCGTTCCGGGAAGAAGAGGCTGAAGCGGGTGAGATTCACCTGCTCCTGGTCCACCTCCGCCTGGCTGAAGTCGGTGCGCCAGGTCAGGTCCATGGTGAGGCGGGGCGTGATGCCGTACTTCAGGTCCAGCCCTCCGTCAGCGCTCCAGTCGTCCAGCTCCCCCGACACGCCCCCCTGCCTGCGGGCGCTCACCACGTAGGGCTTCACCATGAGGTTGTTCCCCGCCCGGATCCCCTCCAACCCCCTCAGGGTGCCGGCCTGGGACATCCTGTGGATGCGGTCCCGGCGGTCCAGCGGCGCCCAGTACCCCTCCTCGTTGTTGCGGCGGATGCGGCGCATGAGCTGCATCCCCCAGTCCTGCACCTCGCTACGCGGGTCGAAGCGCACGGTCGAGAAGGGGATGGCCCACTCGATGGTCCAGCCCCGGTCGTGGATCCGGGTACGCACCTCGAAGATCCCTTCCCAGGCGGCGTTCTCGGAGCGGGAATCGTCGAAGTTCTGAGCCTCCTTCACCGCCCCCATGGGGTTCACCAGGAACATGAAGGCGTTCCGGCGGTCCAGGAAGGTGTCCAGAGTGATGCCGAAGATGTCCGAGTTGCCGCTCTCGAAATCCTGCTCCAGCGACGGAATGGTAAGGCGGTCCGGAGATCGGTCCCACATTTCCACGCCCAGGTAGAGGGTCTCGTCATCGTAGAGGATCCGCACCTCGGTGGCCTCGGTGAGGGGCAGACCGTCGTCGGGCGTCGATTGGATGAAGCGGTCGATCACCGGTGCCTCGGCCCACGCCGCCTCGTCGAGGATCCCATCCAGAACGATGGCCCCCTGAACGCGTATGGCCCGGACCTCGGGCCTGGGCGCCGTCTCTACGTCGATGCGGACGGGAGCCGGGGAGGCGACCTGGTCCTCTGACGGACCAGCCTGGACCTGGGCCGTGAGGGGGACCGAAGCCACGAGCGATGCCAGGAGGAGAGCCGCGAGGAGTGAGGTGATGCGCATGGACTTGGGGTCTTCCGGGGAATCCGGCGGGGCCGTTCTCAGGGAGGCGCCAACCTAGGGCGCCGAAGCCCCGCCCACCACCAAGCCCTTTCGCCCGAACGTCACAGCCCCCATCTATGCTCCCCAATGGCCACCCAACCCACCAAGCTGCAACGTTGGCTCGACGTCATCGCCTATCTCGCGGGGCGGCGGCTCCCGGGGACCGTCGAGCAACTCTGGGAAGCCGTCCCGGCGTACGAGGCGGGCCTCGAGGGTGACGAGAAGGCGAAGCAGACCGTCCGGCGCATGTTCGAGCGCGACAAGGACGAGCTTCGCGGGCTCGGGATCCCGATCGAGACCGTCCCGTACTCGATCCACTTCGGGCGCGAGCAGACCGTGGGGTACCGGCTCGGCGCGCAGGACTTTCACCTGCCCTACCTCCGGCTCGTGGCCGAGGCCCGGGGTGGGTCGGGGGCCGCGGGTGGCGAGCGCGACTTCCCCATCGAGGCCCCCGAAGCCCGCGCGGCGCTGGAGGGGTTGAGCGAGCTCTCCGCGCTCCCGGCCTTCCCGCTCCGAACGTCCGCGCGCTCCGCGTTCCGGAAGCTCGCGTTCGACCTCGATCCGGGTCTCGCGCGGGAAGCGCCAGTCGTGTATGCCGAGGATCCCGAGACGGCGGCGAGCCGCGAGCCGCTCCGGTTGCTCTCCGACGCCGTCCAGCGCCGTAAAGCGGTGCGCTTCGGCTACCGGGGCATGACCCGCGACACGGACGAGGCGCGCCACGTCGAGCCGTACGGGCTCCTCTTCCAACACGGTCGCTGGTACCTGGTCGGGCGCGACGTCGATCAGGACGGCAAGCGTATGTTCCGGCTCGGCCGCATGCGGGACGTCGCGCTCGTGCGCGGCAAGAAGAAGGACGCCGACTACGAGGTTCCCGAGGGATTCTCGCTCGCGGACCATGCGGGCCGGGCGGCTTGGGAGATCGGCGAGGATACGGACGGGCCGGTCGAGGCCGATGTGTGGTTCGCCTTCCCCCGATCGCTCTGGGCCGAGCGGAACGAGCACGGCACGCTCGTCGGGGACAAGGACGACGGGAGCCAGCTCCGCCGCTTCCGCGTGCTGCGGCGCGATCCGTTCCTCCGCTGGGTGCTCAGCCTGGCCGGTGACGCCCGCGTCGTCGCGCCCGAGCCGCTCGCCCGGGCGTTCACCGAGCTCGTCACGGACGTGATGCGACGTTACGCCGAACCGGAGCACCCATGACCGACGGCCGCACCGCACAGGATCGACTCCAGCGCTTGCTCCATGTCCTGCCCGCCGCCGCGCGGCCCGGCGGCGCCCGTCTGGCCGAACTCGCCGCCGAGCTCGATGTGCCCGAGACGCGCATCCTCCAGGACCTGCAAGAGGTGACCGAGCGCAACTTCTACCACCCCGGCGGTTGGTTGGACGACGTGCAGATCCTGCTGCAGGCCGACCGCGTGGAGGTGTCGCGGGCGGACGGCTTCGAGCGCCCGACCCGGCTCACCCCCGAGGAAACGCTCTGCCTCGCGCTGGCGCTCCGCGGCTCCACGGCGTCGACCCACATGAACGCGCAGGTCGCGCGGGAGCGTCTGCTCGACCGCGCGGAAGGCTATCTGGCCCATCGCGACTGGCCCGGCGACGGCGCCCCGGACATCGCCGCGCCCGACCGACACCCCGACCCGGAGGGTATCCGCGAGGTGCTCCTGGCCGGCGCGCGCGACCACCGGCCGTGCGCCATCTCCTATGTGAAGCCGGGCGCACGGGAGGAGAAGGTGCGCGTCGTGCACCCGTACGCCATCGCCTACGGAGAGGGCGAGTGGTACGCCGTGGGCCACTGCACCCTCGAGGAGGGAATCCGGGTGTTCCGCATCGACCGGATCGTCGCCGCCGATCTGGCCGACGGACGGTTCGAGGTCCCGGCCGAGTTCGACCCGTGTACCTACGTCGAGGGCGGCCGCGTCTTCCACACCGAGCGGGAGCGGGAGGTGTGCGTGCGGTACTCGCCCCGCGTCGCTCGCTGGATCCGGGAGCGGGCGTTCTGGACCGAAGCGTCGGTCGAGGACGGCGAAGACGGAAGCCTGATCATACGGCACCGGGTCGCCGACCCGCGCTGGGCCGTGAGCCATGCGCTCCAGTACGGAGCGGACGCCGAGATCCTGGAGCCCGACGACG
The DNA here is from genome assembly GCA_040904945.1 of Gemmatimonadota bacterium. GTDB lineage: Bacteria > Gemmatimonadota > Gemmatimonadetes > Longimicrobiales > Gaopeijiaceae > JAWLHJ01. Next base: position 9,013 of record JBBDSM010000188.1, read on the forward strand.
TGCGGGCGCTGGCGCTGGAGGTCGCCCGGGGGATGCTGTCACACCCCTGACCTAGCTTGCCTCCCCCAGATCACGGCATCCACGCCCGAGGGAGGCACCATGAAGACCAGCGTATTGTTGGACCACGAGCCCGTCGCCGAAGGGGGCTTCCTTGTCCGGGCCCTGCTGCGCATCGAAGGAGAAGCGCCGCCGATCGAGGGCCGCACACCCCTCAACCTCTCGCTGGTCCTCGACCGCTCGGGCTCCATGGCGGGAGAGCCTCTGCGGGCCGCCCGGGACGCGGCCATCACGCTGGTGCGGCGCCTCCGCCCGGAGGACGTCGTGAGCGTGGTGGCCTACGACGACCAGGTGCACGTGGTGGCTGAGCCGGCCACCGGCGAGGAGCAGGAGGACGTCACCGGGCGCATCGCGTCCATCGGGACCGGGGGCACCACCAACCTCAGCGGCGGCTGGCTCCGGGGACGGGAGCTCGTGGCCGTGAGGCTCAGGGAGGGGGGCGTGAACCGGATCCTGCTGCTCACCGACGGCCAGGCGAACCAGGGCATCACGGACCGCGATCGCCTCCAGGGGCTCTGCCGCATGAGCGCCGAGCACGGCGTCACCACCACGACCATCGGGTTCGGGGCTCATTACGACGAGGATCTCCTGCGTGGCATGGCCGACGCCGGCCGGGGATCGACGTACTACATCGAGCACGCCGACCAGGCGACCGGCGTGTTCGAGGAGGAGCTCGAGGGCCTCCTCTCGCTGGTCGCGCAGAACGTGCGGGTGCGCATCCGGCCCGGAGCCGACACCGGCGCCGTGAAGGTGCTCCACGACTATCCGAGCCATGCCGAGGGCCGCGACCTGACCCTGGAGGTGGGCGACGTCTACGCCCGGGAGCCGCGGCGGGTGCTCCTCGAGTGCTTGCTGCCGCCGGAGGCTGCTCGCGAGGGCGAGGCGGACGCGCGCGTGGCCGACCTCGAGGTCGTGGCGCAGGTGCTCACCGCCGGCGGGGGCGTGGAGCAGCAGACCCTCACCCTGCCCATCACCCTCTCTCCGGTGGATGGCGGGAAGGTGGAGCCGGAGGTGCGGAAGGAGGTGCTCCTGCTGGAAGCCGCCCGGGCCCGCGAGGAGGCGCTGGACGCCGAGCGCCGGGGGGACTACCGGACGGGCTCGGAGGCGCTACGCCGCGCCGTGTGCGATCTCGGAACGTCGACGTACTCGGACGCCGAGACCCGCGAGGAACTCCGCGATCTCGAGGCGATGGAGATGCGGTTCCGGGAGGGTCAGGTGGACGGGACGGACGTGAAATACATGAAGCAGCGGGCGCTGGAGGCTCGGCGGAGCCGGCATCTGGCGAAGGAGCGGATCCGGCGCACGGGGGAGGAGTGACCGCATCGGCGCCTGTCATCCCGGACCCATCCACCGTCGGACATCCTCCAGAAGCCCTTCGCTCAGCCCCTCCTGGAAAGCCGCACCGTGGTCGGCCATGACCTTCGTGAGCTCCGGAAAGCGTTCGGATACCGAAGGAGAGAACGGACCGGGGTCGATGGGGTCGCTTCCGCCCCGGCGCCGCAACGCTTCGAAGAACCCTGCCGCATCCAGTCGCCAGGGCCGGAAGGCGGGGCCGAGACGGGACGCGAGCGCGTCGGCGATCATCAGGCCCCGGGCATCGAAGTCGCCCGAGTAGCGGACGACGACGCCGGACGCGGCGAGCCGCTCCAGCAGACGGAGGGTGGCGAGACTCACATGTCCGCCGGTGCAGACCAGCGTCGGATATCGCTCCACGGGAACGTCGGCGAGTTGGCGGTGGAGCCGGGAGAGAACCGAGCGGTTCTCGACGGCGAAGACCACCCCCCTGTGGGCGCGCACGTCGTCTCCGATGGCGTACAGGGTGCGGAGGGGCAGAACCACCACGTGGCGTCCCTTCCGTGCTGCGGCAATGAGGGGCTCCGAGCCGTCGAGGCCCGCCACATGTACAGTCGACGAGAGCTCGTCGATGGCGAGCCCGGCGAGGGCGAACAGGCTCTCGCGGTCTTCTGCGGACAGGGGGAACGAGAAGCCGACTTCCGCGTGCCGGTAGGCGAGTAAGCGCTCGAAGAGTCTACCCGCCGTGCGGTCGGAGTCGAGGCCGTGAGCGTCGCCGCAGACCCGGTAGGCGAAGTGCGGTAGCTCGGTCGCGCCGCCGACCGCAGCCAGCTCACCCGCGGCGCGAACGACGACCTCCAGCGCGGACGACCAATCGTCGCCATAGCGCCGCCACTCGGCCCGCAGCGCGCCCTCCTGCTCGTCCAGCCAGCCATCGACCCACGCGTGCGCGCCGAACGCAGTTACCCTCGATCTGAACTCACGCCAGGCGCGCTCCTCCCGCTCGCGCGCCTCGGCCCTGGTGACGACCGGTCCGCCCCTAAGCTCCTCGAGGACCTCGACAAGTCCCACGCCCAGGCGCGATGCCCGGAACGCCTGGTCCAGGTCGGCAAGCTTCAGCCGTCCCCTGCGGTCCACACGACATCCGAGCCGCTCCACCGCGCGACGCTCGGACGGGGCCACATCCACGGTGCCACCGACACGGCCGAGGTCGACGTAGCGCGCCCCGGCACGATCCAGCACGTCCGACAGGCCCGGGAGGTCGGCGAGGATCCGGCGCAGCTCAGGCCGCACCCGACCCTTCCAGCTCCTCGGCGTCACCGCTCTCCGCGACGAGCTCGAGCGTATCTTCGGCCGCGTTCCGTCGTCCGTCCCAGAGCCACGGCTGAACGGCGGCCACGGTGCCCCGCCGGTGGAACTGGTACGTCGTGCAGGCTGGAAGGGCCGCTCCGACTCCGAAGAGCCTCTCGCTGGTCATGATCCAGGAAAGATCCAGACCGACCATGAACGCGAACATCTCGTTGATGTTGTTGGAGTCCACCCCCGCGAAGGCCTCGTCGAGGCCGACGAGCTTGGGGGCGTCGGGTCGCGCGCTCCGGAACCGGGCGTCCAGCGCGGCGAGAAGCGGGACGAACATCGCGAGCGATTTCTCGCCGCCGCTCCGCGTGGCGAACTCACGGTTGGTGATCTCGGTGAGGGCCTCGCCCGGTCTCTTACCGTGGAGCGTGAACGAGAACCAGCGCCTATAGTCGAGCACGGCACGCAGGGCCTCGCCGAAGGACGTCTCTTCCTCCGCCGGGGCCACCCGGCCCCGAGCCGCCCCTTCACGCACCATGCGCACGCGCTCGCGGAAGAACGACTTGATCCAGCGTACGTCCTCCGCCGGGAGCACCGACGCCGGCTTCTTGAGGAGCTCGACGAGCCGGGGATGGTCGGCTCCGTCCGCACCGATCTCCTTCCGGGGACGCCAGCGCAGGGTGAGGATCTCGTCGTTGGCGAGCGGCCGCTCGGCGAGCAGGTCGTTGACCCGGTCGACGCTCTCCTCGGCGCGCTCGATGGCCTCGCGGATCCGACCGCTGACCTCCTGGAGGAAGAACTCCTCGTAGAGCTCGTCCTCCTTGTCGCGCATGGCGTTCTCCTGGCCCTGCCGATGACGGGCGAGCACCTTCAGCAGCGCGTGGGGCGGCAGCTCCCGGCCCTCGTGCCGGAAGGAGACGACGCCGGTGTCCGGGTCGAGGCTCGGCTGGTATTCGACGAGCGCCGACCGGCTCTCCGTCACCTCCACAAACAGTCCCTGCTGGGCCCGCCGCTGGTCGTCCTCGATGCGCCGGGCCAGATCGGTGGAGCGTTCCTCCCGGCGCTCCAGGAGGTGGTCGGCCGTCCGCGCGGCGGATCCCTCGGTGCCGTCGCCGAAGAGCGCCGCGGCCTCCTCCAGTGTGGGATACGCGTGCACGGCCTCGGCGAGCCGGGCTCGCGCCTGGGTCCGTTCGCGCTCCGCCCCCGCGCGCTCGGTGCCGAGGCGCGTCACCTCGGCATCGGCATGCTCGAGGGAGATCTCGAGGCCTCCAATCGTCTCCGCCAACTCCCGGCCCTCGAGCTCGAGGTCGTCCTGCCGCTTCTCGGCCTTCTCGACCTCCGCCACGATCTCGTGATATCCGAGCCCGGCCAGCTCTGTCTCGATGATGCGCGCGCGGCCTTCGGTCTCCGCGACGACCTCGTCGGCCCGCTCCGCCCGTGTGCGGGCTTCGGCCAGCACGGAACGCCGACGCTCGATGTCGGTCTCGGCACGACGCACCTCTTCGCCCCTCTCGCGCAGAGCTTCGAGCCGGTCGGCGGCGCGCTCGGCGCTGGTGACGACCCGCTCGGTGGAGCGCACGAGCTCACGAACGCCGTCGGTGTCCCGGCCACGCGCGTCGGGCGCGTTGCGGAGGGCCACCTCGAGCAGCTGTCGGGCCCGCCCCACCGCCCTGCGCGCCCCCGCCGTTTCGGCCTCGGCCTCCTGCAGCCGTGCGTTCAGCCCCTGCACCCGGCGAGCGCGCTCCGCCTGGATGGCGAGAGCGCTCGACAGCGCGCCGACCTCGGGCAGCACGCGCAGCTCATCCACCTCCGCGTCGAGGGTCGCGAGACGTTCGCCGAGCCCACGGATCTCGTCGCGCTCGCGGTTCGCCTCGTCGTCGAGCTCGCTGAGGTCGGCCCGCAGGCGGCTTACCCGCTCGTCGCGCGCCCGCACCCGGGCCCCGCGGCCGAGATACACGGGTCCCTCCGCCGTGCGTCCGGTGGCGCGACCCTCAAGGACGCCCGCGGTCCACGTCCCGTCGGTCGCAACGCCCGCGGTCGGCTCGGCCCCAAGCCGTTCCAGGCCGATCGAGCGGAGCGCGAACAGGACGACGGACTCCTCCACGCCACAGGACGTCGGTTCAAGAACGTCGGCGAGGGTCGCCCTGCCCTCCGGCAGCGGTGCCGGGCGGATCCAGCGGTCGCCCCCCTCGTCGCCGAGGGTCGCGGCGACCGCTTCGACGTCCTCGGCGCGGACCACGAGGGCGTCGAGAAGACCGGACTCGCGAAGGGCGGCATGCAGGAGCCGCACCTCCGGCTCCGGTACGAACGAACGCACCTCCACGGCCCGGAACAACGGCACCGCCGCCACGCCCTCGGCCGCGAGACTCGCCCGCGCCTCGGTCTGGCCGGGCCGAGGCTCCGGCAGCGCCTCCTCGCGCCCTTCCCAGGCCCGAAGCTCCTCGCGCGTGGCACGCAGCCGCGCCTCCACCGCGCCCAGCTTCGAGCGCGCGACGTCGCGGTCGGAGTCGAGCTCCGACCGGCGCCTCGCGGCGCGCTCGAGCCACGGCTCGAACAGGGCCGGTCCCACGGCGGCGCCGTCCTCCAGGCGGTGGGTCGCCTCCCGCAGCTCCGCCACGTCGGAAGCCCGAATCGGCAGCTCCCGGAGCCCGCCCTGCCAGCGCTCCAACCGGACGCCGAGATCGTCTCTGCATGTGTCGGTGGCCTCGCGGGCCAGGCGGAGGTCGTCGTGGCCCTCGCGAAGCGCCGTCCGGGCCTCGTCCACCACGGAGTCCGCGCGCTCGACCTCGCCCTCGGCCACGCTCACCCCGGCGAGCGCCTGCACGACCTCCTCCAGGCGACGCCCGCGGTCGCCGGCCAGCTCGGCGAGCGCGTCCGCCTGGAGCTCCGGCGGCTCTCCGGCACCGAGCTCCAGGGTCTTCAGCCGTGCGCCGACCTCTTCCGCTCGCTGCTCCGCTTGGGGCCACGCCGCCCCTTGCGCCGCCTCCGCCAGGGCGGCGACCTCCCGTGACGCGGCATCGTGCTGGTCGGTCCAGCGCTCGCGCAGCCGGGACCGCTCCTTCTCGAGATCGGTCACGGCCCGGGCGGCGTCCCGGACCTCGGCCTCCACGCGCGCGAGGTGCTCGCGCGCTCGCGCCACCTCCTGCTCCGCCGACGCCAGGGCGTCCCGGCTCCGATACGCCTCGTGGTTACGGAGCACCTTGAGCCGGCCGCGCAGGTCGGCGCGCTCGCGATCGGCGTCCCGCAGCCGCGTCCGGGCTGCCCCGAGCTCCTCGCGCTGGGTGGCGGCGCGCTCGCGGGCCTCGACCAGGCGCTCGCTCACCGCCCCCACGACGGCGTCCCGCTCCCGGTAGTCGAGGGCGCGGGCCTGGGCCACCTGGTTCGCGTGGCGCCCCACCGCCAGGTGCACGCGCTCCACGCGTGCGAGGTTGTCCTCCGTCAGGGCGATGTCGGCGCGCGTGGCATCGATGTCGTCCATGATCTGGGTCACCCGCTCCAGCAACG
>JBBDSM010000189.1:0-6573 GCA_040904945.1 Gemmatimonadota bacterium
CCGGTTCGTGACTTCCCGGTCGGATCGGAGGGCGGGCGGAGCAGAGGCATCGGGCCGAGAACCGCGCGCACCGGCGGAGCTTCCTCGCGTGGCCAGTCGAGCGAGCGGTGCTGCTCGGTCAGCTCGACGACGTCCGTCGCGGTATCGAGGACGTCATGGATCCACGTCGCGCTCGCCGGGACGTAGGCCACCACGGTAACGCCGGCTCCGGAGAAGGCATCGCAGAGCTTCGACCAGCGGGCGCGGTCGAAGCCCTGGTCAGGCTCTTCCGGGGCGTTTCCCGCGGGCACGCAGAAGAGGTGGTCCTCGTCGACGACACGGGTCGCGCTGCTCACCGACGCTTCTCCACGGAGCACCTCGGCCAGGCCCACGGAGTTGTCCACGCGCACCGCATGGTGGAGGCGCGGCCTGGCGAGATCGGTGTCGACCAGGACGACGCCCGGTCGTTGTCCGGCCCAGACGCGAGCGAGCTCGGTCGCCACCGAGACGGCCCAGCCGACGCCCACCAGCTCGACCGACGCGATGACCGCTACGACGCGTCCTGATCCGTCTTCGGAGGCCGGGAGCTCCGGCGCGTCGCCCGGATCGAACGGCGTCCATACCACCGAGTCCCCACCGCTCACGGGGCGCATTGCCTCGACGGCGTCGGAGCCTGCCCCGCCCACGTCGGGGCGGGCGGACTCCGGCCCGGAGACGTCGTCGTCGTCGCGGGTGGGCTCAGGGTCGTCGGGAAGGATCAAGGGGGCTCCATCGGTCACGGATCGATCGCGGATGCAGAATGTATCCGTACGGAGCGTCGTGGCCAGCGTTGCCCGTGTAGGGCCAGCGCTTCCGTCCGGGCGTCCGCGTTCATATCCTTCAACATCACCGCCGCCCCGGCTCTGAGCTCGGGACGGCGGCTTGCTTTCTGAGACCCGAGGTGCCCCATGCTGGAACAGATCCGAGAAAAGATCGAAAAAGAGATCGAGCGTCTGACCCACGAGCTCCAGGTGGAGCTTCCGGAGCGGATCAAGATCGCCATGGAGCACGGGGATCTCCGTGAGAACTCGGAGTACAAGTCGGCGAAGGAGCGCCAGTCGTTCGTGGAGGCGCGCCTGAACCATCTCACGTCGCGCATGTCCGAACTCTCGAAGATCGACGTCTCCGACATGGCGTACGACAAGGTCGGCTTCGGCTCGCGCGTGACGGTCCACGACGTCGACGGTGACGACGAATACGACTTCACCATCACGGCCGGTGACTTCATCGATCTCGACGCGGGTCAGGTCTCGCTGGCGTCGCCCATCGGGCAGGGGCTGCTCGGCGCCGGCGAGGGAGAGGAGGTCACCATCCGCCTGCCTGCGGGTAATCGGCAGTATCGAGTGAAGAAGCTTCTCACGCTGCCACAGCAGCTGGAGGGTGGAGGGCGCTGACCGGCGGCCCCGCCCCGGGGAAGCTCTCCCCAGGAGATCCATGACCGCAGGGCCGGCCATCGAGCTGCGCGACGTTCGAAAGGGATACAGGGAAGGGGACGTCGACCACGTCGTCCTCGACGGAGTCGACGTGTCCGTGGCGCCGGCCGAGCGCGTGGCCGTCCTCGGGCCTTCGGGCTCCGGCAAGTCCACCCTCCTGAACCTGATCAGCGGGATCGATCTCCCTGACGCCGGCACCGTCCGGGTCGGGGGCACCGACCTCACGGCGCTCTCCGAGCGGCGAAGGACGGTGTTCCGCCGGGAGCGGCTGGGCTTCGTCTTCCAGTTCTTCAACCTGATCCCGACGCTGACCGTCCTCGAGAATCTGCTGCTCCCGCTGGAGCTCACGGGCTCGGGAGACGCCGCCGGCCGGGACCGCGCCCTGGGGCTTCTCGAAGCCGTCGGCCTCGCCGAACGTGCCTCCACCTACCCGGATCGCCTGTCCGGCGGTGAGCAGCAGCGCGTCGCGGTGGCACGGGCCATCGTCCACCGGCCGCGGGTCGTGCTCGCCGACGAGCCGACGGGGAACCTGGACGAGGAGACGGGGGAACGCGTGGTCGCCCTTCTCGACGAGCTGGTCGAGCAGGACGGGCTCACGCTCGTGGTGGTGACTCACTCGGCCGACCTTGCCGGACGGATGGACCGGATTCTCCGCGTCCGGCACGGACAGGTGACGCCGGACGCGTCGTGAAGCTCCTCACCCGCTCGAGCTTCCGCCATCTGGTGGGGCATCGAACCCAGCTGGTCCTCTCCATCGTGGGGGTGGCGCTCGGCGTCGGGGTCGTGGTGGCCATCGACCTCTCCATCCAGAGCGCCCGGACGGGCTTCCGGGTGTCGTCGGAGACGGTGTCGGGGCGGGCGACCCACCAGATCGTCAGCGACGTCGGCACCGTGGACGAGACGCTCGTGGCGACCATGAGGATCGAGTTGGGCGTCCGCGATGCGGCGCCCGTGGTGGAGGCGGTGGGCTCGTCTCCGCGGATGCCGGGGCGGGCCCTCACCGCGCTCGGCGTCGACCCGCTCTCGGAAGGCCCGTTCCGCCCGTACGTGGCCGGCTCCGCGGCCGACCTCGAGGTCTCGGACTTCATGACCACGCCCTATGCCGTCGTCCTCTCTTCGGAGACGGCCGGGCGGGCCGGTGTCGCCGTCGGAGACACGCTCCCGTTCGATCTCGACGGGCGGAGCTTCGGCCTCGTGGTCGCGGGCACCCTCGCGCCCGAGGACCGGCTCGCGCGCATCGGACTGTCGGACGTCCTGCTCATGGACCTGGCGAGCGTCCAGGACATGACCGGCGAGGCCGGCCGCCTGACCCGCATCGACCTGCGCCTCCCGGAGGGCGACGCGGGAGCGGCGCTGGTGCGTCGCGTAGAGGCTGCTCTTCCCGAAGGATCGCGCCTCGAGTCGGCCGGGACCCGCACCGACACCATGAGTGGCATGATCGCCGCGTTCGACCTGAACCTCACGGCGCTCAGCCTGCTCGCGCTGATCTTCGGGATGTTCCTGATCTACAACGCGATGACCTTCTCGGTCGTCCAGCGCCACGCCCTGCTCGGCCGTCTCCGGGCCCTCGGCGTGGGTCGGCGCGAGATCGTCCGGATGATCCTGCGGGAAGCCCTCTGGATCGGCTCGGTCGGCGCCGTGCTGGGCGTCGGGATCGGTGTCGTGCTGGGGCGCGGGCTGGTGCGCCTGGTGACCCGCACCATCAACGACCTCTACTTCACGGTCTCCGTCGAGGGCGTCGGTGTCGACCCGGTCGTGCTGGCCAAGGGGCTCGCCCTCGGCGTCGGCGCCACCTTGCTGGCCTCAGCCGCCCCGGCCCTCGAGGCGGCCTCCGTCTCGCCACGGCTGGCCACGCTCCGGTCGAGCTCGGAGGAACGCGCGAGACGCACGGTGCCGCGCGCCGCCCGCTGGGGCGCGGCCATGCTCGTCGCCGGGGCCGCCCTGATGGCGATCCCCTCACGCAGCCTCGCGCTCAGCTTCGGTGCACTCTTCCTGGTCATCCTGGGGATGGCCGCGCTGACCCCGGCCGCCACGGTGCTCATGGTGCGGGGACTCGGCCCGCTGCTCCGACGGATGTCGGGCGTGCTCGGCGCCATGGCGGCGCGGGGGGTGGTGACCGCGCTCAGCCGGACCGCACCCGCCGTGGCCGCGCTGGTGGTCGCGGTGTCGGTCACGGTGGGGCTCGGCGTCATGATCGACAGCTTCCGCGGCACCCTGATCCGGTGGCTCGACGGCACCCTCCAGGCAGACGTCTACGTGTCGCTTCCGGGGCCCCAGAGCTCCCGGGCGTCCGGCACCCTCCCGCCCAGCCTGCTCGAGGCGTTCGTCGCACACCCCGCCGTCGTCGGACACAGCACGTACCGTGGGATCGACGTCGTCGCCGAGGACGGCCTCTACCGCCTGGTCGCCCTGGATCTCGATCGCCGTGGGGAGGACGCGTTCGACTTCGTGTCCGGGTCGCCGGAAGAGGCCATGTCGGCGTTCCGTGCCGGCGAGGGGGTCATTGTGTCGGAGCCCTTCGCGTTCCGGCGGGGGTTGGAACTCGGCGACCCGGTGCGGCTCTCGACCCCTTCGGGGCCCCGTGAGCTCCCCGTCGCCGGCGTGTTCTACGACTACGGCTCGGAGCAGGGGACCGTCATGATGGCGCGCCCGGTCTACGACCGTTTCTACGACGACCCGGGGGTCACGTCGCTCGCGCTCTTCCTGCGGCCGGGCGTCGACGAGTCCGCGGTGGTGGGTGAGCTCCTGCTTCGGGTTCCCGAGGGACGGTCGGTCGTGGCACGCACCAACCGGGCGCTCCGCGAGGCGTCGCTCGAGGTCTTCGACCGGACGTTCCAGGTCACCGGGGTTCTTCGCTTGCTCGCGTTCATCGTCGCGTTCGTCGGCGTCCTCAGCGCGCTCATGGCGCTGGAACTCGAGCGGGCTCGTGAGTTCGGCGTGCTCCGGGCCGTCGGGCTCACGCCGGGCCAGGTGAGGGGGCTCGTCGTGGGTCAGACCGGGATCCTGGGGCTGGTGTCCGGGATCCTGGCGGTCCCGGTCGGCCTGGTGCTCTCGTGGGTGATGATCTTCGTGGTCAACAAGCGCTCGTTCGGGTGGACCCTCCGCATGGAGGTCGGCCCCGAGATCCTCGCCCAGGGGGTGGTTCTGGCCCTGGCCGGCGCTCTCGTCGCGGGTGTCTACCCGGCCTGGCGCATGTCGCGCTCGTCGCCCGCTTTGGCGTTGAGGGGCGAATGATGCGGGCGCGCGGAGTCTTCCTGCTGGCTACGGCCGCTGGGCTCGCGGCGGTTGGCGCAGGGTGCGACGGTGGCTCCGTGGAGGGGACGGCCCGGGCCCGCCTCTCCCTCTCGGAAACGCTGGCCGGCGCCGACACCGCGGGGTACGCGAGGGCCATGTCGGTGAGGCCCTTCTCGTTTCCCGAGGATCACGGGCCGCACCCGTCCTTCCGCACGGAGTGGTGGTACGTCACGGGCAACCTCGCGGCACAGGACGGACGAGCTTTCGGATTCCAGTTCACGATCTTCCGGAGCGCGCTCGCGCCCACCGCGCCCGAGCTCGCCTCCGCTTGGGCCACGAATCAGGCCTACATGGGACACTTCACGCTGACCGACGTGTCGGACGGACGCTTCCGGGACTTCGAGCGGTTCGCGCGGGGGGCGGGTGGGCTGGCCGGCTCGGTCGGGCCCGTCGAGGCGGGAGTGCCCAGCCCGGACGGGTCCGGGAGCGACCCCACCTTCCGGGTCTGGGTCGAGGACTGGGAGCTTCGTGGTGACCCGGCCGGCGAGGGTTTCCCGCTCCGGCTCTCGGCGGCCGCCGGCGACGTCGCCCTCCGACTCCGGCTGGACGACGGAAAGCCCGTCGTGCTGCAGGGAGACCGGGGACTCAGCCAGAAGGGGCCCGAGGCCGGGAACGCGTCGTACTACTACGCGCACACCCGCATCCCGGCATCGGGCACCGTCGTGATCGGCACGGACACGCTCGATGTGTCGGGCCTGGCCTGGATGGACCGCGAGTGGAGCACCTCGGCGCTGTCCGGCGATCAGGTCGGATGGGACTGGTTCTCCCTCCAGCTGGACGACGGATGGGAGGTGATGGTCTACCAGCTTCGGCTCGCGGACGGCTCGGCGGATCCGCTCAGCGACGGCGTGCTCATCGACCCGGAGGGCCGTAAGGTGCCCCTCGAGTGGGGGGAGGATCTCGAGCTGGAGGTCACCGACCGGTGGAGCTCCCCCATCGACGGGACGGTCTACCCGTCGGGGTGGCGCCTCCGCGCTCCCGAACATGGCGTCGATCTCGTCATCGAGCCCGTCCTTCGCGACCAGGAGCTCGACCTGGCGTTCCGTTACTGGGAGGGATCGGTGCGGGTCAGGGGCGTCGGACCTGGTGGAGAAGACACCACCGGCCTCGGCTACGTCGAGCTCACCGGGTACGCGGGCACCCCGCCGGAGCGGTAGAGCGCCCCGCCGGAGGAGGCGCCTACCACGGGCTGCTACGGGGTCCCCGCGCTCGAGGCCTCCACCATGCGCACGGCCGCCTCGACTTCCTCCGGAACGATGCCGTGCCCGATGGGGTGGTCCGACGCGGTGACGCTCACGCCTGCGGTCTCGAGCGTCGCCCGTCCGCGGATCGCGAGGGCATGCGGGATCGCCGGATCCTGGAGGCCGTGGCCCCAGAAGACCGGAGGCGTGTCGGACGACTTCGACGTGTCCACCCCGTCGGCCAGGAATCCAGAGAAATTGAGGGCCGCCACGATCGGTCGGTCTCTCGTCAGCGCATAGGCCAGACTCATCGTGCCGCCCTGCGAGAAGCCGCCGAGCACGATCCGTTCGACCGGCTTGCCGAGGTGGTCGGGAAGGTCTTCGAGGAAGCCGTCGAGTGCGTCCAGGCTGTGGGACAGCGTCTCCCCGACCACCCGGTCGTCGGCGACGTAGCGGTACCAGGCCCAACCCGGGCCGTATCCCCAAGGGGCTCCGGGATACGTGGCCCGTGGCGTGACCAACGTCCAGGAGTCGGGAAGCAGCCGCCGGAGCCCCTGCAGGTCGTGCATGTCGCTGCCCCGTCCGTGCAGGAGCACCGCCACCGTGCCCTCCACGCGCGGCGGACGAGGTCCGCTCACCTCGAAGTC
>JBBDSM010000189.1:6673-14999 GCA_040904945.1 Gemmatimonadota bacterium
CTCAGCCCAGCGGGGTGAGCTGCGTCTCGATCTTTTCGCGTCTCGGCTCCAGCCATACCGGCAGCATGAGCCCCGAGCCCAACGCTTCTTCCGTCTCATCGATGGCGAACCCTGGCCCGTCGGTCGCGATCTCGAGAAGCATGCCGTCCGGGGCCTGGAAGTAGATACTCTCGAAGTACTGCCGGTCTTTCACTTCGGTGACCGGCACGTCAAGGGAGAGCAGGTGCTCCCGCCAGGCCGCCTGGTCCTCCGCGTCGCGGGCCCGGAACGCGATATGGTGGGTCTGCCCCGCCCCCTGGCGTGCATGGTGCGTCGATCCACCCCACCCGAACAGGGTGAACGTCGAGTGCGGCGCCACCGTCTCGCCGTCGTAATTGGCCCAGAAGTAGTGCAGCGTCTTCGCGTCGTCCTGGTTGAACGTCTTCTTCACCATCGCGAGGCCGAGTGCCTCCTGGTAGAAGCGGTCCGCTTCCTCGATGTCGCCCGTGATCCCGGTGATATGGTGGATCCCGCTGAGCGCCATGTCCGGCGTCACCTCGGGGACCGGCTCTGCGTGGGTCTGCCGCTGGATCGCCGCTTCGTCGCGACCGGCGGGCAGTCGCTCGGACGGAGGGGTGACCAGCTCACGCCCCAGGGCATCGGCCGGCTCGTCGATGGCGTAGCCCGGGCCGTGGGTGGCGATCTCCAGGATCTGCCCGTCAGGGTCGCTGAAGTACAGGCTCTTGAAGTAGCCCCGGTCGATGGGGCCGCTGACCTGCACGCCGTGGTCCATCAGGCGGCGCTTCCATTTGAGCTGCGCCTCGGGGGTCGCCACGCCGAGCGCCAGGTGATGCACGCCGCCGACCCCCCATCCGCCGCGCCGCGCACCCGGCCACTCGAAGAAGGTGAGGAGTGTGCCGGGGCGGCCGCCGTCGTTCCCGAAGTACAGATGGTAGGCACCGGGATCGTCGAAGTTGACGGTCCTCTTCACCAGGCCGAGGCCGAGGACGTTGCCGTAGAAATCGAGGGTCCGCCGGGCATCGGCCGAAACCATGGTGATGTGATGGAAGCCTTCTGTCACCTTGGGCATGTCGCGGGCTCCTGAAACCGTGGGTTGTTCTCCGTGCTGTTTCCTGATAGACCAATATGATTCAATCTTGAACTAATGACAACGCGCGGCGATCTCGCCTGCGGACCCCGACCGTTACAGGGAGCGCTGGAACCTGTGCGTCGCGTACGCGAGGCCGGCGACGGCCATGCCCGTGAGGACGGTGAACTGGGGCCAAAGGCTCTCGAGCCCGGCACCTTTCAGGAAGATCCCCCGCACGATCTCGAGGAAATGCCGGAGCGGATTCGCGAGCGTGAGGGTCTGAAACACCTCGGGCATCGTCTCGATGGGATAAAGGAAGCCCGAGAGGATGATGGCCGGAAGCAGAAAGAGGAACATCGACAGGAACGCCTCCTGCTGGGTGGCCGAGATGGTGGAGATCAACAGGCCGAGCGACAGCCCCGCCAGGATGAACAGCAAGGCCGCCGCCAGCAGGAGGGGCGGAGAGCCGCGGAACGGGACGTCGAACCAGACGAGTGCGACCGCCGTGACCGTGGCCAGCTGTACGAGCGCGATGCCGGCCACCGGGATGGTCTTGCCGAGCATGAGCTCCACCGGGCGTAGGGGAGACACGAGGAGCTGGTCGAGGGTGCCGACCTCGCGCTCCCGAACCACGGCCATGGCGGTCAGAAGCAGGCACATGAGGAGGACGATGACCCCGATCACCGCGGGCACGTTGTAGGTCCGCGACTCCAACGCCGGGTTGAACCAAGCTCGGGCGCGCAGATCGATGGGTGGGACGAGCGATCCGGATGCGTTCGCGGAACGGGCTCCATGATCACGCACGATCTTGGCGGCATAGCCCTGGGCCACGGTGGCGGTGTTGGAGTTCGTGCCGTCCACGATGAATTGGACACGTGGCGATCGGCCGGCCGCGAGATCGCGAGCGTACCCGACGGGGATCTCCAGCGAGACCACTGCGTCGCCTCGGTCGAGCGCGGTCCCGAGGTCGGAGGGCCGATCCGACGACAGCGCGATGCGGAAGTACCCCGAGGCCGTGAACGCTTGCACCAGCGCGCGTGACTCGGCCGTCCGGTCGTGATCCACGAGCGCCGTCGGGACGTTCCTCACGTCCGTGTTCACCGCGTATCCGAACAACAGAAGCTGGAGGATGGGTGAGATGAAGATCACCCGCTTGGTCCTGGGGTCCCGGAAGAGCTGGCGCAGCTCCTTGGTGACCATCTTGCGCACGCGAAGCGCGGCCGCATGCCACGTTCCGGTGGGGGTCGCGCGGCTCATTCGGGAAGCTCCTTTCGGAACGCGCGGATCGCCAGCGCGAGTCCGAGGACGGCGTACAGCGTCATGAGGAGGGCCTGCGGCCACAGCGCCTCGAGCCCCACGCCCTTGAGGAAGATGCCGCGGGTGACGGTCACGAAGTACCGGGCCGGCACGAGGAACGTGAACGCCTGCAGGGGCCGGGGCATGCTCGCGATGTCGTACAGGAACCCGGAGAGCAGGATCGCCGGCAGATACGTCGCCACCATGGCGACCTGGGTGGCGAGGACCTGCGACTTCACCGCCGCCGAGATGAAGATCCCCAGGCCGAGCGCCCCCACCAGGAAGAGCGTGGTCATGAGCGCCAAAAGCATTACGCTCCCGTTCAGTGGCGTTCCGAAGATCACCCTGCCCGCCACGACGGTCACCGCGACGTCGAAGAGCCCGATGGCGAGGTAGGGCAGCAGCTTGCCGATCACGATCTCGAGGCGACTCGCCGGGGTGGCCGCGAGCTGCTCCATGGTGCCACGCTCCCACTCCCGAGCGATGGTGAGTGCCGTGAGCATCGCCGCGATCACCGACATGATGACGGCGATGAGGGCCGGCACGATCATGTGTCGACTCTCGAGGTTCGGATTGTACCACGCACGGGTCTCGAGCAAAGGACCGCGGGGAAGGGACGTCCCGGACGCAGGGGTCGCACCTGCGACCAGGAGCTGCGCGCCCATGCGAGCCACGATGGCGTCGGCGTAGTTCAGCGCGATGGTGGCTGTGTTCGCGTCGCTTCCGTCCAGCAACAGCTGTACGGTGGCCGACCGCGATGGATCGCCGACGACCCGCGCGTACCCGGGGGGGATCACCAGGACGGCGCCGATGGATCCACGCGTCAGCACCTGCCCGGCTTCCACGGCCGAGGCGGGATGGTCCCGGATGTTGAACAGCCCGCTGGACGTGAACGCTTCGATGAGCGCGCGGCTCTCGGCGCTCGCGTCCTCGTCGAGCACCGCCAGCGAGATGTCCTCGACGTCCCAGGTGATGGCGTATCCGAAAAAGAGGAGCAGGATGAGCGGAAGCAGGAACGCCAGGATCATGCTGCGCCGGTCGCGGCGTAGCTGGATCCACTCCTTGCGAGAGATGGCGGCCAGACGGCGGGGGACGAAGGCCCTCATGGTCTACCCTTCCACCGCCCCGCCCTCCGCTCGCACCAGCGAGACGAAGACGTCTTCAAGGGAGGGGGAGACGCGCTCGATGGCGTCGACGTCGAGGCCCGCGGATGCCAGCGTGGCGCGGATCACCTCAGGGCCTGCGACGTCCGGCGCCGTGGTCACGTGCAGGGCGCGCCCGAACATGGCGGCTTCGAGGACGCCGGGCACGCCGCCCAGAATACGGGCCGCGGTGGGCGTGTCCCGGGTCGCCACCCGGTAGACGGGTTCGTCGAGACCCGCGCGGAGCGCCGACGGCGTTTCGAGGGCGATCAGCCGGCCTCGATTCAGCAGGGCGAGCCGGTGACAGTACTCCGCTTCTTCCATGTAGTGGGTCGAGACGAAGATCGTTGTCCCCGTGTCTGAGAGGCCGTCGATCAGGTCCCAGAATCTCCGGCGCGCCAACGGATCGACTCCGGAGGTGGGCTCGTCCAGGAACAGGATCGGCGGCTCGTGGACCATGGCGCACCCGAGAGCGAGACGCTGCTTCCAACCCAGGGGTAGAGTGTCGGTCTGGCTGTTCCGATGCTCGTGCAGCTCCGAGATCTCGAGGATCCAACGGCGGCGCGCTTCGAGCCGGTCCCCCTCGACCCCGTACAAACCGGCGAAGAGCTCGATGTTCTCGGCGACGGTCAGGTCACCATACAGGGAGAACTTCTGCGACATGTAGCCGATGCTGTTTCGGATCTCCGTCCGCTCGGTGTACACGTTCTTGCCCGCCACCCAGCCCTCTCCTTCGGACGGCGCCACCAGCCCGGTCAGCATCTTGATGGTCGTCGTCTTGCCCGCGCCGTTCGGCCCGAGGAATCCGAAGATCTCACCCGGACGCACATCGAAGGTGACGGCATCGACGGCGGTGAAGTCGCCGTATCGGCGTGTGAGGCCGCGGACCGAGACGGGAAAGCTCTCAGGCACGACGCTCGCTCCCGCTCCCACCCACGAGCTGGATGAAGACGTCTTCCAGGGACGGCTCGATGGGGCGGACCTTCCGCGTCGCGAACGGCTGCTCCGAGAACAGGCCCGGCACGGCATCGGCATCGACTCCCGAAGGGACGAAGGCGTGGACCACCTCCCCGAACAGCACCGCGCTTCCGATGCGGGGGTCCCGCCTGAGCGTGTCGCGGGCCGCCCGTGGATCGTCGGTCTCGATGGCCCAGACCGTGCCGTCGAGCGATCGCTGGAGCACCCGCGGGTCGTCCAGGGCGAGGACCCGGCCCTCATCGAGCAGGGCGACCCGGTCGCACCGTTCCGCCTCGTCGAGGTACGAGGTGGTGATCAGCACGGTGACTCCGTCCGCCACCATCTCGTGGAGGATCATCCACAAGTCCCGCCGTGAGATCGGGTCTACGCCGAACGTCGGCTCGTCGAGGAGCAGGACCTCGGGCCGGTGCACGAGGCAGCACGACAGGGAGAGCTTCTGCTTCATGCCGCCCGAGAGGGCCCCGGCCAGTCGATCCTGGAACGGACCCAGCCCGCTGAACGCGTGGAGCCGCTCCAGTCGTGCCGGTTGCTCGGAGTGCGGCACGCCGTAGAGGTCGGCGTAGAAGGCCAGGTTCTCGGCGACGGTGAGGTCCTCGTAGAGACCGAAGCGCTGCGCCATGTAGGCGATGTGCGGCTTCACGGCCTCGGGATCTTCGGCGACGTCGAGTCCCAGGACGCGGGCGGTCCCCGATGAGGGACGGAGCACGCCCGAGAGCATCCGGAGCGTGGTGGTCTTGCCCGCGCCGTCGGGTCCCACGATCCCGAACAGGCCGCCACGCGAGACGTCGAAGGTGAGCCCGTCCACCGCCGTAGTGTCGCCGAACCGTCGACTGAGCGCGTCGAGCGAGATGGCGGGCTCGGTCATGCCCCGCCGAGCTCCAGGGTGACGTCCGCCGGCAGGCCCGGCTTGAGCACGAAGTCCGGGTCACCGGTGATGCGCACCTTCACCGGGTAGACCAGGCGGATACGCTCCTCCGCGGTCTGGACGTTGCGCGGCGTGAACTCCGCCTCGCTTCCGATGAAGACCACCTCACCCTCGATGACGCGGTCGGGATAGGTATCCGAGACGATGGAAGCCCGCGCGCCCATGCGGACGGCACCCAGGCGGTCTTCCCGCACGTAGATGCGGACCCAGCGGTCGGACGGATCGAGGAGTGTCAGCACGGGCGCACCCGCGGGCACCGTCTCTCCGGGCTCCCGATGCCTGACCGTGATGATACCCTCGAAGGGGGCCACGATCACGGCGTTGGAGCGTGACGCCTCCGCGCTGGCCAGCCGAGCTTCGGCCTGGGCGCGGCGCGCGCGGGCGGCGCGCAGGCTCTCCTCCCTCGCTCCTTCCCGGATGAGGTCCAGCTGTTCTCTCGCCTGGTCCGCGGACGCCCGGGCGGCATCGCGCTCGGCCTGGGTCCGGTCCAGCGCCTGACGACTGATCGCCCCGCCCTCGAAGAGCGTACGCGCCCGGTCCGCATTCTGCTCGGCCTCCTCCGCTCTCGCCTCCGCGCTCCGGAGGGCGGCCTCCGCGGACGCGATGTCCTGGTCCCGCGCCCCGGCTTCGAGCTCCGCCAGAGCGGCGCTCGTCGCGTTCACGTCGGCCTGGGCCGCGGCCACCTGGGCATCGACCTCGCGCGCGTCGAGGCTGGCGAGTTCCGTTCCCGCCATCACGGTGGTGCCTTCGGCCGGAATGACCTCGGCGACCCGGCCCGGCAGGAGGAAGCCGAGCTGGGCATCCGTGGCTTCGACCGTACCGGAGGCGGTGAGCGTCCCGCCGGGCTCGCCGCCACCGCGGGTCGCGAGCCAGATTGCCGCGACGCCTACCAGGATCGCGACCAGCACCATCCCGATCTTCTTGTTCATCACTCCACCTCCAGGGTCCGCTGCAGCCAATCCAGATCGAGTCGTCCCAGGGCCCTCGCGAGCTGGACTCGCGCGAGAAGCCTCGCGTACCTGGCTTCGGCCAACCCGGCCCTGGCGCGGAACAGGCTGGCTTCCGCGGTCAGGAGGTCACTCTGGGTGCCGGCGCCCGTATCGAGGGCGAGTGCCTCGATACGGGCGACTTCCGTCCATTGCCTGACCGAGGCGTCGAGCGCTTCGCTCCGGGCGTCGGCTTCGACGATGGCCGACCTGGCGGCGTCGATGGCGGCGTCGATGGAACGTGCGACCGCTTCGGTCTCCCGACGCGCGGCCGAGAGCTCGGCTTCGGTCCGTCGAATCAGAGCGGACCGGGCGCCTCCGGTGAAGAGCGGCCAGGAGACGGCGACGCCGACCTGCCACTCCGCGACATGCCCCCCGCTCCAGGTGCCGTAGTCCAGCATGGCGGCCGTCACGTCGAGGCGCGGGAGCCGAGCCGCCCGTTCCCCGTCGAGCCGCTCACTGGCCGCGCGCTCGTACGCCGCGGCGGCCTCCAGGTCGGGATGGGCGACCGGCGCGGAGGAGGTCACGAGCGGGCCGGTCTCGTTCGCGACCGGGTCTCCCACGTCGATCTCCGCGAGGCCTGCCTCGATGATCTCGGACGGGTCGACGCCCATCGTGCGAGCGAGGGAACGCTCGGTCAGCTCCATGCGGGCCCGGGCGCTGATGGCGGCCGCGCGAGCCTCCTCCAGGGCCGCCGAGGCGCGCAGGAGCTCGACCTCGGCGGCGCTCCCCGTCTCGACCCGCTGTCGGGCCCGAACATGTTCGGCCTCCAGCGCGGTGACCTGCCGTTCGGCCGCGTCCTGATGCGCCCTGGCGCCGAGGACCCCGAGGTAGGCTTCGGTCACGCGCGCCAGGACGTCCATGCGCCTCGTCGCGGTGTGGCCTTCCGTTGCCTCACGGGCCGATCGGGCCGCCCGGACGCTCGAGCCCACGCGTCCTCCGTCGAAAGCCGTATACCGGAGTCGGGCAGCGCCCTGCACCAGCGCCTCGTCGAAGCGCGGAGGGCTCGAGGGATCGAAGCTGTGGAGGGGCGCGACGACCATGGGTTCCTGGAACCGGGTGACGGCGCCTTCCAGGTTCAGGGTCGGAAGACGGGCGGCGGTCGCGCGTCGGACATCCGCTTCCGCGGCGTTCTCTCTGGCCAGTGCGGCCGCGAGGGTGGGATCGGCCTCGATGGCCGCGATGGCGGCGTCGCTCAGCGTGAGCAGAGGGGCCTGACCCGACGTGGCGGCAGGGGCGTATAACTGGGTCGCGGCAGCCAGGAAGATCGCCATCACGAGGTGTCGTGCGGTGACGTTCATCGTTTCTTCTCCACGGTCGTGCCATCGATGTCGTCCGTCGGCGAAAGTCCCGCTCGGACGAAGGCGAGCGAGTGGTCCACGGCGGCCGCACGGGTGGTCTCGTCCTCGAGGTCCAGCCCCGCGAACGCCTTGAGCAACGGCGAGACGAGGGTCATGTAGATCGGCTGTGCCACCACGCTCAGCGCGGTCAGGATGGGGTGTCCGGGGCGCACGGTTCCGTCGGCGATACCTTCCTGCTGCAGGCGCGCGAGCGTTCCCATGACCCGCTTCAGCGTCTGTGAGACCACCGGAGGCGGAGGCTTCCCGGCGGCGATCTCCTGAAGCATCAAGCGGGGGAGGTGGGGGTGCTCCTCCAGGTGACGGAAATACGCCTCGACGATCGCGGTCATTCGCTCGAGGGCCGGGCCGTTGCCGGCGCCCGCAGCGACCACTCGGTCGGCTAGGGGACCGAGCTCCGACTCCAGGACGGCATGGTACAGCTCGAGCTTCGACCCGAAGTGGTAGGTGATGGCCCCGAGGTTCGCCCTCGCCCGCTCGGTGATGGCGCGAACCGAAGCGCCGTCGAACCCCTTCGTCACGAACAAGTCGCGTCCGGCCTCGATGAGCACGCTGCGCGTGTCGTCGGTCGA
>JBBDSM010000190.1:0-2450 GCA_040904945.1 Gemmatimonadota bacterium
GGGCCGACGATGTTCATGTCGCCCTTGAGGACGTTGAAGAACTGCGGGATCTCGTCGATGCGGGTGGCGCGGAGGACCTTGCCGATGGTCGTGACGCGCGGGTCGTTCTTCGAGGCCCACTGCTGGCCGGCCCGGGGGTCGTTCCGCATCGTGCGGAACTTGTAGATGGTGAACAGCTTCCCGCCGTGGTCCACGCTCCGGCGGTAGTTCTCGGATCCGGGGCCACGGTTCCCGCGACGGTCGACGCCCACGCGGTGCTGCTTATAGATGACGGGTCCGGGGGAGGTCAGCTTGATGAGCAACGCGACCACGAGCATGATCGGCGCGGTCAGGAAGATGCCGATGCTGGCGACGACGATGTTGATGCCGCGCCGTACCTGTTCGCTGTAGTCGGGTGTCCGGGGGGAGCGGCCCGTCCGCGGCTGGAGGCGGAAGGGCTCGGTCGTCAGCGAGCCGGGGAATGTGCGCGAGGACGCCATGCTCCGGTGCTGAATTCCCCAGTGCTTTCGAGTCGTAGAGCTAATCACGCGATGTATCGCCTTGTTCTATTCGGTTCGGTGCTGTGTGCCGAACTCTTGTGCAAGGCGTGTTCACATCGCGGCCGGTTTCAGCGGCATCCTCGTAACCCGCTGGTGTACAACGGATTACGGTGGAGTTGTCCGCAGGGGTCGTTACCGGTTTCCCACAATCTTTGTAGGCGTCCAACGACGAGTGTGGGATGGTCACCACAGTCGACGCCTACTCTCCTCTCCGGCCCGGCCCCCGCAGGACGAAGTAGAACCGCGTCCCGTCCTGGTTGGAGGTTGTGAACTCCAACTTGGCTCCCATCGCCTCCACCAGCCGGCGCGCGATCGACAGCCCCACCCCGCTCCCCGAGAAGAACTCGCCCGTCTGTCCCTGGCCCCTCCGCTTCTTGAATGGCTGGAACAGCTCTTTCTGGCGGTCCTCCGGGATGCCGCGCCCCGTGTCCTGCACGTAGTACTCGACCCGGCCCTGCGAGAGCTGCTTGACCCCGATCTCGACGAGCCCCTCGTCGGTGAACTTGACGGCGTTGGTGGTGAGGTTGAGCATCACGCGCCCGAGCGCGTGCGCATGTCCCTCGGACTGGCCGCGGTCCGGGATCTCGATGCGGAGCTCGAGACCCTTCTCTTCGACCATGGGACGGATCATGCGCTCCACGTTCCGGAACACCTCGGCGAACCCGTACGGCGAGGGCTCCTCGTCGACGAGGTCGAGGCCCCGCCGCGCCAGGTCGACCACGTCGGTGGCCACGTTGGCCAGCCCGAACGCGGCGCTGTACATGAGCCCGAGCTGGCTGCGCTGCAGGTCGTTCACCTCACCGCTGTGTCCGTCGCGGAGCGTCTCGGACAGGAAGAGGATCGAGGTGAGCGGCGAGCGGAAGTCGTGGGCGACCTCCACCAGGAGCTCGAAGGCGTCGGGGCCCACCATGCGGCTGCGCAGGTCCGACGCCTCGGAGGCCGCGGGCTGTCCTCCCTCCATGGGCGCATTCCGGTACGTCGAGCACGCCCGGAGCGCGCGCAGGACGGCATCGGTGTCGGTGTTCGCCTTCGGCAGCCAGAGCAGCTCGTGCTCCATGCGGGCCAGAAGCACCTCGTCGGCCCGCGTGAACGCGGGGACGGCGGCACCCGTCGCACCGGCCACGATCCGCCGAAGTGCTACCACCATGGTGGCGAGCCTTCGCCGGAGCCGCTCGTACTCGTCCGCGGGCCGGTCGGGGAAGTGCTCGTGCAGCCGCGCGGCGACCCGCTGGGCGGCGGTCTCGAGGACCGACGCCTCGGAGTCGTGCCCCATCTCCATGGGGTGCGGCGTCTCGGACGACATCAGCCGGAGCCGCGCGACCCTTCGTGGATGGAGCGGAGCAGGCTGTCGCGCTCCATGCCGTGCTTCTCCATGAGACGGTAGAGCGTTGTGCGGTCCACACCGGCCATCCGGGCGGCGTCGGAGATGTTGCCGCCCGACGTGCGCACGACGTTGGTCAGGTAGTCGACTTCGAACTGCGCGAGCACCTGCTCCCGGGCGGAGTGGTAGTCCATGTTCATGATCGACGTCGCGAACCGCGCGGTGCCGTCGGGGTCCTGCCCGGGCTCGTCGTCGATGAACACCAGGTCGTCGGCCGCGACCTCGCCGCCGGATTCCGCCATGACGACGAGATGCTCGATGACGTTCCGGAGCTCGCGGACGTTCCCCTTCCACGGCGCCCGACGCAGCGCGTTCATGGCATCGTCGGAGAAGTAGGGCGGCTCGCCGCCGTCCCGGTGCTGTTTCCAGAACTCCTTCAGGAACCGGTCGGCCATGACCGGAATGTCTTCCGGGCGCTCACGCAGCGGCGGAATGTGGATGGGCACGACACGGAGGCGGTAGTGCAGATCCTTTCGCAGATACCCGTCCGCGATGGCCCGCATGGGGTCGCGGTTGGTGGCGGCGATGAA
>JBBDSM010000191.1:0-2409 GCA_040904945.1 Gemmatimonadota bacterium
CACCGGCCCCGGTGCGCTGTGGCGACGAGGTGGCCTTCCGGCACTGGTGCGCGGCAGCCACGCCGGTGCTGTGGCCCGGACAGGTCAACCTGCGCGGCCTGCGGCCGCTGCTGCGGGCGGAGTTCCAGTGGTGCCTGTTCGCCTACACCCAGCGTCCCCGACCCGGCCGGTGGGACCTCAAGTGGGTGCAGCAGCTGGCCAACCTGTGCCGTCAACGCGAGCTGAACTCGCTGGTCGATCTCGACCTGGCCAGCTTCTCCCACTACTCCGCCAGCATCGCCCGGATCATGCACCAGCAACTGCGGCTGGTCTACTTCACCCCGGCCGACACCCGAGACGCAGGGTTCATCGAGACCGATCACTTCGGTGTGCGGTTCCCGCGCCGCGCCAGCCACGTCGACCTCACTGCCGTTGCTCAGCGCTGGCTGCGCAACCTGCTGTGGGACTACCTCGCTGACCTGCTGCGATCGCCATCCTGCCCGCGCACCGCTTCGCCGATCAGCGATCTCCGCCGCGGCGTCATCGAGCTCGGGGTGTTCCTGGAACTCGACGCTCCGGCCGGGGGGCACGACCCGACGGTGCTGACCGACGAGCACATGCAGCGGTTCGTCGCCGACCAGCGCCACCGCGAACGCGACGGCCTGCCGTCACTGGCGACAACGGGCTCCGACGGCAAGCCGTCCACGGTCACGACCTTCACCCGCAGCACCGTGTTCAACAGCGTCCGCAGGATCATGCGCGACGCGATGGAGACCGGCCGTGCCGACCATCTCGGCCTGGACCGGCAGTTTCTCACTGCGATGCCGGCCGCCGGCGGCACGCCGCTGCGCGCCCGTCGCCCGTTCCCCGACGAGGTCGCGATCGCCTTGGCCGACGACACCAACCTGACTCGGCTTGCCGAGTACGACCCGCACGACCGGGGGCTGCGGGACATATGGGAGACCATCGTCACCACTGGCCGTCGCACCAGCGAGGTCGTCACGGTGCGCTGGGACTGCCTCGGCCGCTACGGCGGCCTGGCGATGTTCTGGCACGATCAGACCAAGGTCGGCAACTACGACGCCGCGATCCGCATCCCCGAACGACTCTACGACCTGCTCGCCACACGCCAAACCAAGACGCTCGATCGCTACATCGCACGCCACGGGCGGGAGCCCACCGGCACCGAGCGTGCCGCCATGGCGCTGTTCCCCAGCAACGTCAGCAACATCGATGGCACGGTCTCGCTCTCCTCCCCATGGTTCCAGAGACTGTTCAAACGCTGGGTCGATGAGCTTGACGTGGGCCGCTGGGTCCCGCACCAGGCCCGTCACACGCTGGCCACCAGCCTGCTGCGGCACGGCGCGACACTCACCCACATCCGCCGCTACCTCGGCCACATCTCCGAGCGCATGGCCGAGCACTACGTCCACCTGTCCCACTCCGACCTCGAAGAGGTCCTGCACCGCGTCTGGGTCGCCGGCCCCGGCACCGCCAACCCCGGCGAGCTTCTCTCCAGCGTCGACACCGTCCTGACCCGCGAGCAGGCCCAGGCTCTGGCGATCGACCTCTCCCGTCGCGCCACCCCCGCCGACGGCGGCTTCTGCACCTTCCAACCGGTCGTCGACGGCGGCGCCTGCCCTTGGAACCTCGACTGCCACAACTGCGACAAGTTCGTGCTCTCCGGCGCTGATCTCCTCTACTGGCGGCGCAAGGGCGAGCAGTGGCGCCAACTGGCCGAGGGCGCCCCCGACGACGCCACCGCCGACTACCTCCACCAGCACTTCGAGCCCACCGCCCGCGCCATCGCCGGGCTCGAGCAGACCCTGGCCGGCCTCGGCCTGCTCGACGACGCGCTCGCTTTGGACCTGCGCAAACCGCAGGACTACTTCCACCGCGTGTGGTCCACCGCCTTCGCAGCCGCCGACCTCGCCGACGCGAGCAGCGACGACGGCGAACCCGCCGCCATCGATGGAGAAGGACACCCATGAGCGCTGCCACCGTCCCCCAACCGCGCACGGCCGCCGCCCTGGCCGCCCGACAACGACGCACCGACACCGCCATCCAGCGCGTCCACGACACGATCACCATGCTCCGCCGCGAGAAGACCGTCTTGAGCGTCGCTGCCGTCGCCCGCCGCGCCGAGGTCTCCCGAACCTTCCTCTACGACAACCCCACCGCGAGAGCCGCGATCGCCGCCGCACTCGCCGAGGCCGGCGACCGCCGCCGACGCATGCTCGCCGATCAGCACGACGAACTGGAGACGAGTTCACAGCAGCGCGCCCTCAACGCCGAAGACGCCCTCAAGGCAGCCAACACCGAGATCCTCGGCCAACGCAGCCGCATCGGTGAACTGCTCGGCCAGATCCGCGATCTGCAAGCCGAATGGACCGAGGAAGCCATCCAACGCGTCACCAGCGAGAACACCAC
>JBBDSM010000192.1:0-14720 GCA_040904945.1 Gemmatimonadota bacterium
TGCGGCTCGTGGCAGGACGCGCAGTCGAGCTCCGCCGCGGAACGATCCGGACCCTCCGCATGGCAGGTCGAGCACGACTCGCCGGTGTGGACTTCGTGGTCGAAGGGGAGCGGGCGCGACGGCATGTTCCCCACCGAGAGCACCAGCGCACGGGTGACCTCGAGGGAGCCGCCCGTTCCGCTCCTCGAGCCTTCGACGTGGCACGAGACACAGTCACCCGCTACCGGCGCCGTGTGGTGACAGCTGCGGCAATCGGCGATGGTCTCGACCGTGACGGCGCCGTGCACGGGCTCCGTGGCGTGGCAGTCCGAGCATGCGACGTCCCGATGCTCCGAGTGCCGGAAGTCGGGGTCCTGGTCCCGGACGCCCATCGTCACGCCTCGCGACGGAGACGGCCGCTCGAGCGATGCGTGGATGAACGGTGATGCCGGAGGATGCCCCTCGGGAAGCGCCCGGGCGGCGACGGCGGCCGCGGCGACCGGCCCGTCCTCGAACACGTCCTGGTGGCAGGCGAGGCAGTTCTCCCCGTCGACCTGGAAGTCGTGCGCCTGGTGGCAGTAGAGGCAGTCGGCAGCGACGCCCTCGTCCAGGCCCTGGTGGAACGGTGTGAGCGACTCGGCGTCGGTATGGCAGCCGGCCGTCGCGCATGTGTTCGCCGCCTCGGCCGGTGTCGACTGCTCGTGCGGGTTATGGCACGATGCGCAGGTCCCGTCGTGGGGGTCGTCGGCGGGCATCGTCGCGATCGCCTGCATGGCGTGACACCCCAGGCAGGTGTCCTCGTTCGGCGCGAGCGCGGTCAGGGCCGCGTCGGTCCCAGCTTCGGCGACACCCACGTTGAAGCCGTGACAGGCGGCGCAGTGGATCGTGAGGTCGCTCATGGCGCCGAGCTGGATCCCGCTGTCCGTGTGACATCCCGACTGGGCGCACGTCTGGTCGCTCGCCGCGAACTCGTGGAGCGAGCTGGCGTGGCATTCGACGCACTGGAGCCCCTGCAGCGTCGGGTCGTCCGATTCCAGATGGAGCGTGTGTCCGGCGGTCGCCGCGACGACCTCCCACCGATCGGGATCACCGTTGATATGGCAGTCGGCGCACAGGTCGTTGGGCACGTTCGCATGGACGGCGATCTCGTCGGGATTCTCGACGAATTGGGTGAGCCCCATGCGGCTCCGCTCGATCAGCGTCGGCTGATGGCAGTCCTTGCAGCTAAGCTCCTCGTGGGCGCTACGGGCAAAGCGCTCGTAGGGATCGGCCATGAGATGGCAGGACAGGCAGAACTCGTTGTCGTGCTCGACGAAGTCGTAGGTCTGATACGCGTAGTAGCTGCCGGTCCCGATCAGCCCGACGAGGACGACCGCCAGGCCGACCAACGCCGGGAGCGACAGCGCGGCGATCCAACGGCGGATGCGGTCCCTGCGCGTCGTGTCGGGAGGATCGGGGGCCATGGCGGCTCAGGCGCTCGCGTTCCTCACAGCCCTCCGTGGAGGGCCGTCGCCCGGGGCGGCGCCGTGATCGAGTACCGCGACTCCACCTCGGTGATCGTGGCCTGGAGCAGCGCCTCGATCAGGAAGGGGTTGTGAACCGCGGCGCCCGGCGAGCGTGCCAGCTCGAGGTTGAACTGCGCGCCTTCCCCGACGGTGTAGCGCTCGTCCGTCTCGTCGAACTCCGTCTCCGGGATCTGGGCGATGAGCGCCTCGAGATCGTCGGCGTCTGCTGCGATCTGGTTCTCGGCATTGATCTGGAGGCCGCGCGCGACATCGGGCGTCCCGTGGCAGCCGGCCGTCGCGCAGGTGGCGAAGGAGCGCTCTTCAGGCGCGCAGTCCGCCGCGTCCGTGGGAATGCCGGCAGCGTCCACGCAGGGCGTGGCGTCGAAGGAGTGTCCCGTGGACTGGAAGACGAGGTCGTCCGTCTCCAGGTCGGTGATTTCGAAGGCCTGGACGTGGCAGGAGGCGCAGAGCCCCGGGTTCGCCTCGGGAGAGCCGTGCGTGCCGACGATGCGCCCGCCCGGGAACTGCATGTTCGGCGGCCACCACCCGGCCACCCCGAGGAGCGTCGGACCCTCGGGCGCGTGCGGTCCGCGGAAGGTCGTGGGGTCGGGCGTCCCACGCTTGTTGTGGCACATCATGCAGAGGTTCTGCTCCACGTCCGGCGCGTCGATGGGGAAGCGGAGCTGCGCAGGGTTGTCGGACCCGTGCGGATCGTGGCAGACCGCGCAGGTGATCGCCATGTGCTCGCCCGGCTCGGCAAGCTCAGCCTGCTCGAGATACGACGTCTTCACACCCATCATGGCGAGCGCGCCCTCTCCCGTGTGGCAGCTCGCGCAGTCAGGTCTCCCGGCCGGGTAGGCATTGAACTGCCCGTGCGCGGACTCCGCCCACTCGTCCGCGAACGGATGATGCGCGCCCTGGTGGCATTCCGCGCACCCGAGCGTCAGGTCGAGCCCGACGTCCATGGGTGCCAGGGGGACCGTCGCGTCGTTCGGATTGGTGACGTGCGCCAGACCGGGCCCGTGGCAGGCTTCACACTGGACGTCCTGGTAGCGGGCCTCGGCGGTCGCGGCGTGCCCGACCGTTCCCGTGGTCAAGTTGCCCAACTCGCCCACGGTGTGACATCCCTCGCAGAACGCCTGCGCGTGACCGCTGTCCTGCAGCCCGTCCCAGGCGTCGGCGTGGGCGGTCGCCACCCACTCGGCCTGGGGTCCGACATGGCAGTTCCCGCAGACCGTCAGCTTGTCGTCCGAGTCCGTGTACCCGAGAAAGTTGCCCGCCTCCGTGAGCGGCTCCTCGAAGAGCTCGCGGTCCTGGAAGACCACCTTCTCGTCGACGCAGCCCGACGCCGCGAACAGCATCAACAGGACGAGCAGATGGGGGACACGTGAGCTGGGGCGGTTCTTCATGGACGACTCCGACTCCGTTGTGCGACGATCGCGAGGCTCTCCCGTCGCGGTGAGCCAGAAGCTCGCCGCACGGGAGGAGACGCGCTGTCGGGAAAACCCCGATATGTCCGGAGGAGGGTGTCCGTGAATCTACGGACCCGAACACTCTCAGTATCCGACAATCTGCACGTGGCCGCAAGATAGCGGCTGTCGCGGCAAGGCTACGAGGGCGTCACGAGCAGCCTGGGGACCGCCCGGCCGGCCCGGTGGCTCGATCCAACGCCCGGCCCGGGGGCCTCAGTACGCCGCGATGCCCGTGATCGCCTGCCCAAGGATCAGCGAGTGGATGTCGTGCGTTCCCTCGTAGGTGTAGACCGACTCCAGGTTGGCCATGTGCCGCATGGAGTGGTACTCGACGAGGATGCCGTTGCCGCCGAGGAGCCGGCGCGCCTCGCGGGCGATGTCGGTCGCCATGTCGCAGTTCGCGCGCTTGGCGAGCGAAACCTGTTGCGGGGTCATGGTCCCATCGTCCTTCATGCGCCCGAGCCGGTAGCTGAGGAGCTGGCCCTGGGTGATCTTCGTGAGCATGTCGGCGAGGCGCACCTGCTGGATCTGCTTCCCGCCGATGACGGTGTCGAACATGACGCGCTCCTTGGCGTAGGCGCGCGCCTCGTCGAAACAGGCCATCGCGGCGCCGACCACCCCCCAGGAGATCCCGTAGCGGGCCTGGGTGAGGCACATGAGCGGGTGCTTGAGCCCACGCGTGCTGTCGGGCATGAGGGCATCTTCCGGGAGCTCGACGTCCTGGAGGACGAGCTCGCTGGTGTCCGAGGCGAGCAGCGACAGCTTCCCCTTCTGATCGCGGGCGCTGAAGCCGGGTGTGTCCGTCGGGACGACGAAGCCGCGAATCCCCTTGGGATCACCGATCTCGCCCGTCTGCGCCCAGATCACCGCGACGTCGGACATGGAGCCGTTGGTGATCCACATCTTGGCGCCGTTCAGCACCCAGCCGTCGGCCGTCTTCTTCGCCGTGGTGATCATCCCCGAGGGATTCGAGCCGTAATCGGGCTCGGTGAGGCCGAAGCAACCGATGGCCTCGCCGGTGGCGAGCTTGGGCAACCAGGTGCGGCGGTGCTCCTCGCTGCCGAACGCGAAGATCGGGTACATCACCAGCGCGCCCTGGACCGACACGAATGAGCGGATGCCGGAGTCGCCCCGCTCGAGCTCCTGCATGATGAGACCGTACGCGACGTTGTTCAGCCCCGCGCACCCGTACTCTTCGGGAAGGTTCGCGCCGAGGACGCCGAGCTCGCCCATCTCCGGGATGAGCTCCTTCGGGAATCGACGCTGCACATAGGCGTCGCCGATGACGGGCATGAGCCGGTCCTCCACCCAGTCGCGGACCGTGTCCCGCACCATCCGCTCCTCTTCGGAGAGAAGGGAGTCGATGTCGTAGAAGTCTATGCCTTCGAAGCGTGCCATATCGGGGGATCTGTCAGGGCCGGTGGCCCGTGGAAACGTCGATTCGGGATCACCAAGATAACCCACGGCCCTGCCCGGGCGATCCCTGAAACGGACCCGCCCCCGTCGCTCATTCGGACGGCTCTTCCGGGGGGAGCTCCGGAGGCCGCGCCTCGACGGCGCGTCGGTTCCGGAAGCGCATGACGCCGAAGGCGAACTCCCGCATGACCTTCTGTCCGATCCAGATCGCGGCGACCACGGTGCCCGCCCATGCGCCGACGAGCACCCTCGGTCGGATGCCGAACCAGATGTAGAGCGCGACCCCCGCGCCGATCAACACACCGCCGAGCCACCCCCACCAGGCAGCGCGGTTTCGCGCATCTCTGCGGCACACGTCGCACCACAGGAGCCGGTCGAGGTTCATGACGTCGTGCACCTCGAGGCACCGGACGCAGGTCACCTCTTCGGGATACCGGTCTCGCCAGGTCGGACGGTCTGCCATCGTCGCGCTCCCTGCTGCCCTCGACTCAGGCGAGCGCCCGCAACAGGGCGTTGGCGTATTCGGACGTTCCGGCCGTGCCACCCATGTCGCGAGTCCGGCTCGCCGGATCTCCCTTCACGACGGTGTCGACCGCCTTCCGGATCCGGTCTCCGGTCTCTTCGTCACCGAGATGATCGAGCATGAGACAGGCCGACAGCAGAAGCCCGGTCGGGTTCGCGACGCCCTGCCCGGTGATGTCCGGCGCGGTCCCGTGCACGGCCTCGAACATGGCGGTGTCCTTGCCGATGTTGCCTGCCGGGGCGAAGCCCAGCCCGCCCACGAGCCCCGCCATGAGATCCGACAGGATGTCGCCGAACATGTTCTCCATGACGAGCACATCGAACTGATACGGATCGAGCACGAGCTGCATCGCAGTGGCGTCGATGATCTTGTCCTCCCACTCGATCTCCGGGTAATCCTTGGCGACCTCGGCCGCGACCTCGAGGAAGAGGCCCTGCGTGTACTTCAGGATGTTCGCCTTGTGGGCGAGCGTCACCTTCTTCCGTCCATGCTCCCGCGCGTAGTCGAAGGCGTAGCGTGAGATCCGCTCCGCGCCGAACCGGGTGATGATCATGACGGACTCGGCGGCCGCGCGGCTGTCGCCGTGCATGCCGATGTAATGCTCGACCCCGACGTAGAGGCCTTCCGTGTTCTCACGGATGAGCACCAGATCGATGTCCTCGTAGCGACCACCCGGGACGATGGTCCGAACCGGGCGCACATTCGCGTACAGATCGAACTCCTTCCGGATCTGGACGTTGATCGAGCGGAAGCCCCGCCCGGAAGGGGTCATCAACGGCCCTTTGAGCAT
The DNA here is from genome assembly GCA_040904945.1 of Gemmatimonadota bacterium. GTDB lineage: Bacteria > Gemmatimonadota > Gemmatimonadetes > Longimicrobiales > Gaopeijiaceae > JAWLHJ01. Next base: position 5,686 of record JBBDSM010000192.1, read on the forward strand.
GACCTTGTTCCGCACGACCGAGTCGAGTGTCTCCTGGGGGAGCGGATCCTTGACCTGCTCGAGCGCGGTCACGCCGGCAAGCTGCATGTCGAAGTCGAGATCCGCACCCGCCTCCCGCAGAACCCGCAGGGTGGCGTCGGTGACTTCGGGTCCGATCCCGTCTCCGGGGACGACTGTGATTGTTTTGGCCATGGTTGATCTTTTGAGTGATGCCGGAGCCTACGTCCGGCGGGGTGGAGTCGTGTTCGTCAGCTGCCGGCGTACCAGAGCAGCGTCTGCGAAACCTCGTCGGCGGCCGAAGCGAGGAGCCTGGGATCGTCTATAGGATGGGGATCCCCGTCGAGGATGGCGAACCAGGCGATCCGACCAGAGCGGACTTCGACGAGGGCCATGGTCAGGCGAACCCGCGGTAACGGATCGTCGGAATCCCTCACCAGCTCGGCACGCACGGGAAGCAGGGCCGCCTCGCCGCCGACCAGTGTCGAAGCCCGGTAGATCTCTCCGAAGAGGGGATCGCCGATGCGGAGCACCTCGGCCGTGAGGAACTGTCCCACCGCGAGGCCCCGCGAACGGGCCTGGAGGCTCGGCGACCGCTCCAGAGCATCGTCGATCTCATTCGGCGGAATCCACGTGACATCGCTCGCGCGTGACCGGAGGTGGAAGAGCAGCTCGTCGTCCATCGCGTCCGGAACGCCCATCAGCTGCTGCGTCGGATAGAGCATCACGGTCCGTCCACGCAGGTCGGGCGGCACGCCACGCGACGTGCCCGGCTCCGGGGGTGGCGCGGTGCGCGAGCCGCACGCCGCGACTCCGAGCGCCAGCACCATCGCGAGCGCCACCCCGCCGATTCCATGCCCCAGTGTCTTCAACCGCTTCTCCGATGGACGGCCCGTCACCCGGACCGTACGGCCCCGAACCCACGTGGTCCGGAGCAGGAAAGGTAGACGCGCCCCCCCCCCTGTTGAACCTCTCCGAGCCCGGCGGACGCGATGCCACCATTGACACGGAGCGGCCCGGGTGCCCCATTGGCCGGTCCTTCGCCCGGTCACGAGCATCGGGCCGAACCAGAAAGTGGAGCAGCCGTACGATGAGCGAGAGTTCCGTCCGCCACGAGAAGTGGAGCGAGATCAAGCACGAGAAGGTCACCGACACGATCTCCCGGCGCCTGTTCACCGGCGAGCGCATGATGTTGGCGCACGTCTACCTCGACAAGGGCGCCATCGTGCCCACCCACAGTCACGAGAACGAGCAGCTGACGTGGATCCTGGAAGGTGCCCTCCGCTTCTGGATCGGCGAGGAGGGCGACGTACAGGAGATCGTGGTCTCAGCCGGCGAAGTCCTCCACATCCCGTCGAACGTGCCGCACAAGGCCGAGGCGCTCGAAGACACCCTCGACGTCGACGTCTTCAGCCCGCCCCGCCAGGATTGGCTGGACGGGACCGACACGTACTTCAAGAAGTAGGGGCGGGCCATGGATCTGGGCATTCGGGGCCGCGTCGCCGTCGTGTGCGGGTCGAGCCAGGGGCTCGGGCGCGCCGTGGCCGAGGCGCTGGCGGAAGAGGGAGCGCGTGTCGTGGTGAACTCCCGCTCGCCGGAGAAGCTGGCCGCCACCCGCAAGGCCATCGCGGACGCGACGGGCGCCGAGGTGGAGGCCGTCGCGGCCAACCTGACCGATCCCGACGCCGTAACGGCCCTCATCGAGGGCGCGGAGAAGGCGTTCGGACAGGTCGACATCCTCGTGACGAACACGGGCGGGCCGCCGTCCGGCCCATTCGAATCGCACACGGCCGAGGTGTGGCGCGAGGCCATCGAGCGGAACTTCGAGAGCGTGGTGAACCTCGTGCGCGCCGCGCTCCCCGGCATGAAGGAGCGCGGCTGGGGGCGGATTCTGAATGTCACGTCGATTTCGGTGAAGCAGCCGGTGGCGGGGCTCATCCTCTCGAACGCCATCCGGGCCGGGGTCACCGGCTTCGCGCGCACCATCGCGAACGAGGCCGCGCCCTTCGGCGTGACCGTGAACAACATCCTGCCCGGATTCACGCGGACGGAGCGACTGGTCGATCTCGCGGACGCCATCTCGAAGCGGGAGGGCGGGAGCGTCGAGGAGGCCTACGCCGGGTGGGAAGCGGAGATCCCCATGGGACGCGTGGGTGAGCCCCACGAGTTCGCGGCTCTGGCTGCGTTCCTCTGCTCCGAGAAGGCGTCGTACATCACGGGCCAGTCGGTCGCGGTGGACGGCGGCTGGATCAAGGGACTCATCTGACGCCTCCGCTCGGGCGGCGTCACGACTCAACAAGGACAGTTACGACATGGGTGCTGTGGCCTTCCAGGAAGCCGACTGGATCTGGAAAGACGGGGAATTCATTCCCTGGCGGGACGCCAACCTCCACCTCTTCTCGACTGCGGTGCAGTTCGGCACCTCCGTCTTCGAGGGGATGCGGGCGTACGAGACGACTCGCGGGCCGGCCATCTTTCGCCTCGATGCGCACCTGCGGCGCCTCTTCGACTCGGCGAAGATCTACCGGATGACGCCGGAGGTCACGTCCGAGACCCTCGCCCAGGCGAGCAAGGACGTGCTGACGAAGAACGGGCTGAAGAGCGCCTACATCCGGCCCATGGTGCTACGCGGGTACGGGGCCCCGGGGCTCAACCCGTTCGGGAGCCCCATCGAGGTGTACGTCGGCGCATGGGCATGGGGGACGTATCTGGGCGCAGACGCCCTCGAGCAGGGGATCGACGTGTGCGTCTCTTCGTGGCAGCGCGCCATGCCGAACACGTATCCGCAGCGCGCGAAGGCCGGCGGCCACTACGTGAACGCGCAGCTCATGAAGATGGAGGCCATCCAGAACGGGTACGCCGACGCGATCGCGCTCGGACCCGGCGGGCTGGTGAGCGAGGGAAGCGGCATGAACGTCTTCCTCGTCAGGGACGGCATCCTCATCTCGCCCTTCCTCGACGGCACGTCGCTGGAGGGAATCACGCGCCACGCGATCCTGACCATGGCGGGCGATCTGGGGATCGAGACCCGCGAGCAGCAGGTCCCCCGGGAGAGCCTCTACACCGCCGACGAGATCTTCTTCACGGGCACCGCCGCGGAGGTCACGCCGGTGCGGAGCGTGGACCGCATCACGTTGGGCACCGGCCAGGCGGGCCCGGTGACACTGGCCCTCCAGAAGCGGTTCCTCGAGACGGTCCGGGGCGAGAACGACGACCCGCACGGCTGGCTGACGTACGTCGAGTAGGCGTTTGGCGGACCCTCGCCCTACCAGTCGGGCGACTCCTCGTCCTCGAGCTTGCGAAGGGCTACGCGCAGGCGAGCCTCGTCGTGCTCGTCGACCTCGGTCACGCCCGCGTACCGCTCGCGACCGTTCGATCCGTTGTGGATGAGAAGCCCGACCAGCATGCCGATCGTCAGGATGCCGGCGGCCGGAAGGAAATAGCCGACCAGGTTGAAGCCTTCACGAGGCGGGGCCATCAGGACCTGCCCGCCGAAGTCCGCCACGAAGCTCGCCTGGATGGCCTCGACGCTTTCCCCCCGCTCGAGCGCCTCACGAATCCGGATGGACCACACCGGTGACGTGCCACACTGCATCTGGAACTGGCAGGAATGCACGTCCAGGCCGCACCCGCAGTCGCACTTCAATGCGGTCTCGAGGATCATCAGCTTCTCGCCGATCTCACCCTCGTGATAGTGGCCACCGACCGGGGCGTTCGGGTCGAAGCCCTGGTGCGAGGGCCCCGTCGATTGCCCGGCCGCTGGAAGGGCCGAAAGCGATAGCGTGATAAGCGCGGTGGTGAGGGTGCGAGCCTGCATGGCGTGCTCCGTGGTGAGCATCTGGTGGTGCCGGGGTGTCTTCTTCCTTACGGGGTAAGATAACCAGCATCGGCCGGTACGTTCCGAATGCCCGGGTGACCCGCCGCGTGCATCGGCGGCCGGGCCGAAAACGATTGCCACGACGGCCGGCACGGGTTACTTCATTGCCTCCCGAATGCTCGACCGAACCGTTACCGACACTAGACTGGGACGCGAGATGACGATTAAGCGACGCGACTTCCTCAAGAAGGCCGGAGCCGGCGCGGCCGGCGTGGCAGCACTCGGCGCCTGCGGTGGCGGCGAGACCGGCGCCACAGCTACCGGTGCGGCCGTCGAGGGCCCACGGGTCAACTGGCGGCTGGCCACCAGCTTTCCGCCCAGCCTGGACATCCTCCACGGCGCAGGCGTCCGGATCGCGGAGCGGATTTCCGAGCTCACGGGCGGTAACTTCACGATGCGTGTGTACGCCGCAGGAGAGGTCGTCCCGGCGCTTCAGGTCATGGACGCGGTCATGCAGGGCACCGTCCAGTGCGGCGTGTCTCCCGGGTACTACTACACCGGCAAAAACACCGCGCTGGCCTTCGACACGGCGATTCCCTTCGGCCTGACCTCGGAGCAGCAGTACTCCTGGCTCATGGCGGGCGGTGGCCTCGAGCTCCTGAACGAGATCTACTCCGAGTTCGGCGTGATCATGTTCCCGGCCAACTCCACCGGAGGGCAGATGGGCGGTTGGTTCCGCGAGCCCGTGAACAGCCTCGCCGAGCTCAATGGCCTCCGTTTCCGGATTCCCGGTATCGGCGGCGAGATCATGTCGCGCCTCGGGGCCACGGTCCAGGTGCTCGGCGCGTCCGAGATCTACCCTGCGCTCGAGCGGGGCGCCATCGACGCCACTGAGTGGGTCGGTCCGTACGATGACGAGAAGCTCGGATTCTACCAGGTGGCCAAGAACTACTACTACCCCGGCTGGTGGGAGGGCGGCGTCACCATGGGGCTGCTCATCAGCCAGCGGCACTACGACGAGCTGCCGCCGCACTACCAGCACATCCTGCGCGCGGTCTGCGCCGAGACCTACGCCGACCGCCTCGCCCGCTACGGGCACGCGAACCCCCTCGCGCTCCAGCGGCTGGTGAGCGAGCACGGCGTCACTCTGAGGCAGTTCCCGCAGGAGATCATGGACGCGGGATGGACCGCCTCGAACAACTATCTCGAGGAGCAGGCCGCGGACAGCGAGTCGTTCCGCCGCGTGTACGAGTCGTACAAGGCCTTCCGTGAGCTCGCCTTCCAGTACGGCGCGGGGAACCAGCTCACCTACGAGCAGAACACGTTCACCCGCATCGGCAGCCCGCAGATGACGGGCTGACGGCTGAGCCTCACGGCCACGAACGTGGCTCTGACGGCCCCGGAGATCCAAAGATCCCCGGGGCCGCTTTGCGTCAGGGCGCGTCGATTTCCAGCGCTCTGTAGCAGTACCAGGCCGCGGCGCTCCGCCAGGGACGAAGGCGGTCGCCCAGAGGCTCGAGCTCGCGCGCAGTCGGAGGCTCCGCGAGACCGTGGATGCGTGCGTACCCCTGCCGTACCCCGAGATCGCCGGTCGGCCAGACGTCCGCGCGGCGGAGCCGGAAGATCAGGAACATCTGTGCGGTCCACACCCCGATCCCCCGCACGAGGGTCAGCCGCTCGACCACCTCACGGTCCGAGCGGCGCTCCAGGTCGTCGAGCCGGACCTCCCCCGCCGACACCTTCATCGCCAGGTCCCGGATGGCCGCCAGCTTCGCCCGGGACAGTCCCGCGCCACGCAGGGCCGGCTCGGGCACCTCGAGGACCGTCTCGGGACGGACCTCGCCCTCGAGCACATCGACGACTCGGCCGTGGATCGTGGCGGCCGCCGCGCCGGCCAGCTGCTGGTAGCAGATGGCACGGGTCAGGTACGCGAAGGGAGGATCGTCCCGGCGAGGCACGCGGACCGCACCGATGCGCTCCACCCACGGCCGGAAGCTCGGGTCACGGGACAGCGCGTCGGCAGCGAGGCGGGGGCGGAGAAGGGCGGGACCGGCCATGGCCGATCAGAACGGAGACGACGGCCGGGCGCAGGTCGTGCCGCACCCCCACCCGGCCGGTCTCCGGGTGTGGTGTATCGGAAGTTCTCGATACACCACGCCAAGCATCACGGCGTCGGCAGCGCGACGTAGCCGAGGAACGCCAGCACGACGACCTGGATGGCGATGAACGGGATCACGCCCTTGTAGATGGACGTCGTCTCGATCTCTTTCGGCGTCACGCCTCGCAAGTAGAACAAACTGAAGCCGAACGGCGGCGTCAGGAACGACGTCTGCAGGTTGACCGCCAGCAGGATGCCGAGAGCCGTCAGATCCACGCCGAGCACGATGGCGGGCGGTACGATGAGCGGCACGATGATGAAGGCGATCTCGAAGAAGTCGATGAAGAACCCGAGGATGAAGACGACGAGGTTCACGACGATGAGGAAGCCGAGCGCTCCGCCCGGGATGCCCGTCAGCGTGTGCTCGATCCAGATATCGCCATCGAAGCCGCGGAACACGAGCGCGAAGGCGGTGGAGCCGATGAGCAGGTAGACAACCATGATGGTCAGCCTGCTGGTCTCCTCCATGGCCGACGTCAGCGTCTTCATGTTCATCTGCCGATTCAGGGCAGCGAGCACCATGGCGCCGACTGCGCCCAGCGCACCCGCCTCGGTCGGGGTGGCGACGCCTGCGAAGATGCTCCCCAGCACCACGACGATCAGCGCCAGGGGCGGCATCAAGGACAGGATCACCTGTTTGACGAGCGCCACGCCCGTCGTGCGCATCTCCGGCGGGAGCGCCGGAGCCACGTCCTTGTCGAAGAACGCGAGTCCGAAGACGTACAGCGCGTAGAGGCCCGTCAACACGAGTCCGGGCACGAGCGCCTCGCGGAACAGATCTCCGACGCTGACGCCCATCTGGTCGCCGAGGACGATCAGCACGATGGACGGAGGGATGATCTGCCCCAGCGTGCCCGACGCCGAGATCACGCCGAGGCTGAGCTCCCGGTTGTACCCGTTGCGGAGCATGACCGGCAGGGAGATGAGCCCCATCGCGGTGACGCTCGCCCCGACCACACCGGTCGCGGCCGCCAGGAGCGCTCCGACGATCACGACGCCGACGGCCAACCCACCCCGGAAACGACCGAAGAGCGCGCCGATGGTCTCGAGCAGCTGTTCGGCCAGCTTGCTCTTCTCCAGCACGGTGCCCATGAAGATGAAGAAGGGCACCGCGAGGAGCGTGTAGTTCGACATCGTCCCGAACGTCCGCTCCGGCATCGCGAAGAGGAAGAACAGGTCGAAGACGCCGACGAAGTGGCCGATCAGCGCGAACATGAGCGCCGATCCCCCCAGGACGAACGCCACCGGATATCCGGTGAAGATCAGTCCCAGGGTCACAAAGAACATGGACGGACCCCAGAGGTCGCTCATGCCCGGCTGCCCTCGGTGGAGTCGTCGATGGAGGGGTCCATCTCCGGCATCGGCCGGTGGCTGCCCTCGTATGGCTCCATGGTCCCTCGCATGATCCCTACCTGCTTGATGATGTGGCTGACGGCCTGGAGTATCAGCAGACCGAAGGAGACCAGGATGAGCGCCTTGATCGGATAACGTGGGAGCCCGCCCGGATCCGGCGACATCTCACGCACCGACCAGGAGTTCATTACGGGCGACCAGGAGACCCAGAGCATCATGACGCAGAACGGCACGAGGTAGAGGACCGTCCCGACCAGGTCGATGATGGCGCGGGTCTTGTCGGTGTATCGAGAGAACATGACGTCCACCCGCACATGCACGTCCTTGTTGAGCCCGTATGCCGCCCCCAGCAAGAAGATCACGCTGAAGGCGTACCACTGCCCTTCGACGAGGGGCGTCAGGTTCATGGACAGGCCGAGACCCCGGGAGTAGTACCGCAGCACCGCGCCGACGGCCCCGATCAGGACCATCACCAGCGTGAGCCAGCGGATCGTCACTCCGATCAAGTTGTTGAGGCCGTCGATGGCGGCGCTCACCTTTCTCAGAATTTGCATGCGCAGATTTTGCATAAGGAGGGCGTCCGAGGCAACGGAAGCCCGGTCAGATGAGATATCCGCCGTCCACCGGGACGACCGCCCCGGTGACATGGCGCGCGCCTTCGGAGCAGAGGAAGACCACGACGTCGGCCACGTCCTGCGGGTCGCCCAGACGACCCAGTACGGACTGCTCCCGGGCGCGATCGAGGTTCTCCGAGGGAATGCCCTCCGTCAGCCGCGTAGTCCTTATGTAACCGGGGGCGACCGCGTTGACGTTGATGTTCTTCGGCCCGAGCTCGACTGCGGCCGAGCGCGTCAGGCCGATGAGCCCGGCCTTGGAGGCCGAGTAGTTCGCAATGCCGAAGTCTCCCCGGATTCCGTGCACCGACGACACGTTGACGATCTTGCCGTCCTCCTGCGCGCGCAGAATCGGCGCCACGGCGCGTGTGAAGAAGAAGGCACCGTCGAGGTTGGTCCGGACCACCGCCTCCCACTCGTGGTCCTGCATGTGCCAGAGCGCCCGGTCGCGACCCACGCCGGCGTTGTTGACGAGGATGTGGAGGCCTCCGAGCTCTACATGCGCCTCCGATACGAACTCGGCAACCTCACGGGACTCACGGACGTCGCAGCTCCGGAAGAAGACGCGGACCTCTAGCTCCCGGAGGGTGCGAGCCGCCTCCTGCGCGTGAAGGCGCGAAGTGGACCCGGTGTCGAGGAAGCAGAAGGCGATGTGCACGCCACGGCGCGCGAACGCGGTGGCGATGGCGCGGCCTATGCCGGAGGATGCCCCGGTGACGATGGCAACGCGTCCCCGCAGCCCATCGGACGCGTACGCAGGCTGCGTCTGCGGGTCCCCGACTTCGTCGATCAGGGCCTCGACCGCGTCGTTGATGCGGGTCTCGTCGTCCCTGGTTGTGGTCTGTCGCTCGCTCATGGGCAGAGAGGCTACCCCTCGAGCGGGAAGCGCGCAATCGGTTGCTAGAAGGGTGTTGAAGAAGTGGGGCGGGCCGCGCACGAGGGTCTTGCGGATACCGAACGAGGAAGGACGACGAATGCGATGTAGTAACATCGGGGAGGAGTCATGACGCGGTGTGGTGCCGCAACCCCCTCGTGCCCTTCGGGTTGGGGCGGCACAGCCCCGACCCACGCCTTGCGGCGCGGGTGCCCCCCGTCG
>JBBDSM010000193.1:0-13103 GCA_040904945.1 Gemmatimonadota bacterium
TCTGGGGCTGTGGCGCTCCCAACGCGGCCCACCAGACTTCTACCACGGGCTGTTAGCCTCGTATGAACCCTTTCCGTGCCCGCGGCTCCGTCCGCACCGCTTCGGCGCGCGCGCTCCTGGCGGCTCTGTTGACCGTGACCGGCTGCGCGCCCGGCCGCCCCGCCGTCGTCGCGCCGGTGCCCGACGCGGCAGACGTCGCCGACGCCCTTCGCGCCGATACACGTCTGCAGGATGCCGTGCAGGTCGTGTTCGGCTGGAGGGCGAACGATCGAGGCGTACGGGCGAGCGGGCGAGGCGCCGCTCGCGTCGCGCCACCTGCCCGGGCGCGCCTCGACCTCTTCCTCGACAACGGTGAGACTGCGCTGCGCGCCGCTCTGGTCGAGTCGCAGATCCGACTCCCCGCCGGAGCCCCGGAAGACGTGCTCCCACCGCCGGACCTGCTGTGGGCGGCTCTCGGCGTCGTCCACCCCGGTCCCGACGCCGCGTTCGCGGGCGGCGACCGGCTCGAGGACGGGAGCGTCCGGCTCCGTTACCGCTATCCGGATGGGACGGAGCTCCACTATCAGGTCCTCGACGACGTCCTGACTCGTGTGGACGTGCTCCGTGGCGGCCGGATCGTCGAGGAGGTCGAGCTGGTCTTGGCCGCCGGTGAGCGCTTTCCGACGGAGGCGACCTACCGGCACCGCACGGACTTCCGTGAGCTTCACCTGGTGCGCGAATCCATGGAGACCGTATCGTCCTTTCCCGACGACATCTGGACCCCCACCCGCTGATGAACACCGACTCGACCACCACACGGCGCTCACGCCGCCGAATGCTCCTCACCGCCGCCGCGCTCATGCTCGCGACGGCGGCGGGCACCGGGTGCAACTACTCCTTCCAGGCGGGCTCCTTCCCGCCGGCGCACGTTCGCACCATCGCCATCGAGCCGTTCGACAACGAGTCGGATCGGTTCGAGGTTGCGAGCGAGCTCTACGACGAGCTCGTGCGGAGCCTTCCTTCGGCGCTCGGGGTCCGGCAGGGAGGGCTCGAGTCGGCCGACGCGGTGGTGCGGGGATCCGTCATCCGCTACGACGTCCAGGCGCCCAACTACAGGGCTGGTGCGGGTGGACAGCCGGCCCAGGTGCTGCAGCGCGAAGTGCGGATCTCCATCAGCGTCCAGATCGTGGACCGGGTGGAGAACGTGATCCTCTGGGAGTCGAACAGCGAGACGGCGCAAGGGCTTTTCGCCGAGGGTGCCCCCGAAGCGGAGGGGCGGAGGACGGCGATCGAGCTGCTGGTCCAGGCCATTGTGGACGGGGCGCAGTCCAACTGGTAGATTCCGCGCTGATTTTTCGCTTTGCCGGGGCGCGCACGCCCCTCAGCCTGAAACATTCATCAGGGAGTCAAGCTTGCTCCGACTATTCGGACTGGGCGCGATACTGTACGGTTTCTGGCTCCTTCTTTCGGGGCACTACACACCTCTGCTCCTGACTCTGGGAGCGGTTTCGTGCCTCCTCGTCGTGTACATCGCGCGACGCATGGACGTGGTCGACGAGGAAGGCCTTCCCGTGCATATCGGCTTCCGTTTCCTCGTCTACCTCCCGTGGCTGCTCTGGGAGGTTCTCAAGTCGAACCTGCGCATGGCCAGGATCGTCCTCGATCCGCGGCTCCCCATTTCGCCGAAGCTCGGTCGCTACCCCATCCGGTACCGGACCGACCTGGCCAAAGTCATCTACGGAAACTCGGTGACGCTGACCCCGGGCACCGTGACGACAGCCATCGACGGCGACACCATCGAGGTGCACGTGCTCGAGGGTGACGGCTTCGACACCGACGAGGCCAACCCGATGATCCGCCGCGTCCACTGGGTCGAGGGCCGCTGATGTTCTTCGTCGCCACCGCCGGTGTGCTGGTGAGCATGTGTCTGGCGATCGTTCGCGCCCTGGTGGGGCCCACCGTCTACGACCGCGTCCTCGCCGTCAACATCTTCGGCACCAAGACGGTGCTCCTCATCGCCGTGCTGGGCTTCCTCAACGGCCGGCCCGAGTTCCTCGATCTCGCGCTCGTCTACGCGCTCATCAACTTCATTGGGACGATCACGGTGCTGAAGTTCTTCGAGTTCCGCGATCTCGGGCGTGCGCGTGAGCCGCTCGGGGGAGGGGAGGCCTGATGGAGCCGATTCTCGATATCCTGAGCTGGGTCTTCATCGTCTCGGGGCTGTTCTTCATGATCGTCGGGACCATCGGCATCCTGAGGATGCCCGATATCCTGACTCGACTCCATCCGGCCGGCATGACGGACACCATGGGAGCAGGCTTTCTTCTGCTCGGCATGGCGCTCCAGACCACCGACTGGATGGTCCTCGTCCGGCTCCTCTTCATCTACGCGTTCCTGCTCTTCACCGGCCCCATCGCGAGCCACGCGCTCGCCCGGGCCGTGATTCTCGGGCTGAGTAGCTCCGGACCCGATGAGCAGGGGGAGCCCGCTTCATGATCACCGTCGTCGATATCGTGCTTCTGGTGCTCCTCGGCGTGACCGCCATCGCGGTGGTTCGCATCCGGAACCTCTTCGCCGCCGTCATGCTGATGGGGATCTACAGCCTCCTTTCAGCGGGCCTGTTCGTGACCATGGACGCCATGGACGTGGCATTCACGGAAGCGGCGGTCGGCGCGGGGATCTCGACCATCCTCATGCTGGGCACGCTCGCCCTGGTCGGGAGCAAAGAGGCCAAGCCGAAGCACCGGCCGATCATCCCTCTGTTCGTCACCCTGGTCGTGGGCGGCATCCTCGTCTACGGATCGCTCGACATGCCGACCTTCGGCGCGGCCGATAATCCCGTCCATCAGCATGTCGCGCCCTACTATCTCGAAGAGTCCTACGACGACACGCACATCCCGAATATCGTGACCGTCGTGCTCGGCTCGTACCGCGGCTACGACACGATGGGCGAGGCTGCGGTCGTCTTCACGGCCCTCGTCGGCGTTCTCCTGCTGCTCGCCCGTGGCGGACAGAACGGGCACCGGTCGGTGGACATGCGGCCAGGCTCCCTGGGTCGCGACGCGATCCGTCGGGCTGGCGGCGATCCGGTGAAGAAGAAGGAGGTCGACCATGGATGATCGCGTGATTCTCAGGATCGGAGCGAAGATCCTGATGCCGTTCATCATGGTCTTCGCCTTCTACGTCCAGTTCCACGGTGACTATGGTCCCGGCGGCGGCTTCCAGGCCGGCGTGATCCTGGCGGCCGCGTTCATCCTCTACGGCCTCGTCTACGGGCTCGCCAACGTCCTGCGGGTTCTGCCCCCCGCCGTCCCGTACGTTTGCGGCGCGCTGGGGGTCATGATCTTCGCGGGAACGGGATTCCTGGCGATGGCGCTGGGGGAGAACTTCCTCGGCTACAACGTCCTCGGACCCGATCCGGCGTCCGGTCAGCACTACGGCATTCTCATGATCGAGTTCGGAGTGATCACCACGGTGTTCGGGGTGATGGTCGGGCTGTTCTACGCATTCGCCGGCCGGGAGAAGAGCTGACATGGAAGCACTGGGGCTCTTCAACTATTGGGCGGTCATCTTCCTCATGATGACGGGCTTCTACATCCTCATCGCCCGGGGCAACCTCGTGAAGACGCTGATCGGCCTGAACATCTTCCAGGCCTCCGTCTTCATCCTCTACATCAGCCTGGGCAAGATCAGCGGCGGCACCCCGCCGTATCTGATCTCCGGAGCGGACGACGTGGTCTACTCCAACCCGATTCCCCACGTCCTCATCCTCACCGCGATCGTCGTCGGTGTGGCGACGACCGCCGTCGGCCTCGCGCTGACGGTGAGGATCTATGAGGCCTACGGAACCATCGAAGAAGACGAGATCGAGGACGAGAGCCTGTGATCGAGCACCTTCCGGTACTTCTCGTCGCGGTCCCGCTGATCGCGGCTCCGCTGGCCGCGCTCCTCAACCGCCCCACGCTCTCGTGGCTGGTGGCGGTGGCGGCTTCGTTCTGGGCGCTGTTCGCGGCGGGCGGCCTGCTCGCGCAGGTGCAGGGCGGCCGGGTGTTGCGCTACGACATGGGGTCGTGGGCGCCGCCCATCGGCATCGAGTACCGCATCGACGCAGTGAGCGCGTTCGTCGCGTTCATCGTGGCGGCCATCGGGGCCGTGGCGGTGCTCTACGCACGTAGGAGCGTCGAGCGGGAGGTCGAGCGCGACCGTATTCCGCTCTTCTACGCGGCGTGGATCCTGAGTCTGACGGGTCTCCTCGGCATCTCGGTCACGGGCGACGTCTTCAACGTCTTCGTCTTCCTCGAGATCTCGTCGCTGTCGGCCTACGCGCTCATCGCGATGGGGCAGGACCGGCGGGCGCTGGTGTCGTCCTTCCAGTACCTCATCATGGGTTCGGTCGGCGCGACCTTCATCGTCATCGGTATCGGGCTCATGTACGCGATGACGGGCACGCTCAACATGGTCGACCTGGCCGAGCGGCTCCCCGCGGTCATGGACCAGCGCACGATCCCCGTCGCCTTCGCGTTCCTGGCCGTGGGATTCAGCCTGAAGCTCGCGCTCTTCCCGCTCCATCTGTGGCTCCCGAACGCCTACACCTACGCGCCCTCCGCAGTGACGGCGTTCATTGCCGCGACGGCCACGAAAGTCGCGGTCTACATGATGCTCCGGTTCTTCTTCACCGTGTTCGGCGCGGCCTTCGCGTTCGACCGGATGCAGGTGGACCTGGTGTTCATGCCCCTCGCGTTGGTCGCGATCTTCAGCATGTCGCTGGTCGCCATCTTCCAGGTCAACGTGAAGCGCATGCTGGCGTACTCGTCGGTGGCTCAGATCGGGTACATGATTCTCGGTGTGAGCATGGCTTCGGTGACGGGCCTCACGGCTGCCATCGTGCACATGTTCAACCACGCCCTCATGAAGGGCGCTCTCTTCATGGCGATCGGCGCGGTCTTCTACCGCATCGGGTCCGTCCACATCGAAGCCATGCAGGGCCTCGGCCGGAAGATGCCGTGGACCATGGCGTCCTTCGTTCTGGCCGGCCTGAGCCTCATCGGCGTTCCCACCACGGTCGGGTTCATCAGCAAGTGGTACCTGATCTCCGGCGCCCTCGAGCTCGGCTGGTGGCCGGTCGCGGTGCTGGTGCTCATCACGTCGCTGATGGCGGTCGTCTACATCTGGAAGGTCGTAGAGGCCGCGTACTTCAAGGACTTCGCTGGTGAAGACGATACCATTCAGGAAGCCCCGCTCGGTCTTCTCCTCCCGACCTGGGCACTGATCGTGGCCAACTTCTACTTCGGGATCGACGCGACGTTCACGTCCGGCGTCGCGGGTCAGGCTGCGCGCATGCTGCTCGGAGGCACGCCGTGAGCACCGAGATGCTGATGGTGCTCGCCCTCGCCGTCCCGACCATCGGGGCGTTCGGAATCGCGCTCACCGGTTCGAACCCGAATCTCCGCGAGACGGTCACGCTCGTCACGGCGGGCATCCTTCTCGTCATCGTCGGGTCGATCGTCCCGGAAGTCCTGGCGGGTGGACGTCCCCAGGTCACGCTCGTCGAGATGATTCCGGGGATCAGCCTCATGCTCGAAGTCGAGCCGCTGGGCATGATCTTCGCCGGAGTGGCGGCGCTGCTCTGGCCGGTCAACTCGCTGTACTCCATCGGGTACATGCGGGGGAACCACGAGAAGAAGCAGACCCGCTTCTACATCTGCTTCGCGGTGGCCATCGCGAGCGCCATAGGTATCGCCTTCTCCGGCAACCTGGTCACGCTCTTCGTCTTCTACGAGATCCTCACCGTCTCCACGTATCCCCTGGTGACGCACAAGGGGACCGAGGACGCGATGAAGGCGGGCCGGGTCTATCTCGGCATCCTGATCTCGACGTCGGTGGGGTTGCTCCTCCTGGGCATCATCTGGACGTACGTGCTCACCGGCTCGGTGGACTTCCAGCAGGGCGGCATCCTCGCGGGGCATGTCGAGGGCCCGCTGGTCGGCGTTCTGCTCGCGCTCTTCATGTTCGGCATCGGCAAGGCCGCGATCATGCCGGTCCATCGTTGGCTCCCGGCCGCGATGGTCGCGCCGACGCCCGTGTCGGCGCTCCTCCACGCCGTGGCCGTCGTGAAGGCCGGCGTGTTCAGCGTGGTGAAGGTCGTCGTGTATGTCTTCGGTCTCGACTTCCTGGCGATGCAGTCGGGCACCGGTTGGCTGGTCTACGCCTCCGGGTTCACGGTCCTCGCCGGCTCCATCGTGGCGCTCCGGATCCTGATGACCCGGGGCAACCTGAAGCGCATGCTCGCGTACTCCACCGTCAGTCAGCTGAGCTACGTGGTGCTCGCGGCGGCCATGTTCGTGCCCATGGCCGCGGCAGGTGCCGCACTGCACATCGTCGCGCACGCGTTCGGCAAGATCACGCTGTTCTTCGCGGCGGGCTCCATCTACACGGCCGCCCACAAGACCGAGATCAGCCAGCTCAGGGGCATCGGCCGCCGGATGCCGTGGACCATGGGTGCGTTCGCCGTCGGCGCGTTGTCCATGATCGGCCTGCCGCCCGCGGGAGGCTTCATCAGCAAGTGGTACATGATGCTCGGGGCTTTCGAATCGCAGCACATGCTGGTGCTCGCCATCCTCGTCGCTTCGACGCTGCTCAACGCCGCGTACTTCGTGCCGATCATCTACATGGCCTTCTTCCAGGCGGAGGAGGCCCAGGCCCCGGCGTACGTCGGTGGAGGCGGCGACGACCACGGCGCGCACGACCATGGTGAGGCGCCCTGGCCCATCGTCGTGGCCCTCACCATCACCGCGGGGCTGACCGTTCTTCTCTTCTTCTTCCCCGGAGTGCCCCTCGCGCTGGCCAAGGCCCTCGTCGGAGGCGCTCCATGAGTGACGCACGCCGCATGACCGAGCCCGGAAATCCGCCGCGCAAGGCGCCCGACGAGCCCGAGCATTGGCTCGTGAAGCCCGAGACCATCCGCAAGCTGTGGATCGGGTCGTCCGTGATCCTGGCGCTGATCGTCGCCGGTGACTTTTTCGTCGAGCACTACGAGTACTTCGGCATCGACGCCACGTTCGGCTTCTACGCCTGGTACGGCTTCGTCACCTGCGTGGCGATGGTCGTCGGCGCGAAGCTCCTGGGCATCTTCCTGAAACGGAAGGACGTCTACTACGGAGCGGATTCGACTGCCGACGAGCACGACCTGCCCGGAGGCGACCGATGACCGTGTCGTTCCCTCCCGGCCTGCTGCTCATCGCCGGGGCGTTCTTGATTCCGGCGACGCGGGGTGGGCTGCGCAACCTGATGGTCATGGGGCTTCCGCTCCTCACGCTTGCCGCCGTGTGGATGGTCCCCGAGGGGCACACGGTGACCATGCCGTTCCTCGATTACGAGCTCATGCCCGTCCATTGGACGGCGACCGGGCGGGTGTTCGCCACGGTCTTCGCCATCATGGCGTTCGCGGGCGGCGTGTTCGCCATGCGCCAGGCGCGTGTGCTCGAGCTCACCGCGGCCTTCGCCTACGCCGGCAGCGCGGTGGGCGTGACGTTCGCGGGCGACCTGATCACGATGTTCGTGTTCTGGGAGCTGATGGCCGTCGGCTCGACGCTCGTCCTGTGGGCGTCCGACCAGTCGGAAGCGTACGCCGCGAGCATGCGTTATCTGCTGGTGCACGTATTCGGCGGCGTCGTCCTCATGTTCGGCGTGGCCGCGCACATCGCCCAAACGGGCTCGGTCGTGTTCGAGCCGATGCAGCTCGACAGCTTCGCGAACGTGATGATCCTCATCGGCTTCCTGATCAACGCGGGCGCGCCGCCGCTCTCCGCCTGGATCGCCGACGCGTATCCGGAAGCCAGCCCGAGCGGCATGGTCTTCCTGTCGGCGTTCACGACGAAGACCGCGGTCTTCACGCTCATGATGGGCTTCCCGGGTGCGCAGGTCCTCATCTGGGTCGGCCTCTACATGGCCGTCTACGGCATCGTCTACGCGCTGCTCGAGAACGACATGCGCCGCATCCTGGCGTACTCGATCGTGAACCAGGTCGGCTTCATGGTCACCGGCATCGGGATCGGGACGGAGGAGGCGTTGAACGGTGCCACCGCGCATGCGTTCAGCCACATCATCTACAAGGCGCTCCTGCTCATGTCGGCCGGTAGCGTCCTGTACATGACGGGCAAGCGGAAGTGCACGGACCTCGGCGGCCTGTTCCGCACCATGCCCCAGACGGCCATCGCCGGCATCATCGGCGCGCTGGCCATCTCGTCGTTCCCGTTCACGTCGGGCTTCATCTCGAAGTCGATGATCAACGACGCGGCGGCCCACGAGCACATCGCCATCGCCTGGTTCGTGCTGACCGCGGCCTCGGCCGGAGTCTTCCTGCACGCCGGCATCAAGTTCCCGTGGTTCGTGTTCTTCCAGAAGGACTCGGGGCTCCGCCCGTCGGATCCGCCGAAGAACATGGTCTGGCCCATGTGGCTGTTCGCCGCATTCTGCATCGGGCTCGGCGTGCTGCCGGGGCCGCTCTACTCGATCCTGCCGTATCCGGTCGAGTACGAGCCGTACACGGCGAGCCACCTGGTCAGCCAGTTCCAGCTGCTGCTCTTCGCGGGCCTCGCGTTCTTCGTGATGTTGCCCCTGATGAAGCGAACGCTCACCGTTTCCCTGGATTGGGACTGGTTCTACCGGCGCTTCGGGACCGCAGTCGGGCGCGAGTTCGCGCTGCGCACCACCGCGGCACGGGAGCAACTGGTCACGGCCGGCCTCGGGCGGGTGCGCGCGGTCATCGACAGTTTCGCCCGCTCGCACGGTAGGGTGGGGCCGCTCGCGCGCTCCTGGCCTACGGGGAGCATGGTCCTCTGGGTGGCGGTCATGCTTGCGGCGAGCCTGATCGTCTATCTGTAACCGAGCGCGACGCGCGTGAACCTACGACTTGCGGTAGCAGAGCCGTTCCGAAGCCAAGCCGAACGGCTCGCGGGTCGTCTGGCTACCCGTGGCTTCGTCGTCACCGTGGTAGAGGCCGATCAGGACGCCGAGTTGCGCCTGACGTCCGCGGAGGGCGTTGCCGAGATGCCGGCGCGCTCAGCGGCGATCATCGGCCTGGCCGAGCCGCGCGACGCGCTCGTGACCGGCCCCGAGGGCGCGGCCGGCTTGTCGGAGCTTCCGACCACGGCCCGGGTGGCGCTCTCGGGCGCCCTTCGGGCGGAGATGCTCGGCGTGCACCGCCCGGAAGTCCGCGTGGTAGGGGTCGACGGCCCCCGCGACGCCGCAGGTCTCCTCGACCGCGGGGATGTCGATGCGTGGATCGCGCCCGTCGGCGAGGTCCGCGCGGCCGGGCTCACGGATATGGTCCGCGAGACGTTCGAGCCGACCTCCTGGGCGACCGCGGTGGGGCGGGGAAGTTTGATTCTCCAGGCCGCCTCGGGCGACGACGCACTGGCGGAGCTCCTCGCCGAATTGGATGAACCCGCCGCCCGGGGGGCGCTCGAGGCCGAGCGCGCGGTCCTCGACGTGCTCGCGGTGGGGCCGGACGCCGCGGTGGGCGTCATGGCGCGACCCCACGGACCGCTCCTCCGGGTGCGCGCGCTGCTTCCCGCTCGAGCGGACCGGCGCCTGCTGCGTGCGGACTACTCGGGACGGCTCGACGACCCGGCGACCGCGGGACGCCGCACCGGCGAGCAGCTGATCGAGCGCGGTGGGCTCGACCTGCTCGCGGCAGCGGCCTCCGCATGAGGGCGCCCGAATGAGGTGCTTCGCATGAGGCGCGGCGCATGAGAGCCCCCGCGGACAAGGTGCTGTCGAGGGACGCGCTCGTGTTCCGGTTCGGCCGCCCGCGCCCCGGACGGCTGGTCTTCACGAACGGGTGCTTCGATCTCCTGCACCCGGGCCACGTGACGTATCTGGCCCGGGCGCGTTCGCTCGGGGACGCGCTCGTCATCGGCGTGAACACCGACGCGTCGGTTCGCCGGCTCGAGAAGGCCGCGGACCGCCCGCTCGTGGCGGAGGACGCTCGCGCGCTCGTGCTCGCCGCCCTCGAGTCGGTGGACGCCGTGTGTCTCTTCGACGAGGATACACCCGCCGCGCTCATCGAGGCGCTCCTGCCGGACGTGCTGGTGAAGGGCGGAGACTACCGGCCCGATCAGGTCGTTGGCCGCGAGGCGGTCGAAGGCGCTGGGGGCCGCGTGGAAATCATACCGTTCGTGGAGGGCTACTCCACGACGGCACTGCTGCGACGAATCAGGGAGACTGGGGATGGCTGACCGCCCCGATGGAAGACGGCTCGACGAGCCGCGTGCGATCACGATCGAGACGGGCGTGGCACCCTATGCCGAGGGCTCGTGCACCATTTCCACCGGGGATACCCGTGTGCTCTGCACGGCCTCCGTGGTCGAAGGCGTTCCCGACTGGCGGCTCAGGAGCGGCGCCGGGTGGGTCACCAGTGAGTACGCCATGCTGCCCCGCGCGACCCACACGAGGTCCAGGCGGGAGCGGAACGGCCCGAAAGGACGCACGCAGGAGATCCAGCGGCTGATCGGGCGCTCGCTCCGCTCCGTCACCGACATGGAGGCGCTCGGTCAGTACACGGTCACGGTCGACTGTGACGTGCTCCAGGCCGACGGCGGGACGCGGACGGCCTCGATCACCGGTGCCTGCGTAGCGTTGGTTCTCGCCGGCCGGTGGATGCTCGGCGAAGGTCTCATCGAGCGGAATCCCGTGCGCGAGCGGGTCGCGGCGGTGAGCGTCGGCATCGTCGACGGTACGCCCCGCCTGGACCTCGACTACCGCGAGGACGTCGGGGCGCAGGTCGACATGAACGTGGTCGGCACGGAGAGCGGCGGTCTCGTGGAAGTGCAGGGAACGGCCGAAGGTGATCCGTTCCGTCGTGACGAGCTCGACGCGCTGCTCGATCTCGCGACCTCGGGCATCGAGGCGTTGCTCGCCGCCCAGGCGCGCGCCCTGCGACCGTGATGACCTCCGGGCCGGGGAAGCTCCTCGTCGCCACCAGAAGCGCGGGCAAGATGCGCGAGATCCGCCGGATCCTGGCTGATATCCCCAACCTCGAGGTCCTGTCCCTCGACGACGCCGGCGTTGCTGAAGCGCCCGAGGAAGAAGGGCTGGAGCCGTACGACACGTTCGAGGAGAACGCGCGCTCCAAGGCCGCCTACTTCTTCCGGAAAACCGGCATACCCACGGTCGCCGACGACTCGGGCATCGTCGTCGATGCGTTGGACGGTGCTCCCGGCGTGCGAAGCAAGCGGTTCGCGCCGGCCGAGCTCGCGGAGGGTCGGGGACAGGACGAGGCGAACAACAGATACCTGGTGGAGCGGCTGCGCGGTGTGGACGCCGCAGACCGGACCGCACGCTACGTCTGCGTGGCGGTGATGCTCGACGGGCGCACGGACGAGACGGGCATCGTCACGCGAGGCACGGCCGAAGGCCGGGTCGTGGACGAGCCGCGGGGAGACGGCGGATTCGGATACGACCCGCACGTGCTCGTGCCCGAGCTCGGACGGACGTTCGCCGAGCTCTCGGCCGAGGAGAAGGACGGGCGTAGCCATCGGGGCGAGGCGTTCCGGGCGCTCGCGAGCGTGCTTCTACGACGGGTGGACGACGCCCGTGGCTGACCGGGAGCGTTTCGTCCCGGAAGAAATCGTCCCCACGGAGGACGGAGCCCGACTCCGTATCCGATGGAAAGACGGCTTCGTTACCGAGCATGCTCCGCGGGACCTGCGACTGCGCTGCCCCTGCGCCGGGTGCGTGGACGAGATGACCGGCGAGCGCATGCTCGTCCCCGAGATGGTCGACCCCGGCGTGTATCCGACGGAGATCCACTACGTGGGGCGGTACGCGCTCCAGTTCATGTGGAGCGACGGCCACAGCACGGGCATCTATCCCTTCGAGTATCTGCGGCGGCTGGAAGATCCGGACGCACCGTAGCGCAGGCTGGTCGCACCAGCGGGCTCGTCAGAGCCAGCTCGACGCCATGCGGGCGATCACGTAGATCAGGAAGGCCGCGAGAAGAGCCGCCGCGCGCGCTCCCGCGACCTGGGCGCCCCGGCGGTCCCATGCCCATAGGCAGAGGATCACGATTCCGAGCGCTGGCAGGTCCAGCAGGAGCGCCAGTCGGTCGACGGAGAGCGGCTGGATGAGGCCTGCCAGGCCCAGAGGGAGCAGGAGCCCCAGCGTGCCGTTGGCCAGCACGGACGAGGCCGACAGCTCCGGCTCGCCCCGCGTGGCCGCATTCACGGCGAGCACGAGCTCGGGAAGGCTAGCCCCGACACCGAGCACGAGCAGGCCGACCAGCATCGGGTCGATACCCCAGGCGTCCGACAGGGTGATTGCGCGCGGCGCGAGCAGCCACGCCGCCAGCGTGGCCACGACCAGGCCCGACACGATGACGAACGGGTCGGGGAGGAGACCGTGGCGGGCGCCGGAGCCGGTTCTCCTGGCGGCTCGGACCCGGACGCGGCGGCCGAGGCTCACGACGCCGAGCGACACCAAAGCGCCGCCGTCGATGGGCCCCAGGGATCCGTCGAGGGAGAGGATCGCGACCAGAGCGACCGCCCCGAGCACCAGCGGCGGGCGGGTCGCCGGTTCGGGCGGTTGCGGCCCCGCCACCCCCAACAAGCCTCCACACCCGAGCACGAAGGTCGCCCGGGCGATGACGCTCCCGAGCACGGTCCCGACCACGAGTCCGGACACCGCTGCGGCCGACGCGTTCGACGCGGCCACCGACAAGGAGACCCCGATCTCGGGAAGCACCGGAGCGAGCGCAGCCAGGGTGAGCCCGACGAGCATCTCCCATCGCGGCGCCCGGCTTCCCATGCGGGTGGCGCCGTGCAGCAGCAG
Organism: Gemmatimonadota bacterium; assembly: GCA_040904945.1. GTDB lineage: Bacteria > Gemmatimonadota > Gemmatimonadetes > Longimicrobiales > Gaopeijiaceae > JAWLHJ01. Next base: position 12,808 of record JBBDSM010000193.1, read on the forward strand.
CGCGACTCCGACCCAGAGGGCCGCGAGCCCGAGCAGGATCGGGATCAGTGGAACGAGCGAATCGGTCATTCCGCCTATCGGACCGACCAGCTCGACATGCGGAGCACCGGAGCCACGCGAAGCACGACGACGTCGCCCCGACCGGCCGAGATGGCGTCGGTGACGTAATCGGACGCATCCGGGGACCCGATCGCGTGGACGCGGAGCCGGAGGAAGCCGGCGGGCGAGCCGATGGCCGCAGGCACCTCGAGCGTGCCGTCGCTGTTCCCCGTGACCTGGCCGATCCTGTACCACCC
>JBBDSM010000193.1:13203-14392 GCA_040904945.1 Gemmatimonadota bacterium
CGAGACGAGATGTCAGGTACGGAGCTGCCGGCATCCGGTGGGCTCTCGGGTAGTGGTCGACGTGCGCTTCATACTCCACGTGGCCCGGAGGGTGCCGCAGCCGATCCCCTGAGAGGCACGGATCGTGCGACCCCGGAGTGTCGAAGGGTGTAGGGACTAGAAGGTTACCCACAAGGAGTCGTGGTTATGTCCGAAAGCGTCGCGCGCTCCAGGAGTCGTCCTCGATGACGGGGCGTGCGCTCGTCGTGGCCGGGGGCCTCGCCGCCGCGCTCGCGACGGCTGGCGGACTCGCGGGGGCTTGGCGAGCGGAACCGGCTCTGCCCGGTCCGGCCCTCCACGACTCCGCGGCGCCCGGGCCACTACTCCCGTCGTCGTCGACGGCCTGGACGTGTGGACCGGGCCCCACGCGCCTGTCGGAAATGGAGGTCATGCCCGACGGATACCGGAAGCCGCTGCCGGGTGAGCCGGCTCGACCGTATCAGTTCTACTTCGTGCGGGCGATGTACACCGGCTACCGCGGAGGCGGTTATTTCGGCGGAGGTGGGGACCGGCTCGGAGACCGGGGTCCTGGATGGTCGATCGATTATCCGAATGCCGACCGCGTCATGGCCCGTGTCGCCACGCGGCTTTCGAACCTCGACGCCTGCGAGTGGGAGCGTCCGGTCTCGCTCGCCGATCCCGATCTCCGGCGCTTTCCGTTCCTCTACAGCCTGGAGTGGGGATATGCGGACCTCACCGACGCCGAGGTCCGGGGGCTGCGAGACTATCTGCTCGCCGGCGGCTTCCTGATGCTGGACGACTTCTGGGGTACCCGGGAATGGCGCAACGTGGAATACCAGCTCGGGCGCGTGCTCCCCGACCACGCCATCGTAGACGTGCCGCGCGACCACGCCGTGTTCCGTTCCTACTACGAGATCGACGAGGACATCGTCCAGGTGCCGAACGTCGGGAACGGCCAGGCGGTCGCCCGCGGCATCCCCGGCGCGCGGACCTGGGAGCAGGACGGCTACGAGGCGCATCTGCGCGGCATCTTCGACCGGACCGGGCGCCTCATCGTGGCCATCAACTGGAACACCGACCTCGGCGACGCCCTCGAGTGGGCGGAGTCCCCCAGCTACCCGTTGTCCTACTCGACCTTCGCGTCCCGGCTCTTCCTGAACCTCATCATCTACGCGATGGCGTACTGAGC